>CANQJI010000040.1 GCA_947624205.1 uncultured Akkermansia sp. | reverse complement strand
GATCAAGGAGTGCTTGCCGTGATGACCGCCCTGCAGACGATGGACAAGGCAGGCAACGCGGCAGGCGTGCGCAATGCCCTCGCGGCTGTGGCGGGAAGCACGCTCACCTCAGTCTCCGCGGCGCAGAGTGCGGCTTTGCGCAACCAGATGGGTCGCGTGCGTGACCACGCCCTGCAGGCGGGACGGCTGCGCTGCCAGGGTAATGATGAGGCAACTGCCCAGCAGCGCCCCTGCAAGAACTCCCACGTCTGGGTGGAAGGTACAAGCTTCTTCTCCGAGCAGCACAGCGTCGGCGATGAGAGCGGCTATCGCCTCAACTCCTGGGGCGGCGCTCTGGGTATCGATGCTCAGGTGGATGCCCATTGGAGCGTCGGCGTGAGCCTCTCGGCGAGCTATGGCGACCTGGAAGCGCGTGCAGCAGATTACGCCAAGGGAGATCTGGATACGTACACCGTGAGCTTCTGGAGTCAGGCGAAGAACGGTCGCTGGGGCAACACGCTGCTCTTCACCCTCGGCACGAATGAGGCGGATCTCAAGCGCACGGTGAACTACGGAGCGGGCAGCTACACCGCCACGAGCAACACGAGCGGCAGCAGCCTGGGCGCGATGTGGGAACTCACGTATGACTTCCACCCGGTGAAGGACAACAAGAGCAACATCCTCCAGCCACTGTTCAACGTGGCGTTGACGCGCACGAGCATGGATGGCTTCAGCGAGAAGAATGCGGGAAACGTAGGCCTTACGACGGAGAAGCAGACGCGCGACACGGTAACACTGGGTCTCGGTCTGCGCTGGCTGGCGGCGATCAACTCCGCGAAGGCTGTCAACCGCACGGCGAGTACGGAGGTGCATGCGAATGTGGCGCAGGACATGGGCGCCCGCCGGAGCGTGGCGAACGTGGCGCTGCTGGCAGATCCGAGCTACACGCAGAACGTGTACGGTTCGAAGGCAGGCAGCACGGCGTTCCAGTTCGGAGCGGGAGTGAATGTACCGATGACACCGAACTCGCAGATCTACGTGAACGCCGGCGGCGAGTTGCGTGAGCACGCGAACGCATGGAACGCCGCCCTGGGCGTCCGAATGGGCTTCTGAGGAGGATTCAACGAGTTCTTCTCAAAAGGAACAATACAACAGGTAAATGAAGTGCCGCTCGTCGGGGAAACCCGGCGGGCGGTTGCCTATTTACGAATTGACTTACGATGATCAAGCAACCGAAGAGTTTACCTGTTTTCGTCTTTATCTGATTGCGTTTGCCCTACGCATAACGACAGAGGATACTTGACTCCCGGAAAGGTAGGGGGTAAACTCCCTGCATGATTCACAGGATGCTCGTACTGTTGTTGCTGCTATCAGGCGGACTGTATGCGCAATCGCAGATTCAGGATGCGAGAGCCATGAAGGGGGGAGCAGTTGTGCTCGACATCGGTCATTTTGTGGGAGGAGAAGGAGCCTCTGCTCCGGAAGCGGTGAATGGGATGACTTTGAGGGAATGTGAATTCTGGTATCGATATGCCGGTGTCGTGAAAGAGGTTATCAAACGCGCCGGCTGGAACTGCATAATCACGAACCGCGGTTTTGCCCCCACTCGTGAACCTCTTGCGAGCTTTGCCAGGAAAGCCGGTGTCATCCAGCTTCGCCGACCGGACGCGGGGGGAAAGCGCACACCTTCTCGCTATCATCCGGATCGCGTGGGGAGCGGCATGGTGAGCGCCGACTACGCTATCTGGAAAAGAGCGACGTGCATTGTTTTTCTTCATCTCAACAGCACCGGGAGCCGCTGGGCGAGCGGAGGACGCAGTGTCATTCTCTGCAATCACTTCAACGGACGTGGCCTCGCAACCTCAATTTGCCGCGCTCTGGATAATGAAGTACTCAACCACGGCATGCCCAACGGCGGGCGCGGCTGCTCGGTGGAAGTGCGCCGCGTGGATGCCGACCGTGCGGCAGGCTGGCTAAACGCCTGCGATGATTCAGGCATCCCGGCGGCCGTAGTGGAGGCAGCATTCGTCAATAACCTCGCGCATGCGGAATACCTCACTCGAAACGCCGGAGCGACTGCTTTTGCACAAGCTATCGGTCACGGTATCGTCAATTTCCTGCGCAGTGACACCACGCCCCATCACGTGCGAAAAAATGAAAACGTGCCGGATGTGGGCTCCTTCGGCTACGCTGCAGAATCACGTCATCTGAATGTACCGGGAGCTAAACGACTGCTGCATTGAACAAGGCCGCACGCATCGCTGCTGTGTCCGCCGGGCGCTCGAACCATTTTTCAAAGGATAGAGCCCCCTGCCCCGCCAGCATATCCCGACCGTCACATACCTTGCATCCCTTTTCTTTTGCCGCACGCTGCAAAGGCGTATCGTGTGTAATGAGATCGAACACAACATGCCCTTCGTGCAACAACTCAGCCGCTATCGGCAGAGGATCATCCGCAGACAACCCCAGACTTGTGGCGTTCACGATCATGTCAGCCTCCCGTGCGGCGGTACAAATCTGTTCTCCATCCAGCATAGAGCACGTGGTGATGCGCAGGCCGGGCGCAATTTCTCCCAGTCGCGCCGCAAGCTGCTGCAATTCCAACCGGGGGCGGTTAGCGAGCATCAGATGACGGCACCCGGATAGCGCACACTGTATCGCCAGCGCATTCCCCGCCCCGCCACACGCTCCAAGTATCAGGATACGATCTTCGGTCAATCCGTTTGCGCGGTGACCTTCCAGCGCATACTCAAAGCCGGGTCCATCCGTATTGAACCCCTCTATCTTCCCCTCATGCAGAGCAAGCGTATTCGTCGCCCCGCTGAGTTCGGAAAGACGATCCACTTCATCCGCCACGGCACGAGCATCCCGCTTGAATGGCACGGTCACGTTCACCCCAAGGAAATTCAACTTACGTAGACGCTTCACAAGATCGCGGAACGCACCGGGAGCTTTCGAACACAGGATACGCACATACGACCCGCCGATGTCGGCGGAACGCATGGCAGCCAACTGCATGGCAGGTGACAAGGAATGGGCAATCGGATTACCGACCACACCCAGTCGTGGATGGGGAAGCAGAGCAGACTGCGCCTCCAACTCCTCAATGGTGAAAACGCCCTGCATGAATGAGAAACGAGAAAAAATCAATTCTCCGGCGAGCCGTCCTTGCCGACGTTCTGCACAATTTGGCTCTTCACTATTTTGATGAGCACATTCGGAGCAACCTCCAACCGTACGGTAGAATCCTTCACCTCACGCACGATGCCGAAAATTCCACCGGCAGAGATGACTTTATCGCCGGGCTTGAGGGCATCTTGCCGAGCTTTGAGTTCCTTCTGCTGCTTACGCTGAGGACGAATCGCGATGAAATAAAAAATCACGAAGATGAGAACCAGCGTGATGAGCATCTGGTAGGGATTGCCCTCGGCAGCGGGGGCGGCGGCTTGTGCCAGGATCGGTGTTATGTTCATGGTATTTGATGAGCTTGGTAACGCGCGATGAAGCTGCTTTTGAAGGCAGCGAATTGTCCGGCCGCAATGGCACTTCGCGCTTGCGCCATGAGCCTTAGATAAAAATGAAGATTTTGGAACGAGAGCAAACGTTGCCCCAGTATTTCCCCGGCACGGAAGAAATGTCTCACAGCCGCCCTGGAAAAACGAGTAACGTGCTCATGTCCTTCCGCGTCAATGGGGCGTTTGTCGTACTTCCAGCGTTCATTCTTAATGTGCATCGGACCATCCGGGGTAAGCGCCACGCCATGCCGAGCCAGACGAGTCGGCATCACACAGTCAAACATGTCCACACCGCGCTCGATCATCTCCAGAATCTGCACCGGGGTGCCAAGTCCCATTGCATAACGCGCTTTGTCCTGCGGCAAATAGGGAGTCGTGTTCTCAATGGCACGCAGCATCTCGGATTCGGGCTCGCCCACAGACACACCGCCAATGGCGTAGCCATCCCAATCCATCGCAGCGAGTTCCTCCGCACAAGCACGCCGCAAATCAGCAAAAACTGATCCCTGCACGATACCGAAATGCTGCTGCAACCCCTTCCCACTGGTGGGGACGTGCTGCTGCACCCAAGTTTTGCACCGTTTTGCCCAGCGAATCGTGTAGCCCAGAGACTGCTCAGCATAGCGTCTTTCACAGGGATACGGAGGGCATTCATCAAAGAGCATCGCGATATCCGCCCCAAGATTCGCCTGAATCTCCATGCTCCTCTCCGGGGTGAGCAACGTATAGGCGCCATCAATATGGTTTCGAAAACGAACCCCTTCCTCTGAAATCTTGCGAAGCTTTGCCAAACTCCACACCTGAAATCCCCCGGAATCCGTCAACATGGGTTGTTCCCAACCGGCAAATTGATGCAGTCCGCCAAGATCTCGAATGAGTTCATCCCCGGGGCGCAAGCTCAGGTGGTACGTATTGCCCAGGATAATATGTGCACCAAGCATCTCTAACTCAGTGGGATGTAGAGTTTTCACCGAGCCCTGGGTTCCCACGGGCATGAAGATGGGAGTAGGCACGTCCCCATGCGGCAAGTGGAGTACTCCACAGCGCGCCCCAGTGGGGTCAGTTCTGTGAAGTTCAAAATTCATGGCGTAAAAATCGGGCAGAATAAATGGGCTTACCGAGAGACTCCCAGTGTTGCTGAAAATCGGTTTTCGGATAAAAGGCGTCGTCGTCCCAATCCACGCGAGAGAAAAGCCCCGATGCCCCCATGCAATCACAGACCCATGAAAAATAATCCTCATGATCGGTGCGGAAGAGCATCTCGCCATCCTTCGTCAACACGCGGTGTAGCACCGGTATAAAATCCGCTTGGACGAGACGCTTTTTGTGGTGCTTTTCTTTCGGCCACGGATCCGGGAAAAGGTAGTGCAGGCGTCGCACGCTTCCCTCCTGCAGCATCCACTCCAACACATAGCGGCTTTCCGCACGCAAACACCGCACATTTTCCAACCCCGAACGGTCCGCGCGCGAACATACCTTGCGCACGCGGCCGAGGAGGCGCTCCACCCCCAGGAAAAGACGGTCCGGTTCGTGTTGCGCCAGCGCTAACAAGAATCCGCCATCCCCGCAACCGAGATCCACCTCGCACTCCAGACCACGGTCGAATATGTCGCTCACGCTGTAGCGTCGAAAAAAATCCGGAGGTAGAAAGGCAGTGGACATAGGCGTCATTGAATCTCAAGGGAGGGAAGAATCCCGGCAACGCGTCATTTTTTCGTTTTCGGCGCCTCCCTAGGTTTCAAGGGCTCTGCATGGAAGGGTTGAGGCGACGCCGCTTTATTCTTCGGATCCATCGCCGCCAGGAGCTCGGGGGTGATATTGAACGTAAAATTCCCACTTCTCGCCTGTCCGTCAGCATCTAAAATGTGATCAAACACACAGACCGGCTGACTGCCCGGTTCCTCCGGCATCACAAACAGACCGATCCCCATTCCGGGTTTTTCAGAGCTGAAAGCGCTATCCTTTATGACGTAAGAGATCGTGTTACTCCCTCGCCTGAGTCCGCCGCTGATTGTGTCTGCACGGCGTTCGTTATCAAATTCATGGATAGAGACTCCATTGATGCGCATCTCAATGGCTCGACCGGGACAATCTACAAACACCTTACCGATGAGCTCCGGTTTCGGACAAACAGGCGGTGTAACCGGAACGGCACGGTAGGGATGGAAACCATCCTGTTCACGCAGCACAGCGATATCTCTTGCCCCCAGTCTTTTTTGCACCGCCGGAAGCTTGCTGAGATCAAAAAAACGCGTCTGATCGATCTTCCACCTCCCTCCTTCTTGCACCAACTCGATAACAAAGGCATTCTGGTGAGCAGCCCCCTTGCTACCCAACTGCAATTTACCGACATAGGTGGCGGCAAGGGTGCGTCCTCCGGCACTGCCGAGCGCTCCTGCATAGCGGAAGTTCTCCAGGGGAGGCGTACCCTGCGCACTGCGGAAAAAATCCCGAGGGAAATCGCCACGCTCCGAAATAATGAGGTTGCGCACCTTCACCTGCCGAGAAGACGTCGTACAGGATCGCCAACCGGATTCATCCCCCCTCTGCACACTCAGTCGCCACGTATTGTACACGGTCTCGACTAATTCTCGCGCTTTCTCCTGATCCGGTGTAAGAAGAGGAGCAAGCTGGGGCGGTTGAGCGGATTTTGCCACCGCGGTCGGCTGTTGCCCCGCCAGAGGAAACGCCCCCGCGAAGCTCATTGCCAGAATGAAAAAAAACGTCCTCATAAACCTGCTTCAACATACATCAGGCTTGCCTTTTTGGCAAGGAAATAGCATACTCGGGCGCATGGTATGACGCCATTTGCAGGAAACCAGCAGAAGAATGCCGATGGGCAACTCGGAGAGAGTTTGCTGCAACGCGCGCATACAATTGTCTGGAAGCGGTTTGCCGATGAATGCGAACTGCACGCATTTTTCTTCACACCGACCGGACACTCTCCCGCTGAAAACGCTCCCGGAGTACTCTTCTATCCGGGCGGGATGTGGCGCAAGAACCTCATTAATCAACTCGTTCCTTGGGCTTTGCAACTTGCGGATCGCGGCATACCTTGCCTCGTCCCTGAGCTACGCATCCGCGATGTCTACGAGGTAACCGCTGAGGATATTATGGATGAAGGCTTGCAGGTCTGGGAGTGGTGCTATGCTCAAGCTGAAGGACTGGGAATCAACCCTCGACGGATCACCGTTGCCGGCATTGACGCCGGGGGACTTCTTGCTCTTAACGCAGCCATGCAGCCCGTCGTATCTAAGCACCCGTGGTGGCGATTCTGGCAGTGCGACGAGTTGCCGAACTCTCCGGCTGCCGTCGCCATTTTCCGCGGGGTAGTGGACCCCGAATCCCCGGAGGCATGGAATCTGCGTGTGGCGCAGGAATGCACAAATCCTGCAGCTGTAAATCCCTGTGATCTGTTGCGAAAACGTTTACCCCCTCTCTTCTGCGCACACGGCATGGAAGATCCTCTGCTGGATTTTGAGGGCGTAGAATGGTTCTGCAAAGAATGGCGACGCTTCGGCAATACAGTCGAATTTCTTCCCTGTCCGCACGCCGACCACACCCTCGTAAACTTCGCGGTCAACCCCGCCCTTTTTGAGCGTATTATGATCGCCTGGGAGGAGTTCATGGTCAGTCACAGCCTATGGCCGGAAGATGCTATTGGTGACGTCACACTCAATTAGATCCATCTGTACACCGAGAACAAACACGGAGGAGTTTCCTTTTCCTACTCGAGAGTTTTGTCCTTATCTCGAGGGCTGATTTTTCCCAGTGACGCACTTCTTTGCCCAACAAAATTGGGGCTTGATGAAAAACGACAAAAAAGGTATAATGACCTCATGGCAGAAATCCACCCAACGGCTATCGTCGACCCGGGCGCTGAACTCGCTGAGGATGCCGTAATAGGTCCCTACTGTGTGGTGGGCGACAAGGTGCGGCTCGGCAGCGGCTGTATCCTGCATAGCCACGTAGTTCTTGGCGGGCCCTCTACCTTCGGAGAACGCAATGAATTTTTCCCCTTTTCAGTCATTGGACTAAAAACGCAGGATCTCAAGTACAAGGGAGAACCTACTTTCCTGGAGGTCGGTAACGACAACGTCTTCCGTGAGAATTGCAACATCAACCGCTCCACCTCGCCCGAGACCAAGACCATCATCGGTAACAACAACCTCTTCCTTATCAATTCTCACTGCGGTCACGAGTGCGTAGTAGGTAATCACTGTATCTTTTCGGGCTACGCCGGCGTAGCAGGACATTGTCACATCGGAGATTGGGCTATCATCGGCGGTTTTGCCGCCCTCCACCAGTTTGTCCGTGTGGGAGAACACGCCATGATCGGCGGTTGCGCCCGCGTCCCCCAGGATGTTCCGCCGTACATGATCGCCGAGGGCTTCCCTGCCATGGTACGTGCCGTAAATAGCATCGGCTTGCAGCGTCGAGGAATCGCCGAGGACGACATCCGCGCCATCAAGTTTGCCTACAAGAAGATCTTTCTTTTCAAAGGCTCCAACACTCACGACGGCATCGAAACGGTGCAAGCTGACCCGACGTATGGTTCCAACACTTACGTACAAAACCTCATCCGCTTCCTCAATGAATCTGAACGCGGTTACGTACACTGATGAAGCGTGGTATCATCTTTGATTTGGACGGCACCCTCGTAGACTCTCTTCCCGGTATTGCGGAGGGGGTAAATCGCGCGCTGGACATACTGGGGAGGGCGCGCCGTACACCGGAGGAGATACGCGGCATGATCGGACGCGGGGCGCGCAATCTCTGCGCACAGGCGATCGGCTACAGAGATGCAGATGAAGCGCCGATCGATGAGTTGGAACCGATGCACGAGGCCTTTCGCCTCAGTTATCCTTCCTGCTGGCGGGGAAATTACACCCTTCCCTACCCCGGCATTCCGGAACTGCTGAGCACCCTTGCCGCGCGCGGGAAAAAATTGGCTGTACTTTCCAACAAGCCCCACGACGTCACAGAACCTATGATTCGTGAGCTCTTCCCGAGCATCCCTTTTGAGCCGATCCTTGGCTTCACGGGAGAATTCCCACGCAAACCGGCACCGGACGCTCTGCTGTACATCGCAAAACTCTGGGGATTTACTCAATCCCAAATCACCCTGGTCGGAGATTCGATCTATGATGCCAACACCGCGATCAATGCAACCTGCCACTTTCTCGCCGTAGGCTGGGGATACGCGCGACAAGACGAGCTGCGCAACGCATCCCCGATGCCACCGGTTCAAACTGCTGAACAACTCCTCCCTCTGCTTCTTGCGGACGATTAATCGCGGTGGTAGGGAAGACCGGCCAGAAGTGTGTGCACACGGTAAATTTGCTCCATCAATACCACCAAAGCCAGCTCATGCTGCATCGTGTGGCGACCGAAAGAAATCACAAGGTCACTTGCCGCGCGCAATTCCTCACTGTGTCCATCAGCAGCGCCGATCATGAAAGCGACGCGCCTCAGCGAACGAAGCTGCCACCCCTGCCACACCCCCGCCAACTCCCGAGTGCTCATGTTCTTTCCCCGCTCATCCACCGCAACACGATAAGACTTTTCGCTTGCTCGCAATAACCTCTCTGAGACCTCCATTGAACTTCCCCCGCGCACATAACGCAATTCCACCTTCCCGAACCCTCGTATCCGCTGTCTGTACAACTCCACCCCCCTAGCGGCGTACTCCAGGGACGGCTTGTCCGCAGCTAACACGAGTACTTCCATAGAAGAGCCACCGAGGTCAATCCGACAAACACAGACCAAATACCGTTGCTATCTCTCGATCCTGGCGGGGTTCTCCGGCTGCACCTTCGGGACCCCGGCGGCACGCGCATTCTGCCACACCACTCCCCTCAGAGTCAAGTCAAATCTGCTGAAATTGCGAGTCATCCCGCGAGTTTAAGGAAATTGCGTCTTTCCTTAAACTCTGAATTCGGTGGCTAATAGCAGATGCTACCCCAAAAAACCAGATTAATTCAGGCTTTCTGATCCTTGATCCGGGGCATTTTGCCGGTGGTGAAATACTGCTCAATTTCCTCGAGGGTGCGCCCCTTCGTCTCAGGCAGGAAGAAGGCGGCCGTGATGAAATAAATCACCGTGAACCCCGCGAGAGTAAAGAACACGTTGGAGTACCCGTACGCACCCACCCAAGGCAGGAAGGTACCGGCAATCGTGGTGGAGACACCCTGGTTAATCAGTAGGGCAATGGCCATACCGTTGGCGCGAATGCGGGTAGGCATGAGCTCTGAAAGGGCAAGCCAAACGCACACACCGGGACCTGCGGCGTAGAACGAAATAAATACCACAAAGAAGGCCGTAACAAGCCAGCCTGTGAGCGGAGTTGGCTTCATGCCCACCTCAGCGCGGGTAATTTCCAACGGCTTCAAAGAACCGGGCTCGGGATGATCGTTCCAAAAACTGAGGTGATCAACCACGGTAGGTTTGGACACAAAATCGGGGGCAATGATAACTCGATCGCTGTTACTTTCCAGCTCCAGGAGCGCCTTTTCCAGAGCATTGGCATCCGTACCATCGACGAGTTTCACCCTGTTTTTACGCACCACGTCAGAAAGCTTGAAATTCTTATCCTTTTTGATGGAATCTTTGTTCAAATCCTCACGGAAAGCAGTCTGAGCAGCGGCGACATCTACGTCGTTCATGGCATCGTCCTTATAGGTCAGACCCGCCCTGTTCACTACATCAAGGCAGGCACCCCGATCAAACTTCTCTGCGACTACCTGGTTGGATGAGTCTCCCTGTTTGTAAGTAACGATGAGCTGCATACCCGGAGCGATGGACTCACCCTGCATAAGCCCGGGTTTCTGAGTAGCAGCATATTTCACAGCATCATCCACAGAAACCTTGGCGTAGGCCCCCCGTCCTTCATATTGCCTGACTTGAGCCTGCACAAAGCTCGTGACATCAGTGCGCTCGTTCTCGACGTTCAAGAACATGAGCCCCACACCGGCAAGTCCCACGATGATGCCGAGCGTGCCCATCTTGAGCAAGAAAGTGCGACCCTTCTTGTCCACGAGAGAAACAGCGACGATGGTCATGAGCATGTTAACCACCTTGATGGCGACATCCGCATAGTTGGCGCTCTCTCCCTGCAAACCGGCCTGCTGGAATATTTTGACGGAATAGTTAAGCACGGAATTAATACCCGTGGCCTGCGTACATGCCAACACAATCACAGCGAGAACAAAGGGAATCACATATTTGCGCTGCAAGAGGCTATCGCCCTTGGCCGCCTCTGCAATAGCGGCTTTTTCTTGCTCCTCAGCGACATCCGCCGCCTTCATCTCTGCGAGAATCTCCTTCGCAGCAGCTTCGCCATTGTTGGCTGCCAGCGCGATGAGAGCCTCCTCCTCTCGCCCGCGGCGGTATAACCAACGGGGAGATTCCTTCAGCCTGAACGCACCAAAGAACAGGATGAGCCCCGGCACCGCAGAACACCAGAATATCGTTTGCCATGCCATAATCTTGTCCGTATCATCCACCGTCACATCCATGGCAGAGCCGACGAGCTTTGTCGTCAGCAACCCTACGATAGCGGCAAATACAAGCCCCACGGTGAGAAGGAACTGGAACATTCCGGTACCTTTCCCTCGTGACCCCGCATCCAAACACTCTGCGAGATACATCGGCACCACTACTCCGACCAATCCGGCGGAAGCACCCTGCAAAATACGTCCACCCATCAGTACCCCAAATTCGCCATCGGAAAAACAAATCACCGGGATACTCAGTGTGAAGAGGAACGCAGAAATGATAATCACCTTTTTACGCCCCAACCACTCTGCTAATACCCCTGCAAACAGAGACGAAATCACCGAGCCAAGCAACACAGCCGCCACCACCACGGATATCTGCTGCGGGGTGTACGTCGAAGTTTGCTCAATGTACGGCACTGCTGCCGCGATCACACCGACATCAATCCCATAGAGCAACCCCCCGAGTCCCGCCATCACCATTAGATAGCGCGCATAACGCCTCACGGAATCAGTCACACCGTTTGCAGCTAAACTTGTACTCATAGCGCGTTCATTATAACACGAACAGATCTGAGAGCAAGAAAAATGTCGGATTGCTCTCAGAGCAAACACGTTCGGACACAATCATGAGATAGATCAAAAATGCTGTAGTCAATTGATTCTTCCAACTTCTTACATCCGGCGTATGACATCCGACCTCCTCTCCATGCAAGGAGATTACCTCCCCAGGCAAGGCAAATGCATTTGAGAGAACTTGAGCAACAGAAAAAAATGATCTTATTGACTGATATTACCGTTTATACGTCATAAATCATGACGTCAAGCGATCATCATGATGGTGTCTCCAAAGACTCCTCTCGTTCGCCGAATTCCCCACATCGTAAATCGTCCTTCGCACATAGGCGGCGCCATGATCTAGGCGCAATGCGCTCACTATCAATAAATAGTAAATAGGACATCGTATATCGCACATAGGCAAACGCACTTCTAATGCGTTTGCCCTGCTCTATCGGCTTGAAAAATGGCAAAACCTAGAGTAGAATCGTGCGTAGCAAGTCATGGTAGCATATACGTTCTTATCGGATGATGTAATTGAGCAGACGCTGAACCTGTTTGAAAAGGGCGGCGTGCTGATGTGGCCTCTGCTGGCATTGTCCTTTCTTGCGCTCATGGTCATCGTGATCAATCTCTGGGGCACGAGAGAGGGAGCCGTGCTGCCTCTTCGACTTGTGTCGCTTGTGGAAACACGGATACGGCGCAAAGACTACGCGGGACTCACGGATCTATGTGAGGAGAATGACTCAAGCTTCACGCGCACGCTGCAGGTGATCATGATGTTCCTACAACGCAATCCAAGGGCAAATATCGACGAAGTGAGGGAGGTGGCAACGGCGGAGGGCTCTCGCCAGGCGAACATGCTCACGCGGCAGGCAAGCTGGCTAGCAGACATCGGTAGCATTGCTCCGATGATAGGGCTTCTTGGTACGGTGGTTGGAATGATGCGAACTTTCGCGGAAATGGCGGCAGGGAACTTCGAAGGGGTGAAGCAGATGCAAATGGCAAGCGGTATCTCGGAGGCAATGATCACGACCGCCGGGGGACTTGTTCTGGCCATCCCGTGCATGCTCTTCTATGTCATCTTTCGCAACCGCATCCAAAAGCGCATTGCAGATATGGAAGCAGCCATCACCCACGTTCTCTCGCTGATATCCGTACAGATGAACCGAGAACGGCGCCCGGCGGGCACGATCCAACCAGCGATGAGTCCCCCGGAAGTCATGGTGGAAACAGAATCACAGAACAACTACCCCCAGGAGTCCATTCCACGCCGATGAAATTCAATGCGAAGATGCCGGATTACATCGGATTTCAGCTTGCTCCGATGCTGGACGTCGTTTTTCTGCTTCTTATCTTTTTCGTTGTCACTCAAAAGTTCATTCTCAACGAGCAGGATTTGAAAGTAAAGGTTCCCACAGCCCCCAAGACAACGGAGGAAGCATCCCGTGCCATCGATGAAATCATCATCAATGCTCGGGAGGAGAACGGGGAACTCATCATCACCATCGACCGTGAAGTCTTCACGCGTGAAAAGCTCCTTTCGATGCTGCAACGCATGGTAGCGGTGAATCCGAACCAACCGGTGCGCATACGCGGAGATGCGGAGATGAGGTGGCAAAAAGTGGCGGACGTAATCTCCACCTGCTCCCAGGCCGGGGTGTGGAATGTATCTTTCTCCAAGCAACTGCCCTCCCAAACAAAGTAATCTTCTCAATACACAAACGTTTCCGTCAAGTGATGCCTACTCCACTGCCCCGCATCTTCCTTTCGACAATCCTGCTCATGCCCGTCATAAACCTGTCGGCTCAGGAAGCCGCCCTGATAGCCAGCCCTCAGGAGGATACTCTCGCCATAGCGGAACAACTCTGCAAGCAGGCGCGGAGTCAAACTGACGACAATAATCAAAAACGTGCTGATCTCAAGCGAGCTGCAAAACTTTTTGCCAATTACCTGCGCAAGTACCCCAAAGGGAAAGATTGCGACAGGGCTCTCTACCTGCAGGCGGTCTGTCGGGAAGAAGCGGGCGAATTGGCGGAGGCCAATGGTTTGCTCGGACAGTTGGCCGACAACTACAACGGCGAATATGCGGCAGCCGCGGCCTATAAGCTCGGCACCCAGGCCGCAGATCGTTCCGTCTGGAACAAGGCCTCAGGATACTTCCGCATCGTGGAACGTGAAACGCGGCGACCGGCTCTGCGGCAGGATGCTCTCTACCGCCTTGCTCGCGCACTTCTTCAACAACGCTTACACATTGAGGCAGAGGAAATTTTGATGCGTCTTTGCAGTGAGAAAGGTGTACAGCCGAACATCCTGCAAGCGAGCTTGCTGGCGCTTGCCCAACTCAAAACCGAGCAGTCAAAAGATGCGGAGGCGTATGATCTGTTCAAACGTTTACTTGCAATCAAGGATTTGGCAAAGCCTGTGCGAGGCATGGCGACTCTCCAGGCGGCACGCCTCGCCTCGCAACTAGGGTGCGACGCCGAAGCACAAGCGCTTTATGATCAGATCTCGGACACGGAAGACATGGCGCAGTACACAGCCGAAGCTCAACTCGAAACGTTGGTACGCCTTTACAAACGCAAGGACTATGAGGGCATCCTCAAAAAGGTCTCCCAAAATTATCACCCCCTAAAAGCCCCAGAGAAGGAAGCGCGACGAGCCCTCATTGTCGGTCAGACCTATCTCGACCAGGAAATGTTTCGGGAGGCGGCGGAATGGTTTGAAATGGCGGAACGCTACCAGCCGGGCGGCGCAGTGGGAGCAGATGCAGCCTATCGCAGAATCGTGTGCGCTCAACAGCAGAGATCAGACAGTCTGCTCTCTTTGGCCCACAAGTTTTTGAGCACTTATGCGGCACAGGGATCACCGACTGCAAATCTCGCCATCTGCGACTGGGTGCGCTTCACATACGCTGACAATATCATGCCCGCAGATACTGAGGAAGCAGCGCGGCAGTTCGACGTCCTGCGCATCGAACAACTGCCGGAAGAAATGCGGGCAGATGCCGAATACAAGAAAGCGTGGTGCGCAGCGCAGGGTAACAGCTACGACCCCATCCCCACACTCAACCACTTCATCACTACTTACAAACAAGATCCTCGCCTGCCGGATGCCTATACCCTGCGCGGATCCGTACTAGCAGATCAAGGAAAGATCGGCGAAGCCCTGCGGGATTTTGATCATGTTCTGCAGCATTATCCAAATTCGCAAGCAGCGCTCGTCTGCTGGCAGAAGGCGGCTCACGCCAGCAAGGGCGATCCACAGCGTATGATTCGCTATTACGAGGGACTCATCAACAATCGCCATCGGGGGATCAAACCCGCAGCACTCGCGGAAGCCCATTACGGCGTCGCTTGCGCCCTCTACGAAACGCGCCCGGAAGAAGCCGTGCCCCATTTCACAGAGGCAGGAGCTATCGCTCCGGATATCTACGGATCGCGCGTGGAAACAGCTCTCGTGCAGTGCTACTTCAAAATGCAGGATGCCGACCGACTGAAACGCGCGCTCTACAGTTTGAGACAGACGAATCCCGCGTCCTACAATGCCTTGCCTCCCGGTATTTTGCGTTGGTGCGGCTGGATGAGCTTTCAACGAAATGATTTCGCGGGTGCAGATCGCCTGCTGACAGATGCTATTGCGCGCGAACCGAAAGAGCGATACACAGCCCCGGATGGCAGCCAGAAAGAACGTCCGAAAGTCGAGCCTATCGTCTGGAAAATTCTGGCGCACTCACTGCTGGAATTGGGACAATACAAACGCGGGCTGGAGGCGGCAAGCAACTACATCGCCATGGAAACACAGCCGTACCGCAAAGCGGAAGGAATGCGAGATTTAGCGCAATTGCAATTGGAATCAGGTATGCTTCCCCAGGCACGCAACACATGCGAACAAGCGATTGCCATGGGTGTTGACGGTCCCATCAAGTCCTCCCTGCTCATTACCCTGGGTGATGCATATTTTGCAGGCAGGCAATATGACGAAGCCTCGCGATACTACGGACGCGTGGCCAATGTGGTGAGCGATGCCGAGCTTAAACCGCTGGCTACTTATAAACTTACGGAGGCACTTCAGCGCAGCGGAAAGAACGTCGAAAGTTCGCAGTACAGTGAAGCCCTGAAGACGGAATTCCCGCACTGGTCCCCCCCTGAAGCTGCACAACGACTGATCCGTAACACAGCCCCCAAAAGGGAGAATAGAGAATGATTTTCACACAAGTACAGAACCGGCACAAGCGCTGGTACCATATCTTGAGCGTAGGCCGCAAGAAGCTCTTTTTGCTCATGGTTGCCGGGGTGTTCTTTGCCGTCGCTCTCCTCACTGTGATTATCGTCTATTCAATTCGGGCAGCAGGATACGACCCGGGGCAGCTCATCAGCAGTCTTCCCGGCTGCACTCTATACGACAGCAATCAGCGCCCTGTAGCAACACTCATGGCACACGACAATGCGCCGGTGACGTGGAATGAACTTCCAAAAGGGCTTGTAGAAGCCTTTTTAGCTCGCGAGGACGCTCACTTCTTTGAACACCACGGCGTTGTTTACTCAGCCCTCGCACGCTCCGTCTTGCATAATTTACTTTCTTTGAGCTACGAGCAAGGCGCATCTACCATCACTATGCAGTTGACGCGCCACGTCTTCGACCTGCAGGGCAAGACCCTCGATCGTAAGCTGCTGGAAATTATGCTGGCGCAGAGACTGGAAAGTCGCTATGACAAGCCCACCCTGCTCTGCCAGTACCTCAGTCGCATTTATTTTGGGCAAAATTGCTACGGCCTCCGTGAAGCAGCACACACTTACTTCGGAAAGGAAATTAAAGATCTCAATATCGCGGAGTCCGCTATGCTGGCAGGTATCGTCCGAGCACCGTCGCTCATCAACCCTGTGCGGGACATAAAACGTGCAACCAAAGCCCGAAACGACACTCTTCAACGCATGCGTGAGCTGGGTTACATCGGACAGGAGGAGTATGAACAAACCGTAGCATCACCTGTCACCCTCTCAGAACCGACGACTCAGGAAATTACAGAGCCTCTTATCTACCCGGCAATGTGGGTCAACACGGAGTTGGATCTATTGCCCGGCATAGCGCGTGAAAGAGGCCACGGGTTGTCCGTGGTGAGTTTCCTTCATGAGCCTATCCAGCAACACTTGGAGCACGCCATTCAGGAAACCCTCCGGGCTCTGGAGAATCCCCAGGCTCGTTACCCTCGGGCGTGGCAAGACAAAGGAGATGCCGAAAAAAACTTCCAAAAACTCTTCACCACGGTCAAACGTCCGGCGAATCTGCAACGGGGTAATGCCCCCACGCGGCACGGTAAAGTCAAACTCCAGATATGCGCACTAGTTGTTGATGCTCGGCTGAATCACCGCGGGAATGTGCTGGCCGTTGCATGCGGTCGGGATTCGACAGACGGCATCAACCACTGGTTGGGCGAAATCAAACCGGGAAGAGTAGCCGCGCCATTCGTTTTCTACAGTGCCTGCTTACCTGGACGTAGTGAGCAGCACATCGTGGCACACAGTGCGCACATCACCGGTTCACGTCTTGGCTACGGCGTTGTACGCAGTACTCTGAGCGAAATCCTGCCGGACGTGGACCTTCCGACCAGAGAAAATGCCCAGGATCTCTACGACGGACTTTTCAGCATGCGAAAGATTGATTTGGCTAGACTCCTCTTTGCCTTACAAAACTCCGGACGCGATTACCGCCTTCAACTCGTCTCCACGGTGTGGAGCAACGGACAAAGACTGCTCTACGCTGCCGATCGCGAGACCCCGCCGCGGGAGATCCTACGGCGTGAAGGAGCCGTGGCCGTCTCACATCTTCCACCCTTCCGATACAGCGAAGGACTGCCTGTCACTCTGCACGAAGAGCTCCCGGAAAATGGAGGATACTGGAGCATGGTATGCAATGACCGAGGCGTGGCCGTAATTCTCTGGTGCGGTGTACTGGACGCTGCCGGGAAACCGGCAGAAGTCACTCCTCAATTTCGGAAACTTCTCAGCCACGCAACGGAAAATCTGGCTGAAGACTTACACACCACCGCACGCCGAATGCTGCGTGAAGCCGCAAACAAATCATGAACGATTATACCCACGAGATGGAAAGCGCGAAGTATGCCGCGCGTATGGCAGGCGATTTGCTGCAAAAGCATTTCGGCGAGAAACTTATTGTGGATGAACGCAGTGCACACGACATCAAACTGCGCCTCGACAAGCAATGCCAGCAGCTCATCCGCAGCATCCTCACTGCTGATTTTCCCGCGTATGCTTTCCTCGGCGAAGAGGGCGGCAGTGGCGGCGAAATTGAATGGATCGTCGATCCCCTGGACGGCACAGTCAATTTTTTCTACGGAATCCCCATCTTTTGCGTGAGCATCGCCCTACGCGTACGTGGCGTGCTGCAACTCGGCTGTGTCTATGCACCCATGACTCGCGAACTCTATACGGCACAGCTTGGCGGTACACCTCTGCTCAACGGCAGGCCCATCCATGTGTCTACTCGTTCACAAATGAAGCAAGCCGTCGTCTTTGTGGGACACGGCACCCACGATGGCTCTGGCGCAGCCGGCATGCGCCGCTTCGCACACATTTCTTCGCAAGTCTGCAAGGTGCGCATTCTCGGCAGTGCCGCGCTTTCTCTCTGCTATATTGCCGCTGGCAAGCTGGATGCCTACATTGAGCAGAGCATCCACCTGTGGGACTTTGCCGCCGCTCAAGTCATTCTGGAATCCGCCGGCGGCAGGCTGGAGTTTACCCCGCGCACCAACGATGCGCTGACGGGAGCCGTCCTTGCATACAATGGTCTGCTGCCTATTCACGATACACTCCGTAAAATTTCCTCCGATTCATTATGAGCAAAAAACGACACTCCCGATCAGCGCCTTTGCCATCGCCTCGCCGCCTGGCATGGGACTGCCTTTGCAAATGGGACGCCAATCCGAATGTCTTTGCTGACACCCTTATCCAACGAGCCGGTTCTCACCTTGGCGAAAAGGATCGCGCTATGCTCCAATCTTTGGTATTGGGCACATTGCGTCACTTGCAACTTCTTGATTACACCCTCACTACCATACGCGGCAAGCGCCACTTACAAAAGGACGCACGCTGGCTGCTCCTCTGTGCCCTCTGCCAGCTTCTCATTCTGGACTATCCGGAATACGCCGTCGTGAACGAGTCCGTAAAACTGGCTCCGCAAAAGCTCCGACCTGTGATTAATGGCATTCTGAGAACTGCCGCACGGCAACGAGATCAGTGGCAAGCTGAGCTGTCCAATCTCCCCCTGGCTCTTCGGTATTCCATGCCGGAATGGCTTGTGGAACGTTGGCTGACTCGCTTTGGCAAACAGGATTGCGAGGAGCTTCTTCAATCTTTGCAGCAACCGGCACGTGTCTACGTGCGCCTCAATGCCATCCGACCTCCCGAAGTCATCCCTGCAGACTGGCAAGCCCTGACGAATGCTCCGAACTGGTACGCCCTGCCGGATGGCAACTTGCCTTTCCAGGAACTCAAATGTGGTCAGGTTTACATTGCTGATCCCTCTACTCGATACAGTGTCGAGCTTCTGGCACCTGCAAAAGGGGAAAAAATACTGGATTGCTGTGCCGCGCCCGGTGGCAAATCCGCAGCTATACTCAGCCATACTCACGGAGAATGCTTCCTGCTCGCCACTGATGCAGAGAAGAGCCGCATCCCTATGCTGCGTCAAAATCTTGAGCGAACAGGCGCGCACGCAGCCGTGCATGTGCAATGTTGTGACTGGACCGCAGGTTGCCCTCAGGCTCTCCTCTCGCAATTCAATGCCGTTCTGGTAGACGTGCCATGCAGCAACACTGGCGTCCTACGCAGACGCGTCGACGTACGCCACCGAATTTCCATCCGTGAGCTAAAGCGCCTTGCAGATGTTCAGTTAAGCATTGCAGAGCACGCCATGCAAGCTGTTTGCCCCGGCGGTAGATTGGTATATTCCACATGTTCCATCGAACCGGAAGAGGATTCTGAACTTGTACAACACCTTCTGAAACTTCACCCGGAATGGCATTTAGCCGCGGAACAGCTTGTCCTACCTCATCGGGAAGGGACAGACGGCGCGTACGCTGCTCTACTCATCGCACCTTCACAATTTTGTTCTTGAGACCAACTAACGAACATGCATAAGGTGTTTTTGAAACAAGAAATCATTCTCTGATCACAGGTCAGGTATGCAGGATCGTATGACGATGCACACCTCCTGATCTCCCCAGTTAAAAAAATATTGATTCATTCTAACTTAACACGTGTATAATATAAACCAAGCACATATAACAATGCCTACGCCCTACGAACCCGAATTAATATTTCTTGGCTGGGATGCCCCGGCTGTCCAACTGGTAGGTGATCGTTTACTCAAGCTTAACCAGGAGGATCCCGATGCATTCCGACGCGCCACGATTGTCACCCTCACTGCTCCAAGCGCCAAACGTTTGCGAGAATACGTGGCGGAGCAAATAGCGGAACCTATTTTGATGCCGCGCATCGTGCAACCCGGGCGCTTGCTTCCGGAGAAAAAAAACACGGAGGATGAGCAACTCATCGCGTGGGTGAAGACGTTGCAACGCTTGTCACCCGAGTCGTACACAACCTTGCTTGGTGAGCGGGAGGGAGCGCTGAGTGACCGCCGCGCTCTCGGTACTGCCCATCAACTGCTTCGCATGCGCTCCCTCATGGAGCAGGAAGCTCAAACGCCGGAAGAAATCTACCGGAAGCTCGAGCAGAATCCCGACAACACCTCCCCGGACCAACCTTTCATGGACGAGGAAAGTGAGCGCTGGAAGGAATTCAGCGAACTTTGTGCGGAAGTGGACCGCTTAGTGCCACCGAACGAAACGGTGCCCCAGCAGCCGCGTCCGAAAGAGGAAAGCATGATCATCCTCGCAGCCTTGCCGGAGCTGTCTGCTCGTTTGCGGAAGACACTGGAGAACGTGCTGGCGGAACGTCCCGGGCATGTGAAGGTTTGGGTGAACGCACCGGAGGAAGAGCGAATCCATTTCGACGCCTGGGGCATGCCTGTCACCGAACACTGGTCCGATCGCCCCCTTGACATCCCGGAAGAGAGCATCCTCAAGCCGGCGGACGACGCGCAGGATTTTGGGGTAAAGGCAGTCCGAGAAGCCGGGGGGTGTCCTTCGGATGAGGTGGTGCTCGGGCTGTGCGATCCCTCGTTCTCTTCCGCCCTCTGCACGGCATTCGCCCACGCGGAGGGGAATCGCTGGCGACTGCAGCTCAGCGCCGGACGCAAACTCACCACAGTGGATGCCGCGCAGCTCCCGGCGCGTCTGCTCCACTACGTCGAAACAGCCAAGCAGCTTCCCCTCTCCAAGAAGAGTGCGAGTCCGCTGGACATTGTCGACTCGGAATACGTTTTTGCCTTCCTCGACCTCCTGCGCACGGGTGTCCTTCTGCGCAACACTCCCGCTGAGGGATCGATGGACGCTACGCTTGATGAAGTGATTTCAGAGAATCTCCCGGGATCGGTCCAACGGTTCCTCGACCTCCTGCGCAAGAAGAATGTGGACTGCTTCCGCCGCGCCCGGCAGTTGTACGATCTTGCGCAGAAGTGCCTCGCCTCCTCCACGCTCCCCGAAGCCCTGACTGAGTTTGCTGACATCATCGAGAGTTCCTGTCCCGAGCCTTCTCCCGACACGCTTCTCATCTCGACCGCTATGCGCGAAGCCGTGCAGGTGTGCGCCGCGCCCGATGTCACCCCCGAACTCACGCTCCTGATGCTCCAGCAGCGTTTCGAAAGCGCCACTTGTCGTCCCGACCAACCGGACGAGAACGAAGAACCAACCGTGGAGACCGTTGACTGGATCGAGCTGCCGTACACGCGCGGGGAGCGACTCCTCCTGCTGGGACTGCATGAGGGCTGCGTGCCGGAGGCGGGTGGCAATGCGGGCTTCCTCACGGAGAAGCTCAAGGAGCTCGTGGGGCTGCCCACGCAAAATTCCCGCAGCGCGCGGGACGCCTTTCTGCTCACCGCCCTCCTGAAGAGCCGAGGAGCAGCGGAAAATGTGCGCATTCTCACAGCCCGCCAGGGAATGGAGGATGACCCCATTGCGCCCTCGCCCCTCCTCCTTCGCTTCCCTGAAGACCATGCCGATGACCTCGTCAAACGCGTGCAAAAGCTTTTCAGCGACCCGGAGGAGGCTAAAGAACCGAAAGTCTATGAGCAATTCCGTCTGCTCCGACAAACGGCTTCCTCCCCTGCCCCGGTGCAGACGACGGAAGGGAATGAGGAGAAGCACCCCATGGAAAGCATTGAGCTGATTGCCCAAGGCAAACCGAATCCGTTCTCAGCAGACTCACCCTTTTCCCCTTCGCTCATCAAGGATTTCCTGACCTGTCCCCTGCGCTTCTGGCTGAATAAACTCCACGGCATCTCTCCCTCCGACGCCTACAAGGACAGCACACGTGAACTCCAGGCGAACACCTACGGTACCATCCTGCACCGTATCCTCAAACAACTGGTCGAGCGTTACCCGGAGCGCCCGCAGGGGGTCGAACCCAACAGTCTGAACCGTGAAATCAACGAGTATGCGCGGGAACTCCTCCAGCAGGAATTCGGCGCCTACGCTGCCGATCGAGAGGACTCGCTGCCCGTTTTCCTGCAGAATCAGCGCGAAACCATGGGCGAGAGCCTCAAGCTCTTTGTTGACTGCCACGTGAAAGATCTGAGCGAAGGCTGGTGCTGTAAGCATCTGGAATGGTCGGTGAACCCCGATCTCGATCTGCCGGACGGCTCGCTCGCTCACCTTAAAATGATCATCGACCGCGTGGATTACAATCTCGACAAAAACACCTACCGCATCATCGATTACAAGACAAGTGGCGATAAACCGCAGGAAAAACATCTGAAAACCATCCAGGATAAAGTTTTTTTTGAAAAGAGGATGAAAGACCTCCCAACTCTGAAAGGGGAGAATGACACACTCAAACGGTGGGTGGAAGTGCAACTCCCGCTGAATGCATACGCGCTCATGCGGCTTGAGAATCCCGACACCTTGCCGGAGCTTGCTTATTACAACCTCCCTCGCGGCAAAAATGTCGAGTACAACGTCTTCAAATATAGCAGAAAAAAATTAACGGCTGAAGTCATTGAAAGCGGAATAGAAACCGCAAGGCTGGCGATCGACCTTATTCGTCGCGGACTCTGCCTGTACTCCCGTGAAGACTTCGGCGAAACACCCAATGATTCAACCAGAGATTTCCTCTCCTTCGGCACCCCCGCTATCGACGATCATCTGCGCGACGTTTGCGGTCTCTCCCCCCTCAGATAACCCTTCAATTTTTTAACTATGTCTGCACTTGTTACAGGATGTTCCATTGCCGCCTCTGCCGGCACCGGTAAGACCTACCAGCTCACCTCGCGCTACCTCGCCCTGCTCACGCTCGGGGCGCCTAT
>CANQJI010000039.1 GCA_947624205.1 uncultured Akkermansia sp. | reverse complement strand
ATACGTATTCCAAATACGTACGCAGAAGGGGAGGGATGGTCCATGAGCCGTCTTGCGAACGCATTGAAGACACCGTCCTTGCAGTTTGGGTGTCCGCAAATAAGCATGATCAATCGATCGGAGGGATTCTCTACCTTTCGGTTTTATCCAATTGCGGTTGCTGTGAACAGCGCGCTTGCATGGTGGGGGAGGTATCTGGTAGAATGATCCTCATGATGGAAAAGCGACGCATGACAGGAGTCCTGATCCCCGTTTTCTCCTTGCGGAGGCAGGGCGATGCCGGCATCGGCGACTTGATGGCACTGGAGGAATGGATTGACTGGGCAGCGGATCATCGCGTGGGCTTTTTGCAGCTTCTGCCCGTAAATGAACTCGGGAGCGAGGATGTGCCATCTCCCTATTCTGCCATCAGCTCGATTGCTCTGGAGCCTCTTTATCTCTCACTGGAGCGCGTACCCGGCATGCCGCTGGATAAGCTGCCTGCTTACCGCGACGACCTGCCTCCCCTGCAATTGCCGGGCGGACGCGATCTCGTGGACTACGCTCGCGTGCGCGCCTACAAGGGAGAGTGGCTGCGCCATGCATGGGAGCGTTTCTCCACCGAACAGGAGTTTTCTGATCTGAGGGAAACCTTTGAAGCGTGGTGCAGAAGGGAAAGCAATTGGCTGGAGGATTACTCGACTTACCGCGTGCTCTGCCAAGCTTTTGGCACCAGCGCGTGGTGGACATGGCCCGTACAAGACACTGATGTGGCACGCCGCTTTGTTGACATGGATGAGCAGGCGAGTAATCAGAAGAAATACCGCCAATGGCTCCAGTGGCTCTGCGCGCGAGAATGGAGCATGATTCGCAAGCACGCGGACGCCAGGAATGTGCTGCTTATGGGCGATGTGCCCATCGGGATCTCCGTAGCAAGCGCGGACGTTTTCTTCGATCGCTACCTTTTCGATATGGACTGGAGCGGCGGCGCACCGGCGGAGGGCAATTTTGCGGAGGATCCCTTCACGGCAAAGTGGGGGCAGAATTGGGGCATACCGCTCTACCGCTGGGATGTTATGCAGAGGGATGGTCTCGCCTGGTGGGTACGTCGCATCCGAAAGCTCACGGAAATATTCGGCATGTACCGCATCGACCACATCCTCGGTTTCTACCGCATCTATGCCTTCCCTTGGATGCCGTCGCACAACGCGGAATTCCTGTCCCTCTCTGCGGATGAGGCTGCCGCTCGCTGCAATGGGCGCCGCCCGGGATTCCGTCCACGGCCGGACGATACACCGGATCAACGGCGGCAGAATCTCATGCAGGGTGATACACTGCTGCGCACCATTCTGCGGGCCACGCCGGGGCAGCGCGTGATCGGCGAGGATCTTGGCTGCGTGCCGGATTACGTACGCCCTGACCTCTCTCGTCTTCGCATTGCAGGCTTCAAGATTCCGCATTGGGAATGCGATGCCCTTGGACGCATCATTCGGGGCGATACATACAATCCCTGCTCCTTCGCCACCTACGCCACGCATGATTTTCCTCCCCTGTGCGTGGATTGGGACGAATGGTACGGAAGGGTGCAACAGGGACGCGAAGCTGCCAAAAATACCGAACGGAGTCCCGATGAAATCCGGGAAACACTACGTATCGCCAAAGATTGCGGAGAGACCCTCTGCCGACTGGGCGATTATGCCGGTTTAGGAAAGAGGGAAAGCCTCGTGCCGTGGGGGGCAAAAATCAAGGATGCGCTCTACCGCGCCCTGCTGCGCTGCCGGGCAGATTATGCGGCGCTCATGTGGACCGAGCTTTTTGATATCCCGGTGCGGCTGAATTTGCCCGGCACGACGGGCGGCACCAACTGGCGCCCGCGCATGCCCTTCACCGCCGCACAGGCTGCTGCAATGCCGCAGAGCGCTTGGATCAAAGAAATAAGCTTCGCCGGCGGGCGCTGAGATGCCGGGTTCACAGGGCAAACGCATTTGACGAGAAGTTAACTAACAGAGGAATGCCCTTATTGACTGAAATCATCGTTTATACGCATCAAAAATCACGACGACAAGCGTTCTTCGCAAAATTCGCGCGCAAGTGCAGGAACTTCCCAAATCGTACATCGTACATGGGCAAGCGCATTGAAAATGCGTGTGCCCTGGTCGGGTTCATCGGCTCAGCCGCGCGCGGAGCTTGCTGAAAAGCGAAGCGAGCTCCGGCACGCGCAAGATGAGCGCGGATACCACATATACCACGCCCGCACCGCAGCCTGCGAGGACTATCAGGCCAAAGCGCACCCAGAAAACATGATCTGTGAATCCCTGGAAGAAGTATAACTGCACCAGGCGACAGAACACCGCCAGAACCAGTCCTGCCCCGGCGATTCTCACCAATCCGCCCACCAACACGCCGCTTGCCATACCCCCCAGAAGATGGCGCAAGTAAAAGAAGAAAAAGAGGAAATTGAGCGTGGTAATGAGAGCCGTGGTGAGAGCCAGCCATGTGGCGCCCAATCCAAGAACGCGCACAAAGGTATAGTTGAGCGCAATTGAAAATCCAAAGGCCACAAGCGCCAGCCCGGCCGGAGCCCACGGTTTTTCCAGCGCCATGAAAACCGGCTGCAGCACCTTCATCCCGGCGTAGCCAAGGAGCCCCAGCGAGTAAGCGGAAAGCACCCTCCCGCACAACGCACTTGCCTGCGCATCAAAGCGCCCGCGCTGGAAGAAGATGCTCACAATCTCCTCGCCCCACAGACCGAGCAACACCGCCGACGGCAGGGCAAAAAACGCTACAAAGCGCAAAGCCTCTGCGAGGCGGACCGGAATCTCCCCGCTGCCCCCACGGGTGAGTGAGAGCCGCGATACCATGGGCAACACCACCATTCCAACCGCCACGCCGAAGAGCGCCACCGGCAGCTGCCAGAGATGAAATGCGCAGGAGAGGGCAGTCACGGCTCCGGCCGGCAGATACAGGGCAAAGGAGGTATTGATAAACACGTTCAGCTGAGTGATACCGGCTGCAATAGCGCCGGGTATCATGAGCGCCCACACCGCACGCACCCGGGGATCTGTGAAGCGCAGACGACCTCCCTGCCAACGGAGGCCTATATCCCAATGCGGGCGGTACCCAAGCTTGCGAAGTTTCGGAAGCTGCACGCCGAGCTGAGCAGCCCCGCCACAGAGCACGGCGACCCCGAAACCATACAACGCATTTGCCCCAAATGAGGGATCGATACACCAACCGATTGCGATTCCTACAACGATGGTGGTGATGTTGAATGCGGCACTCGCGAGATTGGGCAGACCAAAGACCCCAAAGACATTCAGCACGCCCATGCTCAGCGCCGACAGCGACGCAAAGAGAATAAACGGCCACATGATGCGGCAGAGGTCCACGGCGAGATCCGGGAAAGTACGAGGCTCCACCCGCAGTGTCCCCTTTTCCCGACTACTGCGCAGGGTGGTGAGTTTCACCCGCTCACCGATACGCAACGATGAAAGGGCATCTATACGAACACTACTCTGCTCGGAAAGTCCGGACAGGGGTGTTTCTAACACTACGCGCGCCTTTTGCAACCCATTTTCTCCACGCGCCAATCCCCGGTACTCCGCCATCGCCTCTCTCTGCGGAGAAAGAGCAGGCGCCTGCTCATGCAACTCCACCTGCAAAACAGCACGTTCCGGGTAGAGAAACTGCATGCATATCCCTGCCAGAAGCACGCCTGCCGCCACGATCACGAGCATCAGGGAGGTTAACTGCGACACGATACGGTGCGCAAGTTTCCACGCAGCGTCGGAACCATTCGTCTGTTCCTCTTTGCTCATGACGCTTGTGAAGCTCTGCGAAAGCGCGCCTTCAGCAAACATATCGCGCAACATATTCGGCACGCGAAATGCAGTCAGGAAGGCATCCAGAGCCCCTGTGGCGCCAAAGAGAGCTGTGTAGGTAATCTCGCGCAAGAGTCCGGTGAAACGGCAGCAGAAAATGGCCGCCGTGGCAATGAGACTGTTACGCTGAAGCGATGGCATGGGAGCGTATTATCAGCGTCTCTTCTCCGGCAAACCCTCGCGGATCTTTCGAATCACAGCACGTGCCAAATCTCGATCGCCGGTCAGCAGGCAGGTGCGCGCGTACTCTCGCACGGCCGATCGATACAAAGAGCCATCCGCTGCATCAAATTCTTTGCGCTGCTCCGGCGAAAACTCCTCAATCGCCTTCACGATATCACGGAAACGTCGTAGCGCCGTGATGTCTTCCTGGTTGCTTCTCTGCAGCAACGCAAGATTATAATTGGCACGCAGGAACTTGCCATCAGTCTGGTCCGGATGAGCCTCCTTGGTGGCATTCAACGCCTGAATAGCCCATTTTATCGCCTCTGCGCGAGCCCCGGCTTCAGCATGCAATTGCGAAATCTCGGACGCAATGCGGGCGCGTTCCTTCAACGTCTCCGGTGTGGCATTTGGTTGGGATTTCATCACATCCCACAGCCGCGCCAGAAGCTTCTCCTTCTCTTCTCCTTTCGCATGAGTCGAAAGATAAGTGAGGGCGGTTATAAGCTGTTCGGAATCCGTTTCATGATCCGCGATAAAGCGGCAATCCGTCAGGGCTTCCTCCTGGGCGTCGCGGGCCATATTAGCCTTGGCACGAAGGCGTGCGAGCTTCAACTGCAACGCCAGATCGGCGCTCCCATAGCTTTCGGCAAAAGCCTTGGCAAGCGTGAGAGCCTGCACACAGCCCGCGTAGTCGCCCATGCGTTCGCGCAGCTCCCCGAGCAGCAGGTAACACTGCGGCAGCTTGTGCTCCTTATCGCCATAATCATGCAGAGCCTCACTACAACGCTGCAACTTGAGTTCGATTTCTTTGAGAGCCGCCTGCTGCAAAGCCGGATTATCCCGTAGAGCGATGGAAACTTCTTCGAGCAAGAGACGGGCTGTAGCACGACAAGCGGGCCACTTAGCATGTTCCAGCACATTACGCACAAGCTGCAGAGGGTGTTCCTTGATGGTACTTACATCCGCACGCTGCATCTGCAGATCCGCCACCTCAGAGGCGAGTTCCGGGGAGAAAAAACGAGCCAGTACAGCCGGCGCATCCAGACGGGAAATGGCTTTCACGGCTCCCTCCGGGTTGTTCATCTTAATGCAGCTTTCCGCGGTGCGACGAATGGACCGGAGAAGGAGAGGAGCTTCCTCCGGACGGTTCACGGCGTCGTCCTGTATCCTGGCGTCAAGCCTCAGCTGAAGCTCGTAATCCCCACGCCGTAAGGCTTCGGTGGCGACACGTTCCATGTCGGAAAGCGACATTACGCTCTCTACCTCCGGCAGGAGTTTAATCGCCTCATCCCATTGCCGCTTATCCAATAGGTTATTCATGAGTACTCGCAGAAAATGCCGCCGAGTCGCATCAGACTTGATCCACCCGAGGCGGACGCGATAATTAGCGGCCAATTCCAGCAACTGAGACTTATCACCGGAGAGATCCTCCAGCAGGTGGTCAAGGTTTTCATTCGCCTCGCTGTTGTCCGGTACGTAGATGGTCTTACCTTCAAAATAGAGACGGATAGCCTCTCCCTTTGCCCAGAGGAGCCAGAAGAGACTGGCTGCGAGTACAAAGCTGAGCACAGCAATAGGGAAGGTGTAATTGACGCTGCGCGAGTTGCGGTGGTGGCGGTATCTACGATTCATAAAGGGTAGTGAGATAGAGTTCAATGGGTATTGACGGAATCAGGAGATTCCTGTTTTTCTTGAGTTTCCTGCTCCAACATGCTACGGCAATATTTGATCTGGCCTTCAATTTCTTCACGCTGCATGCAATCAATCTCCGGCACAAGGGGAAGCAATTTCACCCACGCGCTGCATGCGGCGCTCCAATTCTGCGCTTGCATGAGGACCGTTGCCTGCCCGGTCAGCGCATCGTGATGCAGGGGATGATTTGTCGGGAGTACTTCGGCAGCCTTTTCATAGAGATCAGCGCTCTTCTGCAAGCTCTCCTCGCGCTCATAGCACTGCGCCTGGAGCAGATAGAGACTCCCGAGAATTTCCTTGCGATTCGGGGTATGACGCAGCCGAAGCTGTAAACATTCTTCCACGGCATCCAGCGCCTCCGCCGGATGCCCCAATGCAAGGTAGCTGCGCGCGATACCCTCCAGAGAAGACATGCGGAGTACAGGATGATCGGACGGGGTTTGTTCCAGCTGTTTTTTGAACAACGCAAGAGAATGCTCATAACGCTGGATTTGGTAGAGAGCCCAGGCTCGGCAATTGGTGATGCGCGCATGCAGCAGACAATGCTCCGGCAGCACGCCGCGCAATTCTGAATCTGCCCGTTCCAATAACACCAGTGCGGCATGCGTGCGGCGGTAACTCAGCGCAGACTGCGCCAACGTCTCCAATCCGAGAGCGCGCAAACAACATGCGCCGGTAGTCGTATCCCCTGCGGTAGCTTGAATACCGTTTTTGATGAAGTCGAGCGCAATCTCGTCCTCCCCCAAGAGACGATGCGCGCGGCCGAGATAGATATTCAGCACAGGAGAATAGGACGATGCGCGATCAACAGGGTGCTGGTCTACTAACTCGCGCAGAAGACGGCGAGCGGCGTCTCGATCCTCCGGCGCGAGCGAAGAGGTGGGGGCGATATCCGGATCGATCTTCATCAACTCGTGCAAAAGCTCCATCTCGTCCGCCGGGGATTCAAATTTTTCGGCGGCAATGTCGATGGTCTGAATATCATCTACGTAGTCCCCACAGCCGATGGCAATTAACAGCGCGTGCTCTCGCAGAATCGCCTGAGCGAACTCCGGAGAAGTCTTACTCCGGTGCGCCGCACGATAGTAATTCTGCGCCTTTTTCCAATCTCCTTCGCGCAAAAAAGCGCGCGCCACGGTGAGCAGACGTCGCGCGCCGATCTCGTTTTCCGCCGGAACAGCGGGCATGATCTGTGCCGCCGTCTCTTTCACTTCTGCAAAACGCCCGCGGCGGATGCACTCTGCCACCAGTCGCCACGTCAACTCCTTGCGCGGCACACCATGGGGCAGTTTCTGTTCCTCCCCGTCTCCCTCAGCGCGCAGTGCCGATAGCAGGCCCTCATCGTCGGCATCCAGCAACCGCAGCGTTGTCACGCATGCCTCTTCTTCACCCTCGTCATACTTTCCCAACCCGACTACAAAAAGGATTGCCAGGAAGACGAAGGTTGCAATAACGCCAAGGCAAAATAAAACCAATCCACAACCGACGCGCGGAAACAAGTGCCCCCTCCTGGCGCTACGGAGGGAATTCATCTTGAGACCTTCGGAATCTTTGCCGGTTTGAGGGACAGACATTGCTGCAATAAAGAGAGAGCAATTATGCGCCTTGCTCCAAATGGAAGGCAGCGTGAACAGCGCGGGCGGCTCGTTCTATATCTGCCGCCTCCACAGTGGTGGAGATGCGAATCTCGGAAGTGGCAATCATTCCGGTGACGATGCCGGCATCCGCCAATGCACGGAATACGGTGGCAGCTACGCCGGAATTTGACCGCATGCCCACTCCCACAACAGAGAGTTTTGCGAGCCCGGCCTCAGTTTCCAGCCGCGCTTCCGCCCCCAGCGTCGGAAGGATACCCTTCAAGGCAGCCTGAGCCGCTCCGAGTTCACTCATATTCATCGTGAATGACTGGCGGGCTCGCCCGTCATGGGCGGTATTGGCCACAATCATATCGATGTTGATTTCCGCCTCGGCAAGAGCGGTGAGGATGATGGCGGTGTAGGCTACGGGAGCGGTAATACCCGAAACCGTGACACGCGCCTGGTTGCGTTCGATAGAAATGCCGCGCACGGCGAGAGACTCCATGGCGGGATTTTCTTCTTGTACTACAGTACCAGGATTATTGTTCATAGAATTTCGCACTTCAAATACAACGCCGTATTTCTTCGCAAGTTCAACAGAGCGAGCCTGCATGACTTTTGAACCACTGGATGCCATCTCCAACATTTCTTCATAGCTCAGGCAGGGTATCTTTCGCGCCTCCTTCACCACCCTTGGATCGCAGGTGTAGACACCATCAACATCCGTGTATATGCGGCAGATATCCGCCTTCACTGCCGCCGCCAGGGCGATCGCTGAAAGATCCGATCCCCCGCGCCCCAATGTATGAATATCGCCATCTTCCGCAACGCCTTGGAAACCCGCACAAACGACGATATTATCCTCCTGCAATGCCTCAAAAATTCTCGCCGGAGAGATGGACCCTATACGACCACGAGTGTGGGAACCGTAAGTGCAGATGCCTGCCTGCGCCCCCGTGAGGCTAACGGCCTTGCCCCCCATGTCCGCTATCGCCATGCAGAGCAATGCCACAGACTGCTGCTCTCCGGTGGAGACAAGCATGTCAAGCTCGCGCTCCGGAGGCGTTTCCATGACCTGGTGTGCAAGCCCGATTAATTGATCGGTCACCCCGCTCATGGCAGAAACCACAGCAATGACCTGATTCCCCTCGCTTTGGGTATCCATGAGCCTTTGTGCTACATTGCGGATGCGATCAATCGTCCCCACTGAGGAACCGCCATATTTCTGTACTACGAGTGCCATAAAGTTGTCATTTAATCGTTTGCTCCCATTCGCTCAATGCGCAGCACCATCGGTTCGTCCACTACCGTCCCGAGTCCTCGGATTTCAACCAGAGCACCCTCCAATCGTCCGAAATTACAAGCATAAAGCATGAAAACCAGGTAATTCCAGTGCTGCCCTTTTCCATCATCTGCTCCATCTCTGGAAGTAATGGCAGAGATGCCGATATCATATTTGGCAAAGAGCGCAGAGATGGCAGCAATGACACCGTGGCAATCCTTCACACGAAAGCGCACGTAGTAGGGCGTCACAGTCTCCTGTGCCGGCAGCACCCGCACCGCCTCGGCGTACGGATGAAAGCCCGTGTGGTAGTCCGGCAAACGACATTCGCGCATTGCCAGCACCACATCCCCGAGCACGGCGCTCGTGGTAGGATTTTTCCCCGCTCCTCGCCCGTAAAATATGGTCTCGCCCACGATGTCGCCACTCACGGCAATGGCGTTGAAAACGTCTCCGACCTTGGAAAGGAGATGCGTTTGCGGAACGAAACTCGGCTGCACGCGCAACTCCAGCGCTTTCTGTTCCGCGTGGCGTTTAATTACGACCAGGAGCTTGATCGTGTATCCTAGCTGCTGAGCAAATTGAATATCCACCGGATCGATGCTCTCAATGCCGCGCACCGCTATCTTGTCCGGACTCAGCGGCGTACCATACGCCAACATCGCAAGAATAAGTGCCTTGTGAGCAGCATCCCAGCCATTGATGTCCAAGGTGGGATCAGCCTCGGCATAGCCAAGAGCCCGCGCACGCTCCAGCGCTTCACGGAAGGGAAGTCCCTTCTTCTCCATCGCAGTGAGGATGTAGTTGCTCGTGCCATTGATGATGCCAATGATCGAATCGACACGGTTGCAGATAAGAGAATTCTGGAGACTCTGCACAATTGGAATTCCGCCACCGCATGATGCTTCAAAGTACAGGGGAACCCCGCGCTCTTGAGAAAGGCGGAAAAGTTCGCTTCCGTGCTCCGCCAATAATGCTTTGTTCCCCGTGACCACCGGCTTGCCGGCCTCCAGTGCCGCACGTACCAGCTCGTGCGCCTCCGAGGTGCCGCCAATGAGTTCGATAATGATATCAATCTGTTCGTCCGCCACCAGATCACGCCAGTCATTCGTCAGCACCTCCGGCGCAACTTTTACCTCACGCTGCTTGCTTAAATCCCGCACTGCAATACGCCGTACCTCGTATGATATCTGGGCACGCGCCTCCAGCAGGCTTCTGTTGCGCAACAAAGCCTCATACACCCCGGTTCCTACCGTTCCCAACCCGGCTAATCCAATTTGCAGTCTATCCTCTATCATCTGCGCGCGGATTATACGCCTTCCCTTCTTACAAATCAAGCCTTCCGTGCATACATCCTCGGCAAACGCATCTGGGAAGAGATTAATCAACAGAGAAAATGCCTTTATTGACTGATATTATTGCCCATACGCCTCATAAATCATGCCGGCAAGCGCCCCGAGCCTCTGGCGCGCTATAATTCAAATCGTACATCGTACATAGGCAGACCCCGTCTGCCTCCGCCCTGCGGGTTCGCCCAGGGTAAACGCATTTGAGGGAAGTCAATCAACAGAACAAATGCCCTTATTGACTGATATCCACGTTTATACGCATCAAAAATCATGACAACAAGCGGTCATCATGATAATGGCACTAGAGGGATCTCAGCATCCATTAATGATCCGAGAAATTTGCGCAACGCGCACATTATTAATAAATCGTACATCCTACCTCGTAAATCGTACATAGGGAAACGCATTTCCTAATGCGTTTGCCCCGCGGGTTCGCCGAGGAAGTCGCCCTGGTGAGCGTACAACTCTATGCCCCGTGCGGTTTGTTCCAGTAGATCACTGGCGAATTTCACACGTCCCGGCTCAAAAAAGGTCATCACCGTGGAACCTCCAAACGCGAAAAAACCTTGTTCTTCTCCCTTCTCCACGAAAACTTCAGGATGGTACGTCTGGTAGATGGCGCCCACTCCCGTAGCGCCAATGGCGAGAATGAGAACATCACCGACGGCTGTATCACGCAGAAGCGTCAGTTCCCGCTTGTTGCTCCACAGCCGGGCAAGCCGCCCGCGTAAGGAGTAGGGCGCTACGCTCGCCAGAGATCCCGGAATGCGCTTTGCAGCCCCTGCCACCCCGGAGATGGGAAAGTGGAAGCGATGGTAATCCACCGGGCAGAGCCGAGAGAGCAACACACTCCCGCGTGCATAGCGTTCCGCCAGTTCGTTGTCTCCCATCAGCGCAGGCAAATCAAAATTCTGTCCCTTCACATACACCCCTTCAATCGATGATGCATCCTCCCACGCACGGTGACGGGCATCTGCCGGCAATGCCAGGGCCGGATCTGCACAGAGAGGACGCGCCCCCGGTCTGAGTTTGCGAGTAAAGAATTCATTGAAGCATGTGTACTCATCCGGCCTTTTTTCAAGCTCTCGAACGTCGATGGCGTAGTCGCGGATAAAGTCGGGGATTTCTTTCGCACTGCCGCGGGAATTCTTCATCCACCCGAGCATCCGCGAAAAAATAGCGCGTTTAATGAGCAGGTGCAGAGCCAGTTTACCCGTAGTTGTACCATACACCCAGCGGAGTCCCTTCTCGCCGAGGATTTTTTCTTCTTCCTCGCGCTTGGTGTAACGATTCCAATATCTGACAGGCTCTGTGTTTCCCATGCGGGGCACATTCTACCACAATGGACGGGTTGTCGCAAGTGCGAGGAGTAGGGCAAACGCACTTGAGGAGAAGTCAATCAACAGAAGAAATGCCCTTATTGACTGATATGATCATTTATACGCATCAAAAATCATGACAACAAACTCTCTCCGTCAAATTCCCGCGCCTCTGGCGCGCTATAATCCGAATCGTACATAGGCAAACGCATTTCCTAATGCGTTTGCCCCGGTGCGAGGAGAAAGTAAACGTATTTTGTAACACAATCCGTCCAAAATAGTTTTTCTGGCAACTTGACACCTCGTGAGCGAAAGTTTAAAATGAGACGAGAATGAAGAAGGGCCTCATTCATCTTTTGATGGCGGTCGTGTTTTTTGCACCGACGCTTACGATGTGCGCCAAGCCCTACGGCTCGGTGAGCAGGGAGGGCGTGGCAGAAGCGCTCGCTTCGCCCAAGTTATCCATTACTCCGCGCATGCCTCGCTGGTTGCTGAATGCCGACCAACTGCATGGACTGGACCGGGAACAGCGGGACAAAGTTTGCCTCATCCTCACCCCGGAGAAGGTGCGCCATGTTGGGGAAGAATACTACCGCAGCGAGCAGCAGGGCAATCGAAATGATGATACTAACCTGATTTTTTACCTCTATCCCATGAACGGACAATCCCTGGGTGGTCGAATCATTGGCAAAAAGGTACTTATGGATGATTTTGACCTGAGCGAAGAAGAGGAGGCACAGCTCTACTTGATCCTTCAGCCGCAATTGGCGAATTTGTTCCCGAAGAACATTCTCGCCCCTCGTTGATCAGCTCTGTTTCTCGCGCTGTTCACGATTCGCAAGGGCGAGTTGAATCGCATTGGCTGTGTTGTGACAAAACACATAGAACACCGGGCCGATGTATGCCAGAGGAGAAGCATAGCTTTGACTTGCCATGTATAGCGTAAGTACGGTGTTTTTTTGCCCTAACCCCTGGGAACACTCACGCTTGAAGTTCGGGTAACCGAGGCGGTATCCCGCCACAAATCCAAAGAGACAGACCACGGCGGCGCCGAGCATCAGCGGCCACATCTCATGCAAGCTGTAACCGCCTGCAATGATACGTTGGATGCCTGAGGCAGAAATCACCACCAGGTTCAGCACCCAAATACCCAGTGAGACATCCCTTAATTTAGGAGCCCACAAGCGACAGGGGGGGTACACCAACCGCAACACCAACGCCACGATAGCGGGAATCCCCACCACCGTGAAAATCTGCTGCGCCACTGAAAGGCTGAGTTCAGAGTAGCTCATATCTGGCACCGAAACCACGAAGGGCAAAATAAACGGCGTCACGAGAGCGAATACCATCTGACTGAGCACCATGGCAGTGGTGGAAAACTCCACATTACCGCGAAGCAGATTCACGATGATAGGGCTGGCAGAGGCAATGGGCGCTGCTGCGCAATAATAGAGAGATTCTGCCATGATCGGGTACCCGGCAACCCTTGCAATACCCCAAAAGAATAACCCCGTGATCTGAATTGCCAGCAGCAGCCATAAGTGCATGCGCACGGGCTTCAGTTGCCGCACATCCAGCCCGATAAAGGTGATACTCAGCATGATGGCAATGCCGAACGGAAGCCAGCCGATGAAAAGTGCGAGCTGTTCGTGAAAAACTCCTCCGACAATAAAAGCGAGCACCATGCTCACACTGCGCAGATGCTGCATCATGACGCAACCGATGAATCCGTTGACTTGGGTGTCGAATCCTTCGAGATCGGGTCAGACTCCGGCTTGGGGTAGGCAATGCGATTATGATTCATTGTCCGAAGTGTGGTGAGGAAGGCTTCTTTCATTTTTTCAATATCGCCCAGTGTAATCTGACAGTCCTGCAGATGACCGTCCAATATACGATCGCGGAAGATTGTTTCCACCATATCCCGAATGTCCTGTTCCGTAGGATTCACCAGCGAGCGAGTAGCGCTCTCAACGGCGTCCGCCATGCTCACGATGCCCGATTCACGCGTCTGAGGCACGGGCCCCTTGTATGAAAAATCCTCCTTGTCGACCTTTTCTGGACAGGTATCAATCGATCCTGCATCAAACTTGGCTTTTTCCTCCTTGTAACGATCCATAGCCTTACGGTAGAAGAAATAGGTGCTGAGTTTGCCGTGGTGTTCGCGAATGGCGGCAATAATGCGTGAATTCAACTTGTAGTCCCGCGCGATGTCCACGCCGTCCTGAACGTGCTGGATGATAATGCGCGCGCTCACCTCCGGAGTCAGTTCATGGTGCGGAGATAGTGCCTGGTTACTGATGTTTTCAGTAAAATACTGGGGATTTTTCAGTTTGCCGATATCGTGGTAAAGACCGCATACACCGGCGCGCGTCACATCCGCCCCGATGGCCTCTGCCGCGGCTTCTGCCAAACGTTGCACGTACAGGCTGTGATGAAAAGTACCGGGAGCCGTCATCTGCAGTTTCTTGAGCACCGGGTGATTCATATCTGCCCATTCCAGCCAGGTGATATGCGTCGATATGTTGAAGATTTTCTCCAAAAAGGGCATGAAGCCTCCAATGAAAACACTCACCAGAAAACTCACGCCGAATGCCACGAGAGCTTCCGCAAGAAAGCTTATAAGGTTAAATCCATTGCGAAGAGTCGCTAATCCACTGTCTTGAAAACACCCCAGCGCCACTGTGGAAACGAGTATCACTGCTCCGGTGGCAAAACCTGCATAAAGGATGTGTTCCCGCTTATGTACCCGGCTGCACAGCAACGCCGAAACGAGTCCTGCCAATAAGCTGATCACAAAGAAGTCCTGCATGATCACGCGTGGGCAATCCGCCGGCATAAGTGCCAGTCCGAACAGCGAAGTACACAACGCGGTGAACACCCCGAGGCGTCGCCCCAGCATTGCTGAGGTAATGCCCGGCGCCAACGCATACGGCAGAGCCAGCAGCATCTGCCCATAGGTCACCGACCAGGGAAGCATCATCCGGATGTCATTGATGGCGTGAATAAGCGCTATCTGCGCGCATATAAGCATCATTACCAACGCTGAACGCCCCAGATTAAGCTCTTGGCGCGTGTGATCAACGGAATAAAAAATCGTAAGCGCTACGCCACTTAACACAAGCCACGTCATGCGGTATGCCGCCTCGCCTACTGTCTGCCCGGGACCTACCACGAGGTAGCACAGCAGCAGTACTCCAAGCACCGCCACCAACAACATCTTCTGCCGTCCGCTGAGTATCGTCGTCCCCCCTCCTCTCCTCAGTCGGGACATCAATGAAATCATCTTAGCCATGATTCTTTGGGTGGGTAAGTCTGGCATTATAGAAAACGCACACCCCGTTGTCAAGACTTTCGAAAATAGGTTATGATTCTTAAATTATAAATTTCTAAAATTCATCCGGGATTCAGTGCCACGAGAAGGTGAGAACTGTACCGGATGGAGAACGCTTCACAAGCATGCGCGTTGCAGACTCCAACATGATCCCTAAATTGACTCACCGCCGCCCCATCGGCGGTTCACCCTACGGGCAACGCATGCGCTTTGTCCATCCGCCCTTGCTTTGCCACACTCGCGCGCTCCGCGCGGGAACTTTCCAAATCGTACCTCATACCTCGTACATAGGCAGATCCTGTCTGCCACCGCTGCTTCTTGCGCTAAAAATAATCGACAGCGGCTGGTGCTTGTGGTAGAGTACAGAAGACAATGAAGGAACTCGTTCATATTTTCTTTTTACTCGTAGTGATCGCGCTGGTGGTGCTGCGTAGTGTGGGGGGAGAGGCCGTCGCAGACAAGGCGGATTTGTGGATGTTTGTGGTATGTATCACCATCACGGTGGTGGATACGGCATTGGCAATTGCCGGATCATTCACGAACCGTCCTGCGTTGGGGAAAGTGGTGTGGGCCTGTGTATTTTTTGTATTGGGCTGCGCGCTGTGGGCTGTGCGGTCTTTGCCCTCGAACGGGGAGGAAGATATGTACACCAAGCTGAAACAGCAGGTGGAGAATCCCTATGCGCAGGATGAGGAGGGAGAAACTCTTTTCACTCGGGCGGCTGCCTTGGGAAAGGTCGAGGAAATGCGGCGCATGATTCAGCAGCGTCCCCCGGCAACGGAACAACTTATCGCTGCCGGCTATCGTGCGGCGGAAGGTAATCATGTGGCGGTGTTGGAGGAGTTGGCGCGGGTGGGATTAAGCGCCGCCTCTTCCCGGGATGGCACTCCGCTCCTGCACGCTGCAGCTCAGTGCGGCAAGTGTGATGCCATACGTTGGCTCATCATGCGCGGAGCCGCGGTAAACGGGCGAGATGCCGATGGAAGCACGCCGCTCATCCAGGCGGTACAGAGCGGAAGTGTTGCGGCAGTCCGCCTACTCTTAGAATTCGGGGCAGACGTCAAACTGCGCGATGCGACAGGACTGCGCGCGGAAGATTACACTCGAACCGGCGAAATGCATGACGCGCTTGTTTCCCCCAACGCCGACAACGCTCCGTCTCAACCGGCCCCATAGGGCACGGTAAACGCATTTGGAAGAGATCAATCAACAGAGAAAACGCCTTTATTGACTGATATGATCGTCTATACGCATCATAAATCATGACAACCAGTGCACTTCGCTAGACTCGCGCGCAAGCGCGGGAACTTTATAAATCGTCCATCGTACCTCGTACATGGGCAGACCCTGTCTGCCACCGGGCGTCGACAGGCGCCAAACTCGCGGCGTAGCCGCCGAATTCCCCAAATCGTACCTCGTACATAGGCAGGCCCCGCCTGCCACCGTCGTACATCGCACATCGTACATAGGCGCCGCTAGGCGCCATCGCCGCTTTCTAACCACTTCCGCCGGTCGCTCCACAATTCTGTTCCCGATCTGGCTCGCCAAATTCGCGCGTTTCGCGCGGGAACTCCCCAAATCGTACATCGAAAATCGTACCTCGTACATAGGTGCCTTTAGGCGCCACCGTCCGCGCGTCGTCTTCACGACTCAGCCTCCGCACCTGCTTCGCCACACTCGCGCGCAAGCGCGGGAATTCCCCAAATCGTACATCGTACATCGTACCTCGTACATAGGCAGACCTTGTCTGCCACCGCCTCGTACATAGGCAAACGCATTTCCTAATGCGTTTGCCTTGCTCCCACAGGAGTAGCCTCTATTCCTCGGTGTGCTCTAGTCCGAGCTCAAGAATTTTCTGTACGTGATCATCCGCCAGCCTGTAGTAGATGTTCCTTCCTGAGCGGCGAGTCCGAACCAAATGGCTTTGTCTCAACATTTTGAGTTGGTGAGATACGGCGGGAGCGGTCATTCCGAGCTGCTCAGCAAGATGGGTGACGCACAACTCGCCATGATGTAATGCCCAGAGGACTTTCAGGCGTGAGCTATCGCCAAATACTTTATAAAAATCTGCAAGGTCACAGATTTTTTCCTCCGAGAGCATTTCTTTTGTAAGTTTGCAACAATCAGCCATGACGCACATCAGATACCCTTGTCTTCATACCCTGACGATATCCGAATGTCAAGATAAAATCCGCACCTGCTCCGGAACAGAACATACGCATTCGGATGAAGTGGAAAAGTAGAGAAAACTCTCCGAGCAGTCGATCATCGTAATTCGAAAATGGACGGCGTCTCTGCTCTGCAAAAACTCGCGCGTCACGTGCATGAAATTTACAAATCGTAAATCGTACATAGGCACCGCCAGGCGCCCTCGTCGCTTTCTAATTACGTCCGTACGTTGCTCCACAATTCCACCTCTGCGAAGGCTCCGCCCCACTCGCGCGCTACGCGCGGGAGCTTTACAAATCGTACATCGTCCATCGTACCTCGTAAATGAGCAGCCGCCCTGCGGCTGCTTGGGGTCGTCGTGCGTGTTGTACATCGAAAATCGTACCTCGTACACAGGCGGCGCTAGCCGCCAAACTCGCGGCGTAGCCGCCGAATTTCCCAAATCGTACATCGTCCATCGTACCTCGTACATAGGCAGACTTTGTCTGCCACCGCCCAGTGGCTGCCGTTTCTTGAGAATGTTTGCTGCCTACATACTCGAATGCCCCTTGACTCTGCGGGGGTTTTGCCTACAATAGGGGCAGGAATGCCTTTTGATTAAGACCATGGAAAAACAACTATTTCAAACAGAGGTACGGCAGTTGCTCGATATTGTGATTCACGCGTTTTACAGCGATCGCGAAGTTTTTGTGCGTGAACTGATTTCCAACGCATCGGACGCTTCCGAAAAGTTCCGCCTCAAGCAGCTCACCGAGGCTGCGGTTTACCAGCCTGAACGTGAGCTGCGGCTGAGTGTCACCACCGATGAAGAAAAGCACACGCTGACGATTGCCGACGCGGGCATCGGCATGACTCGTGAGGAAGTCGTGGAGTTCCTTGGTACGATCGCCCACTCCGGAACAAAGAAATTCCTGGAAATGGTTAAGGAGACACAAGGTGACACGCAAAACCTTATCGGTCAGTTCGGCGTGGGATTTTACAGTGTGTTCATGACGGCAGAGGAGGTGGAAGTAATCACGCGTTCCTGGGAACCCGATGCCAAACCGGTGCGTTGGGTGAGCAACGGGGAAGAGGGGTATTCGCTGGATGATGCGCCGGAAGATACACCTCGTGGCACGAGTATTCTTATCCATCTGAAGACAGATGCGTATGACTTTGCCAAGCCGAACCGCTTGCGGTACATCATCGAAAAATATAGCAACTTCATTGGTTTCCCCATCGACTTTAACGGAGAGCACCTCAATACCGTGCAGGCCATCTGGATGAAGAATAAGAAGGACGTCAGCGGAGAGGATTATGAAGCCTTCTATAAATTCATCGCTCATACGGATTCCGCGCCGCTCACGCACATGCACTTCAACGCAGATGCCCCCATCGTGCTGAACTCCGTGCTCTTCGTGCCGTCGGATAACCCGGAGAGCATGGGATTCGGACGCTGCGAACCGAATGTGTCGCTCTACTGCCACAAGGTGCTCATCGACAGCAAGCCGGAAAACCTGTTGCCGGAGTGGCTACGCTTCCTCTCCGGTGTCGTGGACAGTGAGGATCTGCCGCTCAATATCTCCCGCGAGATGCTGCAGGATAATTCTCTGCTGCGCCGTATCGCCGGTACCATCACGAAACGCTTCATCAAGCACCTGGAGGACCTCGCGAAGGATCACGCCGACAAGTACGAAATCTTCTGGAAGCAGTTCAACCGCTTCGTCAAGGAAGGTATCGTCACTTCCTGGGAACACAAGGATGCCTTGGGCAAGCTGCTCCGCTTCGAATCTACCTTTACCGAGCCCGGCAAATTGACATCCTTTGCGGACTATATCAGTCGCATGAAGGAGAATCAAAAGGATATTTACGTGCTGTTTGGCGCCTCCCGCGCGCAGTTGGAAAACTCCCCCTATCTCGATCCCCTGAAGGCACGCGGATTTGAAGTCATTTTCCTGACTGACGGCGGAGACCAATTCGTGGTGGACAGCCTGATGAAGGTGGAGGACAAGGAGATCAAATCTGTCTCCCGAGCCAACCTGGATCTGCCGCCGCTGGAAGATCAACCCGATACTCCGGGGCTGGATGCCGATCAAGAGAAAAAACTCACTGATTGGCTGTCAGATGTTTATAAGGATAAGCTTGGTAAAATCAGCACCGGTGATCGCGTGACCACCGCCCCTGCCATAGCCCTGCAGGATGAGCACGACCTCTCGCCGGATGTGAAGGCGTATCTGAAAGCCATGGGGCAGTCAGTGCCGGAGACGCATCCTCTGGTCGAATTCAACTCGCACCACCCGCTTGTCATCAAACTGGCGGAGCTGCAAGGGAAGGACGAAGAACTTTCCAAACTTCTGGCGGATCAGATCATCGATACGGCTCTATTACGTGCCGGGCTGCTGGATGATCCCTCCGGACTTGCCCGCACGACGGAGGCTCTGGTGGAGAGGCTCATCTGACCCGCTCACGCCACGGTCCCCTTGCATCCCGCGTCACGACAATAGGCGCCGCTAGGCGCCATCGCCGCTTTCTAATCACGTCCGATCGTCGCCTTCACGACTCAGCCCCCGCATTTGCTTCGCTACACTCGCGCGCAAGCGCTGGAATTTTCCAAATCGTACATCGTACATCGTCCATCGTACATAGGCAGGCCCCGCCTGCCACCGTCGTACTTCGTACATCGTACATAGGCAGGCCCCGTCTGCCACCGTCGTCCATCGTACATAGGCGCCGCTAGGCGCCATCGCCGCTTTCTAACCACGTCCGATCGTCGCCCTCACGACTCAGCCCCCGCATCTGCTTCGCCACACTCGCGCGTTTCGCGCGGGAACTCCCCAAATCGTACATCGTACTTCGTACCTCGTACATAGGCGCCGCTAGGCGCCATCGCCGCTTTCTAATCACGTCCGATCGTCGCCTTCACACTCAGCCCCCGCATCTGCTTCGCCACACTCGCGCGTTTCGCGCGGGAACTCTCCAAATCGTACATCGTACTTCGTACCTCGTACATAGGCGCCGTCAGGCGCCACTGGGCTCCACCGGGCTCCACCAGCCGCCAGGATTAGCGCAGGAAGCTGATGACAGCATCCCCCATCCCCGACGTCGTCACGATTTGCTCATCAGGTGCGCCGGTAGAGAGGTCGCGGGTGCGAACACCTGCAGCTATGGCTGCGCGAACAGCAGCATCCACGGCTTGGGCGGGCTCTGAATACCCGAACGAATAGCGCAACATCATGCCCATGGAGAGAATTTGCGCAATGGGATTAGCAATGCCTTTACCGGCAATATCGGGAGCAGATCCGCCGGAAGGCTCGTAGAGACCAAAGGTCTTTTCTCCTCGATTGCAGAGGGACGCACTGGGCAACATGCCGAGGGAACCGCAGACCATCGCCATCTCGTCGGTCAGAATGTCCCCAAATGTATTCTCCGTGACGATGACGTCAAACTGTCCGGGATTGCGTACAAGCTGCATAGCGGCGTTGTCCACGTACATGTGAGTGAGTTGCACCTGCGTGTACTGAGAAGCCAGCTCCGTGAAGACATCGCGCCACATCACGGAAGAACTCAACACATTAGCCTTGTCCACACTGCAGAGTTTACCACGCCGTCCTGCTGCAGCTCGGAATGCCATGTGCGCAATGCGCTCCACCTCGCTGCGACGGTAAATCAACGTGTCGAGACCGACAATCTCGCCATCCCTCTCCCCGTAAAATTTCGGCTGCCCGAAGTACATACCACCCGTGAGCTCTCGCACACACAAGATATCAAATCCACCGGCGATGAGTTTCTCTTTCAACGGAGAGGCCGCTGTAAGTTCCGGCAAACATACCCCGGGACGCAAATTGGCGAAGAGATCAAAATGCCGCCGCAAAGGAAGCAAAGCCCCACGCTCCGGGCGCTCATCCGGAGGTAGAGATTCCCACTTCGGACCGCCCACCGAGCCGAACAAAATAGCATCTGCCTCTTCACAACCTTTCAACGTCTCGGGCGGGAGAGCTTTGCCGCAGGCATCAATCGCTGCTCCGCCCACGGCGTATTCCCTGCGTTCCGTACGAAACCCATAGCGTTTTTCCACAGCATCCAGCACGCGCAGAGCCTCCCTCATCACTTCCGGCCCTATCCCATCCCCGGCCAATACAGCTACTTGTTTCGTCTCACTCATCGCGCCGGTATCATAGGCTTCACATCCCTTTTTGTCAAGCTCCTCCCCACAGCAAACGCATTTGAGAAAATTCAATCAACAGACCAAATTCCCTTATTGACTGATATCATCGTCTATACACATCATAAATCATGACAACCAGAGGTCATCATGATGATGGCTCTAGGGGGATCTCAGCATGCATTAATGATCCGAAAAATCTGCGCAACGCGCACATTATTAATAAATCGTACATCCAACATCGTAAATCGTACATAGGCGCCGCTAGGCACCACCGGGCAGACCCTGTCTGCCATCGCCGCTTTCTAACTACACCCGCGCATGATTTAAAAATTCCGCTTTGCATCCGCTCCGCCTCCCTGCGCCGCACGGCGCGCGAACTCTCCAAATCGTACATCGTCCATCGTACATAGGCAGGCCCCGCCTGCCACCGTCGCACATCGTACGTCGTACGTAGGCCGGCGTCAGCCGCCACCGCCGCCCGCTGCGCGTGCGCCCTCAATGGGGCCGTCGTGCGTGTTGTACATCGAAAATCGTACATAGGCGCCAAATTCGCGCGCAAGCGCGGGAATTCTCCAAATCGTACATCGTACATCGTACCTCGTACATGGGTAGGCCTTGTCTACCCCGGCGCATTTTCTAATGCGTTTGCTTCGGTCATGTGTTGCATTTGTTTTGCAATTCACAGGCTTTTTCGCAAAAAATCCTCTTTTTTGAAAAAAACTTTCATAAACACGCGACTTTTTCTTGATTTCTCGCATAATTTCGCCAAAATAAAGTCGTGACAACGAAGGAGAAACTAGTAGAGAAAATCATGAGCGGGTCTCAGGACGGAAACGTCGTCATTCGACGAACTGAAAAATTCCTTGAAATGAAAGGATACGGTCTGAATCGAATCGCCGGATCCCATCATATTTTCACTCGCGAAAAGTCTCAACCGTTCAACATTCAACGCTTTGAAAATGGCAAGGCGAAACGCGCACAAATTCGCGAAGTTAGGCTGTATTTCATGAATGAATAAAACTCAAATCTCATCACACTATGAAAACCTACAACTACGACACCACCCTCGAATGGGACGAAGAAGATAAGACCTGGGTAGCCCGAGTACCGGCTCTGCCCGGCTGCATCGCCTTTGGCGATACCCAGGTCGAAGCGCTGGAAGAGCTGCAAACGGCCATCCCCGCCTGGATCGCCGCTGCACAAGAATCCGGCTTCCCGTACCGCGCGCCAATCCCTGATATAGACGCCCTCAAAAAAGCGAGCAAGCTCCTCAACATGACAGAGGTCGCTCGCGTGCTTGGCATTGCCCCTCGCACCCTGCACTCACGCCTCAAAAACGGCACCCCGTTCCGCCCCGGTGAGGCCGAAAAACTTCGCGACGAACTAGCCAAACACGCCGTCGTCCTGGTCTGAGCAAATCCAGGGCACTCGCGCGCTCCGCGCGGGAACTTCCCAAATTGACTCACCGGCACCACCCTGCCGGTTCGCCCTGCGGGCAACGCACGCGCGTTGTCCATCCGTACTTACCGCCGTCGTGCGTGTTGTACATCGTCCATCGTACGTCGTACATGGGCAGACCCTGTCTGCCACCGTCGTACCTCGTACATAGGCGGCACCAGCCGCCACCGGGCAGACCTTGTCTGCCATCGCCGCTTTCTAACTACACCCGCGCATGATTTTCAAAAATTCCGCTTTGCATCCGCTCCGCCTCCCTGCGCCGCACGGCGCGCGAACTCTCCAAATCGTACATCGTACTTCGTCCATCGTACATAGGCAGGCCCCGCCTGCCACCGTCGTACATCGTACATGGGCGGCACCAGCCGCCACCGGGCAGACCCCGTCTGCCACCGCCTCGTACATAGGCGTTTGCCCATCTCTTTCCAAAAGCGATACGCAGCTCAGGGTTGCATCGGGATTTCATATTGAGTCAATTAACGGCTCCTGCGGCTCGCATATTTGTCAAGCGAGGGGGTGCAGTTTCTCCGGGGATATCCGTGCCATTTCGAAGTTTTTTGGATCAAATCTGCTCATCGTATTCAAAAAGAGATAAACGAAGGAGGGTAATCTAACATTTTGCTGATAGGCGACATACATCGAAACCCAAGTAAGGAAATAAATCGAGTGCCGGAGAGAAAAAAACGGCGGATGCAAAAAAGAAGCTGTACATCGCTTTTGGAAAGAGGTA
>CANQJI010000038.1 GCA_947624205.1 uncultured Akkermansia sp. | reverse complement strand
TGTAACATTAACTATCTATTCTTAAAAACTCGCCAAATCTTTTTCCTGCGCCTTCAGCGAAATTGACCGAGACCCGCAAACGCATTTGAACCCCCACTTCTTCTTGACTCTTGGTGTAAGATGCTTTATGCTACCCGCGCATGGCAACAGACCGGCGACATAAGCGCAATTTTTCGATTATAGCGCATATTGACCACGGCAAGACGACGCTTTCCGACCGCTTGCTGGAGCTTACGCATACCGTCGCGGAGCGGGACAAGCAGGATCAATTGCTGGATGCGATGGATCTGGAGCGCGAGAAGGGTATCACTATTAAATCGCACCCCGTGACAATGCGATATGTGGCACAGGATGGCGAAGAGTATGAGTTGAATTTGCTAGACACGCCTGGACACGTAGACTTCTCGTACGAGGTTTCACGTTCGCTGGCAGCGTGTGATGGTGCACTGCTCATTGTGGATGCCGCGCAGGGGGTGGAGGCACAGACGCTTGCCAATATGCATCTCGCCATGGAACAGCGTCTGGATATTGTACCAATCATCAACAAGATCGACCTACCGGGTGCCAATTTGCCCGCGGTGTATCGGCAGCTTGAAGAGCTGATTTGCATTCCTCGCGAGGAGGCGATTCTTTGCTCTGCGAAGGCGGGTATAGGCATTGACGAGGTGCTGGAGGCCATTGTGAAGCGCATACCACCTCCTCCCGAAGGCGCAGATGACAAGCTTCGTGCGTTGGTGTTTGATTCGGTGTATGATGCGTACCGAGGGGTGGTGTCATACGTGCGGGTGATGAGTGGGCGTGTAGCGCGGGGGGTGAAGGTAAAACTCTTTGCTGACGCGACGAGTTACGAGGTGAAGGAAGTCGGCATTTTTACTCCCGGTATGCAGGCTACTGCGGCATTGGAGACTGGGGATGTTGGTTACATCATCGCGAACATGAAGTCGGCGGCAGATGTAAAAATCGGCGACACGTATACGAACCTTGCCGATCCCTGTGCGGAACCGCTTCCCGGCTTCCGGCAGATTCGACCGATGGTTTTTTCCGGCATTTATCCGGTAGATTCCGCCGATTACGAGAGCCTGAAGGCAGCCATGGCTAAGCTGCAGATCAACGATGCAGCATTCACGTACTCTGCGGAGAGTTCTATCGCTCTGGGATTTGGTTTTCGCTGCGGATTCCTGGGGCTGCTGCATATGGAGATCATTCAGGAACGCCTGCGTCGTGAGTTCAACATGGACGTCATCTCCACCTACCCATCCGTCATCTATGAGGTCACGAAAACCGATGGTTCTGAAGTTCAGGTGGACAATCCCAGCACATTGCCCGAAGCGCAAGAGATTCAGGAAATTCGCGAGCCCGTTGTGAAGGTGTTTGTGATGGTGCCCGGGGCGTATATTGGGGATATTATGAGGCTTGTGATGGAGAAGCGTGGTGAGGTTGTACACACGGAGACGATTGATGAGACCCGCGTGATGCTCACCTGTCGCATCCCCATGGCAGAGATTCTTGTGGATTTCAATGACAAGCTGAAAAGTATCACGCGTGGCTACGGTTCCATGGATTATGAGTATGACGGTTACCAACCTGCAAAACTCGTGAAGATGGACATCATGATTGCCGGTGAACCTGTGGACGCCTTTTCAATGATTGTGCATCGCGACCATGCGGAGTCTCGCGGTCGTGAAATTGCCGTCAAGCTCAAAGATGTCATTCCGCGCCAGCTTTTCACCGTGGCCATTCAGGCTTGCATAGGAGGCAAAATCATTGCACGTGAGAGCATCTCTCCTATGCGTAAAAATGTGACCGCTAAATGTTATGGCGGCGATGTCACCCGCAAGCGCAAGCTCCTTGAAAAACAGAAGGAGGGCAAAAAGCGAATGAAGGCTATCGGTCGGGTGAATATACCTCAAGAGGCTTTTATCAACGTTCTCAAAAGTGGAGACTGACTTCGGAGAGGATTTCTCTGTTCGAAGGGTGGGGACGTGAGGTGAATTGGTCCTGCTGTTTTACGGATATCCTGTGTTTTTCTATCGAATTGTGGCTCATGTGTAAATGATTGGTAGATCCCCTGGATTCGTCGAGGAACATAGGGAGTAGCGGGGAAGAAGATGGAACGTGTTTTGGAGAGAAAGAATTGATCATTCAAGTGTCTCTCATTGCCTCAATCTCCAACAATGGAAATTGATTTTTGCTTTGCCCATTTCTTGATTGCATCAGGCACGCTGGGGAAGATATGTCCACCGTGAGTGCAGACCCATGCGATTACGTCGGCATGCGCATTCTGCGGGGCCGCAAAAAAGGAGTTTGGAAAGGCTCGGAAGGAGTCTAAGTCATTATGACCGTCGCCCATGATGAAGAGATGTGTTTCCGGTACCTGCCATGCTTTTGACACGTAATCGAGTACGGAGCCCTTGTTGAAGCACGCGTCCGTAAACCTCATGAAACGCGAGGCGCGCTGGATCCTGACATCAGGATGCGCGTGTAGAAGAGGAGCGAAGTGCGGCAAGAGTAGATCCATGGTGCTGCTGTCGCGCGCGACGATGGAGAGCGGGTCGATCGGCGAAGCGTACCATTCCGCTTCAGGACACTCAGTGTGAAGTAGCGGTAGAATCATATCCCATTCCTTCTGCAGACTCTGCTGCATTGCAAGTTGGGCGGCGTGGCAATTTGCGTTGTGTTTTTTCGCTGCATGCCAAGAACCATCTTCCCCTACCATGTACACAAAACGCTCCCGCGTGCAGAGGAAGTCCGGCTGCAGCTCAAGCTCCAGCATAAATTGCGCCATCTCAGAGAGAGTGCGTCCGGTGTTGATACCCCAGCGAACACCTTGCTTTTTCAGCTGTCGAATGTAGTTGAAGAAGGGTGGATCCGGCTTGCGTGAATCATTACGACATAGGGTACCGTCGTAGTCCAGCGAAAGAAGGAAACTGCAGCGCTCAGTCAGTAGCCCTTCATGGCGTGGCAGGGATACTGTCCCTTCTTCGGTGGAAACGAGGAGATAGTTGCTGGCATGAGGAGCAGGCATCAGCGCGGGGTGTATCGAGCAGGTTGACTGCCTTCCGGCAAGGCTTCTCTGGGTTGGCGCATGTGAATCTCTACGCGACGGTTGAGCGATTGTTGCTCGCGAGGTAAGGAAGTATTTACCAGGGGATGAGAGGATCCGCAGGCGCGGAGGTAGACGTGACGGATCGGAACCGCATTCTGCTCCAGCCAGGAGATGACTGCCTGTGCGCGGCGCAAGGAAAGTTGTCGATTATATTCCTCCGTGCCTATTGCATCTGTGTGCCCCTCAATAATGAAGATCGTCGTTGGATTTTTATGGATGAGGGCAGCAAGTTGTAGCATGGAGACGCGTGCAGAATTTTTCAGCCTGCTTTCGTCAAATTCGAAGAGGATATCTGCTCCCAGACGTGCCACTCCGGAGGAGGAGCCGAGATTCGAAAGCCCCATGAGTTCAGAGAGCGACCGTGTATCGGAAGGTAAATTTGAGGAGCCTTCTGAAGCTTGGCGGCGCAATTCCTGGTCGATGAAGCCTTCGGCATCCTCCAGCAATTCATTTTGAGGCGCGGCGTTGGCAATGACGCTATTGGTGTTGATCGGCGTTGGCTCCGGAAGCAAGGGAGAGAGAGACGGCATGTCCTTTGCCTCCGGAAGGTTCATGGAAGGCGGTGTTGGGGCAAGTTCTGCTGCACTATTTTCAGGGATCTCTTCTGGTGCCGGCAGAGACAGATTCGTTTCCCCGGGAGCCATCACCAGCTCTTTGACCTGCGCGTCGATGAGATCTATTTCTTGTGGATCCGGCTCCAATGTCTCCATTTCCTGTTGCTGTTCCATGGGCGGCATTTCTGTCTCTAATTCAGCCTCCGTGCGTCGCACGACAATACGGGCCGCCTCGAGTTGGGCGTCGTTTGCCTCTTTGACGCTGTTCTGCATTTGGCTGTTCCAGAAATTAAGAATCCATGGACTTGCTCTCAATGCAAGAAGATGTACGATCGCCGCCGCCACTGCCGCAACCAAAAGCACCGGAATCATATGTCGCTGTCGACTGAGAGAAAAGCCTCTCCGGTGTCGATTGCCGCGCGATCGATGCTTTGCGTAGTTCAGTGTGGAGGAGGTGGAGGGCATGAGTAATGGGATATGCGTGGATTCAACCTCAAGAAGAGGGGGAGAAAGGATTTTTGTCCGCATCTTTATCTACCGCTACAGAGGATGCCGGTGACTCAGACGCTTCAATGCCTTGTCGTGTTGGAGCGGGGGATTCCCGCATCCCAGGGGCGATCTCGTTGATCCACTGGAGCACAGCCGGCAGTACTGCATCTGCATCATCCAGGATATTGGCTCGTACATCGTGGTGCGCGGAATGGGTGCCTCCCGGCTGGGTGTAACGAATCATGCGGCAAGTAGAATCGGCAGGATCTTCAGGGCGTCGGGGAACGTAGAGGCGTCTCTGTTCCTGATGTAGCTGAGTGTAAAGAGCGTAGGTATCCTCCGGCATAGTTTCTGCGGTTTTTTGCCCGGAGCAGATAAACAGTACTGGTTTTTCCCGAGGCAGAGTGAATACGCTCTTTACCGCGGCAAAATCAAAAGGTTCGAGTCCTGTGAGTTCCTTCATGCGCCAGCTGACGAGCTCTCGCTGCCAGATTGGTATGTTGCGTCGTTGCAGCACCTTGTTGAGAGGCGCGTGTACATCGATCGCCACCACACCTCGCAATCGGGGTTCATTCGCTGCTGCATGCAACATCAATTCTGCCCCAAAATCACGTCCTATTCCGAGGATGACAAGTTCTCTTTGTCCCGTGCGGCGTTCTAGTTCGTCAATAAGATAAGTAATATCCTTGCTCTCTCGAATCCCATGGGTGCAATAAGAACGCATTTCATCCTTCCCGCTCGGTTCCCATAGCACGCAGCGGAGTCCTGCTGCCGATAATCGCTCTGCCATTGGCAGTGCGGAACGTACTCCGTGATCCCAATCTGCACTCACCAAGACATAATCTACCGACATGAGTCCGCTCAGGTCGGAATTTCCCATCCTGTCATGAACGAGTTGCTGGCGTGGAGAACTGGCAGACGCTGATTTATCAACAGTTGCGAGGCATGCGCGGATGACATGATTACCATCGCCTACAACAGTGAAAGGTTCCAGGTTAAGCCCCTGCACGTGTTTTGGAAGTTCAGAGTATCCGCTGTAGAGAGAATTGACCGGATGAAGGAGCCTCCTTACCTGATTATCAATATGCAACCATAGAAAAACCCCCGCTGCAACCACTGTAAGCGGTAGCAGTATGAACATCCATTTACGAGCGTTTCCCACTTCCCCGAGTCTACCACAAAATACTCCTCCTTGGCAAGCCCTGCCATGGGATAAATGCATCAAAAATATGATTGTTATTCATAGCTCTTGATATGCGATATACAATTAATTGGCATCGTTTTTGCTACGCAATGTTACTGCCCTCATGGAGTATAGCTGCGTAACAGGGCAACGGCATCCGCAGAGAGACGCTGCAGGGCTTGCAATTTATCCTGTACTCGGGGAAGAGACCAAAGAGTGAAGTCATCGTGAGCAATGAGATTGAAATACATGCCGCGCAAGCACGTAAGACACCAGAGCCAATCATCTTGTCGCATACCGGGGAAAAAAGAACGTACTGCTTCGGCCCATTCTTCCAACGCAAAGGCATAGTGTGACTCATAAACATCGCGTGTGAGATCCGGGGATTCATAGCCCATCTTGTTGAGGAAGCAGAGTGTCTGAACACCGGTGGCGATTTCATTCTCTGCCCAGTGAGTGAGCGGAGCCGTGAGCCAGGATGCGATGATGGTGCGCACATCTCCGGAGGGTAAAGCTGCCTTCAGGGCGTTGCGGCAGGCGGTGTTGTATGGCTGGGAAAGGTAGGCGAGAGTATCGCGGTACAAGTCATCTTTTGAGCCGAAGTGGTAGCGAATGGCACCCATGGTGACACCGGCCTCCCGTGCCACTTCCCGTAAAGTGACGCCCCGGTAGCTCAGAGCGGAGAACTCACTGATGGCTGCGCGCATGATGCGTGCCTTTGTGGAGTCAGATTTGCTCATAGGTCGGTTCTGTGGTGTCGGATGATTTTTCTTCCCTCTTGAAAGAGGGAAGACTTTGCAGGTATTCAATGTCTTCTTGAGAGAAATGAGCGAGTTTGGTGCGCGTGATGCGCCCCCCGCTTTCCTTGAGATAAACAACTCGTTTGTCGGCATCGTACCGCATAAGTTTAGCGAAGATGTGGTGCTCTCCGGTGGCAGAGGTCCAATTCCGAAAACCGCGATCAGAGAGACGGTTTTTGTATTGCGCGAATTCTTTGTTTGCTCGAGCGACACCTTCCTTGAGTTCGATAATGAAGCCTGGGAGCATACCATCAAAACCGTCGATTCGGGCAGCAAGCTTACCGTGTGGGGTGATGATGGCAAAGGAGGGTTTACGAGTCAGCCCATAGCGTCGCTGCAGAGAGTTGATGCTGTCAGCGTGGTAGGGTGTACTATCAGCGCGCTTATCGTCGTGCGATGCCCCTGAATCCAGACGCAGCAGAACAGCGTTTTTATTTGCCCAATCCAAGAAGTCGCTCGTTGTGAGGTACTGAGTTCCAAGGGCATTACTCTGTGGGCTGATGAGCGAATCGTGAAACCACACGATGAGTGGCAGTTCGCGTCTGCGCGCCAGTTTGATTGCCTGGGACATACGTGTTTGCCATCCTGTTCCAAGGCGTTTATTCTCAAAAATTTCAGTGAGTTCCGGGATTTCTGCATCGGGATGGTCGGCATCCGTCCAGATTAGCTCCTCATTTGAGCCGTTATCTATTTTTTCAAGCTCTTCGGGGGTGCTTACGCGGACGTTGACGGCGTTCAGATCGCCCTTGTTTGGCAGCAGGGGATTACCCAAGTTTGCTGCAGCTTGTTCTGCCGCAACATTTTGGCTTTCGTTGTCCGGACGTTCAAGTTCTTCCCGAGTCGTGCAGGATACCATCAGGAAAAAAGCGAAAGGGAACAAAAGACATCGCATCATTTCTCAGATGGATTTCTCTTCCTCTGCTTTAACATTGGTCCATGCTTGTTCCATTTCTTCCTCCACGGGAGTGGAAATTCCTCGCTGACGCAGAAGGGCAAGCATGGCATGGAAGCGACGGACAAATTTTTCATTTGCTCGACGCAAGGCGAGCTCCGGATTGACACCGCGGTGACGACAGAGATTGACCGCAGTGAAGAGTAGATCACCCAACTCCTCTTCCACTCGCGCGTCTGTGTTTGCCAACGGGAGTGTTTCCTCCGCTTCACGCAACTCCTCGCGCAATTTTTCGCACACTCCTTGCGGACTCGACCAATCAAAGCCCATTTTTGAGGCTTTAGCGGAGATTTTGAGTGCGCGTAGCAGTTCCGGTAAACCCTTGCCGGTGTCGTGTAACGGTGGTTCGCCTTCGCTATGTCGCTCACTTTGTTTGATTTCATCCCATCGTTTGAGCACTCCCTGCGCATCGTGAACTTGCGCTTCGCCAAATACATGCGGATGCCGTCGTACAAGCTTATCGCTCAGTTCTCGAGCCACATCGTAGATATCAAATTGCTCATTCGGGTTTCCCTGTGCCATTTCAGCGTGAAAAAGCACCTGCAGAAGGACGTCGCCAAGCTCTTCACGCAAATGACCCCAGTCTTCTGCTCGGATAGCGTCTATGCACTCGTAGCACTCTTCAATAAGGTTGGGAATGATACTTTCATGCGTCTGTACTGCGTCCCAAGGGCAACCTCCGGGGGCGCGCAGGCGGTGCATGATGGCTATAGCTCGGTCCAGCTGGCGTTCGCTTTGCTGGCAATGGATCATTTCGTGGTCATTCATGGTGAGGGTTGCGGTGATCTCTTCGTTGGTTTGTTGTTCTGCCGGCAAGGATGTCCTCCACTTGTTGTACCACATTCCACGCTACGCGACGGCGGCGGTATTTGCGCAGAAGTACATCGTGCAGCGCCTCCCATGTTTCCCGAGTGAATTCTGCGGGGAGTGGCTCCACTTCACCACGCTGCGATCTCGCTACTTTCGGCATGCATGTAAGCTGCCACCATTTGCCAAAATAGGTCGCCTCATAGATCAGCTTGCTGCCATCCTCCCCTCTCGCCTGCCATGATACACTCTCCATATTCTTGCCTGTGTTGAGAATTAAAAATAAGACTTAGCGGGATGATCCTGCCGCCTTGCCACTTCCCATCTCGCGGTATATCTTGTTCTCATCCCCCTTCATCGTAGGGGTTATCAACTGCTTGGAGCTTGTGTCCAGAGAGATAATCAACGGCTTGGAGCGGTTTCCCGCCGCATCGTACTTGTAGATGACACGCTGCACTAATTTACCCTGGGGACAGGAATACATGCGCTCTTCCACCAGTCTTGCCGAGCGGTCATAACCATAATTAACTTTGTAAATCGGCTGTCGCTCGGCGTTGTATATGACGCATCCTACCAACTGTCCGTACTTCCCTTCGTGGTAATCATTAATGGCTGCCAGTTTTCCACTCGCCGTGTAACTGGCGCAGCGCATGCCCTTGGTCCCGCGCTGTCGCTTGTAAACCGAGCGCGAACCGTCCGGATGGCGAACCATACGAGCCAAATCTCTGCTTTCGTTTGCCAGATCCGGACTCTGAGCAGGCAAATTGCCGCCAGAAAACAGCAGCAGTGCGAGCGCAGCAATAAGGTGTCCTGTCTTCATGTCGTCCATTTTATCTTGTTACCGGTAGAAACGCAAGCGCGGACAGATTCCTCGCGTGAGAAAACACATGGAAGGAGAGAGGAAGGAGGATAACAAAAAGGTCGATTCAGTGCTTCTTTTTATCCTTTTTCTTCTTGTCGTGCTTAGGCGCTTTGAATGATCCCCACTCTTCCAAAAGCGATTTTGCAATAGTTGCTTCACGTGAAGTGGGGTCGAGCTTGACGCAAGCGTTGATTAGTTGCTTGAAGCGTGCACTTGCGCCTTCTTCTCGTCGCGTTTGTCCAATGAGCAAAAAGTACGCCTCCTGGCGATCCGATGTGCGAATATTTTCATTGCGAATAATCTTCATGCTTTCCGTGATCATTTCCTTGAGATCCGGATTTGAGTGTGCGCCAAGAAAGCCGTCTTTTGTTCCCATGAGTTTATAAAGCAATTCTTGAGGCTTGTGCGTGGTTCTCACAACCATGCCGGTTGTATCTTTGGGGTCAGCCTCGGCTATTTGCTTCGAAAGATCTTCGGGTACCTTGATGGGTAAATCAGCGATTTCGCCCAGGATTTTGGCTTTTGCTGGTCCCGTGACTTCATCGGCTTTTGCGAGCAATTTCCGCATTTTGCGGAACGCTTCCAATTTCTTGGCGATGTTTTCAAGTGCCAGCGTCCCGGTCTCATCGCCTAAGTAATCCATGCCCGGCAGGCTGGCGTACATCGTTCCGTTACTGTCAAACATCAACACCGACGGGCATACCCCGAAGGGCGGCACCGGCATTCGGTAAGATATCTCCCTTGCCTTCTCCTTCTGTTCTTCCGTTGGATTTTGGTAATAAGGCACGGCTAAGAGACGTGCTTCACCTGTCACTTGTTCCACTTCTTGACGTTCCCAGAATGTCTTAAGCATGCGCGTGCTCCGTCGATTCCAATCAGGACCGTAACAGAAGACGATGATCCCGTCGGGGCCAGCTTCGCGCAGAGCGTCGGAGTAGGAGGCATCACGTCGAGATTTAACGGTTGGTTTCGTCATGCCCTCCGGCGCAAGATCCAAAGCCACCTGGGGTACTTCGGGCTCGACGGGAGGCTCTTCCTGCGCGTCGATCAGGGGAGAGGTGCCCAGCACAAGAAAGGAGAGAAACAGGATTGGGCGGGTGAAAAGATGAACGTTATTTCCTATGCTTGTCATACACGAGAACAGCTTTGAAGTCTATACCTGTCATTTGCTCTGCTCCAGAGTCAATGCGAAGGAATTTGGCTTGACGGGAGCGTCCACCCAGATCGACAATGGCGTATGGTTCATCCTTGGAATCAGGAAGGTCTGCCAAGAGCTCCCAAGTTTTTCCATCGGAGGAAGTTTCGATATTCCACTCTCGATAACTCTTGCAGCCATTGGTAGGTACAATGACAACACTGGTGATGTTGGCGCGCAGAGGCAGATGGATTGTGACCTTAACGTGATTACCCTTTTCGGAGAGGATGCGTCCACCGCGCTCCGTGAGCGCAGCTGCATGCTGTACGATGCTACTCTGATCAGGATTGTATTTTTCCATCATCACAAGCCCCCCCTCTGACACCAATTTGCCTTGCTGCTTCGGAAAGTCCGGCATCTTGTTTTTACTTTCCGCGTTAAGGTAGGGAGCACAATATTTATTCGCCAAATCAAGGAAATAATCCAAGTCTCGAGGATTGATACGACCCGGCGCTGCCAAAGCCGCAGCGCTCATCTCCTCTGCTGCACGGACCACGGATGCAGAGAGCAAGGCATGCTTCGTCTGTGCTTCAGCATCTTCCTTCGGCAGAGCCTCCAGCAGTGTATCTACGATACCGCGGACCTTATCACCCATACGCTTATTCTCATTATACGCTTTGATCATCGCCCAACTGAGGGCAGGACCAAATTTCGGACGGCGGTTCACGGCGTCGGCTACCATGCGCAGATATTGTTCCTTGTTGGAGAAGGCCTTGCCAAGTGACTCATACTGCAAATCCAAGAGCTTTTGTATGTCCCATTCTGCTTTTTCATTGACATCTAAGTTATCGAAAAAGCTCTTGAAAGCTATCATTTTCTGCTTTGGTGTTCGCAGGGTTTTAAGTAGTGTGGGGTAGATTGTTTCCGTCAAATAGTGTGAGCACATCTCCGGGTGTTTCGGTGCAACGGAGGTGCAAATAAAGTCATTCACCCCGAGATATCGGGAAGGCAATCGGCACAGAGATTTGGCAGCCGTTTGCAAGTAGAGCTTCCAAACTGGATTGTAAAGAGGTTGCATTGTAACTGCCATTTCGTACACTTGCAGGGCTTTTTTTGCCTGATGGTTGGCTAACATAATGGAGCCCAGAGAAGTCATGATTTGTGCGTCGCGCGTGCGTTGCCCCTCTGCATACATATCAGACATCATTTCCAGCGCACTCCACGTGTTCATGCCCCATACTTTCCAATGGGGATGACGATCATCAGAGATGGTGAAACTTGGGTGCCATTTTCCATTGGCATAGACAGCGTAAGCGCAGTGTCCCGGCTCCCCCACTGTGATGGCCGGTACACCGTTGGCGCAAGAAGACGAAGCCCCGAAATGCGAGCAGCCCCCACATACAGCGCCGGTGTCCCGTGTCGCCTTGGCAAAGTTATCGGGGTAAAGCACATTAAACGGCTCATAATACAGCGGGGTGAAAATGGTATCACCAAATTTGTTGAGCGGCAAATAGGGCACTTGGAAAGCCATACCGGTGAACTGGATGGCGGGGGCGGATGCGTTGTCCCGCATCCAGCGCATGGAACCTACCGAGCCGAAAGGACTGTCACCTTTCCACCCGCAGGGAAAATGCATAAGCCAATCTGGCATATTACCAAACTGTGAATTGAGGAGTCCCTTATCCCAACTTTCAGCAAAAAATAGGTAGCGTTCACGTGCGGCGAGGTAGGCATTTTTCTGGGCTTCGCGCTCAGCTTTTCGACTCCGCGGTCTGATTCCCGGCATACTTCCCAAATTTTTCACGTCGTCTGAGTTGTTCTTGTTGAGCATGGCGGGACCATACCAACCATTGCGGGCGAATTCTACCGCCACTGCCGCGGCGATACGTTTCTTTACGCCCGGACGCACCGGCAAGTCATCCTCCGGTTTTACATCCTCATCCATCTTTGGATCGGCCTGCCGGAAATCGTGGATCATTGCCAACGCCGTTTCTGCTGACTCTAATTCCCCATCGTATACGAAGGTGGACACCCATTGAAGATTGTTGAGTAATGGAATAAGGGAATCCACCACACCTTTCCCTTTCATCAGATCTTCCAGCTTGTCGAGATCTGCTCTGTTCAGTAACTCCCACTGGGTGATAACCAACCGATTTTCGGGATTCTTAATGAACTCCAGAACACTGTCTTTGTTCACGTGATTCAGACTCACGCGTACGCGTGCAGCAAGCTTCTTCTGCAGTTGCTTAGGGTGTTTCCAATCCGTCGGGGACGGTCCCTTTTTCTTGACCTCCTCCTCTGAAACAGGTTTCACATTGTCTTCCTGCACAATCTCCATCTTTTTGACATCGGTCGTCTCAGGATCCTCTTCCGGAGGGATTTCCGGTGTTTCCTCCTGCACAATTTCAGGCTCTTCCACTGGCTCTGGTTCTATGACAGGTTCCTCAACAGGTTCGGGAGGGGGAGGAGGGGTTTCTTGTTGTACAATTTTTTGCTCTTCAGGCATTATGAACGGCTCCAGCAAAAAACCAAGACCCACGCAGCCAAGCACGATGCCAACGATGATGAGCTTGTCTTTCATACCCCCTTTTTAGCGAACTTTCCATCTTTTGTCAAGCGATGATTTGGTAAGCTAGGAGCGAACGCATCAGAAAATGCGTTTGTCATTTACGATTCTCGGCTTACGAATTACGATTTGCTAGGAAAGAGATTGTTCGTCTACGGTATGTGTTTTCCAAAAGGGGAGCGCCATTCCCAAAATTTTCGGAACATGTGCAAATCCGGTGATAGGCGAAACCGCCGCTGTCCACTGTATGTTGTGCGCCTAGGATCCGCCGGACGTTGTTGATCACCCTCATGAACCATAGATAGTAACGCATTTGTCCCGGATTTTACCCCATCCATCTTTTGTTTGGGCTTGCTTTTCCCGGTGAAGAGGTGTAGTCTCTCCCGCGCTTCCTGTTGGGAAGCATCATTTACAAGATATTGACCCATGGAAACGCTCAAAATTGAACGCGCCTTGCTGTCGGTTTCCGACAAGACAGGTTTGGAAGAATTCGCTAGAGGTCTTGCTGCAAAGGGAGTGCAGCTTATTTCGACGGGTGGCACCTGCAAATATCTCAAAGGGCTTGGTTTGGAGGTTACAGAAATTTCCGAATACACGGGTGCACCCGAGCTTTTTGATGGGCGAGTAAAAACCTTGCATCCTGTGGTGCACGGGGGCCTTTTGCAGCGTCGGGATCTTCCCGAGCATCGCAAGCAGGCTGAGGAGAATCATATTCCGACCATCGACCTCGTCTGTGTGAATCTTTACCCCTTTGAAGAAACGATAGCCAGGAGTGGAGTCACTCTTGCCGAGGCTATTGAGAAAATCGACATCGGCGGACCTTCCATGCTGCGCTCAGCGGCGAAGAATTACGCGGCGGTGACCGTAGTGTCGGATCCGGCGGATTACGCGACGGTGCTGGAAGAGATGGAGACCCATCAGGGCGGCACGACGCTCAAGACACGTGAGAAACTGGCGATCAAAGTCTTTATGCGCACGTCCGAGTACGATACTGCCATTTCTAATTATCTCGGACATCAGGCGGCGGGGAGCACCAAAGCCAATTTTTCGCTCACGCTTCCCTTTGCTCAGACACTCCGCTATGGGGACAACCCTCATCAACCCAGTGTACTTTACGGGAATTTCGACAAGATCTTCACTCAGCTGCAAGGGAAGGAACTCTCTTACACCAACGTGTTGGATCTCGATGCGGCTGCGTCGCTCATCTCCAATTTTCGCCGTCCTACAGTCGGTATCCTGAAGCATACAAATCCCTGCGGCGTTGGGCAAGATGACAACGACCTTGTGCAGGCGTGGAAGCTTGCATACCGTACGGATACCCAAGCGCCCTTCGGAGGTGTGATCGTGATGAATCGTCCAATGACGGAAGCGCTTGCCCGCATCGTGGGAGCCATCTTTACAGATGTCATCATCGCTCCGGATTACGAGCCTGAAGCGCGCGTCATTCTGCAGAAAAAGAAAAACTGTCGCATTATGCGCATCAACATGGATGCCTGGCGAGAGTATTGCAAATACCCCATGGTTCGCACGGCGCCGGGTGGTGTGATGACGATGAAGCGCGACGACGAAGTGCTTGGTCTGGATGGTATGGAGACTAAAGTTGTCACCAAACGTGTGCCGACGGCGGATGAAATGGAAGCCATGCGTTTTGCGTGGCGTGTGTGTAAGCAGGTGCATTCCAATGCCATTGTCTTTACCGACAAGAATGGCACTCTTGGTATTGGCGCCGGGCAGATGAGCCGCGTGGATTCCGCCAAGATTGCCGTTTGGAAAGCCGGACAAGCAGGGTTGGATTTGCAGGGAAGCGTCATTGCTTCCGACGGCCTTTTCCCGTTTGCGGACGGGTTGCAGACAGCGATTGACGCCGGCGCTACAGCTTGCATTCAGCCGGGAGGATCTATCCGTGATGAGGAGGTGATTGCCGCTGCGGACGCCGCTGGCATTGCCATGGTTTTCACCGGCACTCGCCATTTCTTGCACTGAACTTCTACTTGAGGGCGCGATGAAACTCGGGGTGAACATCGACCACGTAGCAACTCTGCGTCAAGCTCGGTATGCCGGCGTGTCTACGGCTGCCGTTCCTGAACCCTCTGTATTGGAAGCCGCACGTGCTGCCCTTGCCGGGGGAGCGGATTCCATTACCCTGCACGTGCGGGAGGATCGGCGCCACATGCAGGATGCGGATGCCCTCGCTGTGAGGCGCGAGATATCTCTGCCGTTAAACCTTGAGATGGGCGCTACTTCGGATATGCTGGATTTCGCGAGAAAGTTGCGTCCGGATTTCGTCTGCCTCGTTCCTGAACGGCGGCAGGAGGTTACTACTGAGGGAGGGTTGGATGTCGCCTCCCGTGCCGATGAGTTGAGAGAACTCGTATCTTCTCTCACTTCTTCCGGTTGTCGTGTAAGTATGTTCATCGATCCGGATGCCATCCAGGTGGAAGCTTCTGCTGCCATTGGCGCTCCGATGGTGGAGCTGCATACCGGACGCTTTGCCGATACTGCGGGAGATGAGAGAATGGCTGAATTAAAGCGCCTTATCTGCGCCGCGCAACGTGCTCATGAGTTCGGACTGGAGGTGCACGCCGGGCACGGCATCCGTGTTTCAACGTTGCCGCTTATCGCGCAAGTTCCACATCTTACTGAATTGAATATCGGGCATACTCTTATTGCCCGTGCTGTTTTTGTCGGACTTGCCGCCGCTGTACGTGAAATGCGTGAGGCAATAGATCGCGCTTTTCCCATGGCTTAATTGTTCTTCTGTTTGCGCCTGAGACAGGGCACCAGGCAGCAGATCAGAGCGATGAACATACAGACCCATGTTGCCCAGTCACCCCAGCGTGCGTAGAGGGTCAGGCCTGCATTCGGGTCCACCGGTAGCACTCCGTAGCTGTATCCTGCCATGTGGGGAGAGCCGTCCGCTTTCAGTAGAGCATGAATGAGCGCTCCATTTGGGGCGATGGCGCAACAAACGCCCATGTTCGCTGCGCGCACCATGGGACGTCGCAATTCAATGCAGCGCATGGCGGCAGAGCGCGCTTGCTGCACGCCGCAGGCAGATTTGCGAAACCACGCATCGTTGGAGGCATTTACGATCACCTGGGCTCCCGGGCGTGCGAAGCGTCGCAGCAGATCTCCCAAGGTGTCTTCGTAGCAAATGGCCGGGATTACTCCGATGTCTCTGTTCAGCCCAGGCACAGGGACGATCAAAGGCTCAGTGCCTTTTCCGGGGCGAATGCCTTCACCCACCTGCGTGCCGGTAATTTCTGAATAGATTCGTCCGATCCATTCCACATCCTGTGCCAGGGGAATATACTCGCCAAAGGGCATGAGGTGCTGTTTGGAGACGGTTTCGAGACTTGTCCAATCCCCTGCAATGCAGGCGAGGGAATTGAACATGCCCACCGGGTGATTCCCCATGGCGCTGCGTCGGAGGAGAATTTCGTCCACGCCCGTAAAGAGTACGAAATCATGCCCGCCAAGTTCCCGCACGCGTTGCCGAGCCAGAGGCAGTCCCTCGCCACTCATGAGGTTGTCATCGCTCATTGCATCCGGCTGGATCTCTCCGGGAGCATCTTCCCACCGCCAGAAAGGGAAGGGCAGGGCACTCTCCGGCCAAACCACCCAGACTGGCAGTTGAAGTGTGAGTCCCATATCCTGCATCCTTGTGGCGCGTTGCATGGTATCGCGCACGATCTCATTGTACGACTGCACAGTGGCATTGAGATACTGGCGGTACTGCGCAGGGGAGCGTCCTTCGCGGATATGTTCCAGTTGATCCTTGTTGATCTGCACGGCTAGCACCGGTAGAGGGATAACCCCCTTTTCGCGCAGCATACGGGTCGGGGAGTGCGCCGTAGAGAGAGCCAGACCACCCGCAAAGAGTCCGAAGAGAACGATCACTCCGGCGTAGAAGTCCCACGGACGGCAGCCGCGTCCTATCCCACGAAAACACAGAACCGTGCGTCGGAAGGCACGCCAGAGAATGACCGCCATGCTGATCGGGATGAACGAGAGCGCCGCCGTACCCACAAATTCTGCCCACTGTACAAAGGCCAGGCCATTGTAAAGTGCCATGCCGGGGCTATTCCACGTGAATGCCAGCGTCCCCTTTCCCCGGAGCCACTCCACTAGGACCCAGAGAGCCCCGCAGCCTAACGCCGCGCGAACAGAAGAAAGGAGATCTCTTCTCGCCCATTCACTCCACCGGTGTTGCCGTTCTTCTATTGTCTCCCCGTCGATGGTTTCCGGCGGCGACGGAGGCATGAACGCGCGACCGGCGACAAGTGCCCATAATCCCGGCAGAACGGCATACACGGTCATGAGAGGCACAAATGCAATCACTATGAAAAGCCAAAGCGGTATTTCGAACACGTTCCCTACCTCGTGAATCCACCAGAAACTCACGCTGTACCAGCTCGTCCCGAAGATCCAACCGAGAGCAAATGCTTCCTTCCGACTGCGTCTTTCTCCGTTGCACCACAAAGCGCTAAGCAGAGGAAGTAGCCCCAGCCACACCAAATCCCCATAGTCGTAGGGAGGAAATGCCAGTGCCATTATGAGTCCGCCAATGATGCTAAGCAGACAGCGCATCCACCATGTCATGCCGGGGCGTGTCCTTTCAAGGGGGAATGATTGATGAAGTCCCTTTTCCGTGGGGAGGTGTGTTCGCATGCGCCCCATTCTCCTCTCAAAAATCTTGCCTTGCAACAAAAAAAGATTGCTTTCGCAAAAAACATCAGGCATCATATCCGCGGGCTAGGAGACGCCCTGCACATTATGGCTGATATTGATGAAAAAAACGAGAAAAATGTTCCCGGAAAGTTCTACGTCGATAGCAATTGCATTGACTGCGATCTGTGCCGGGAGTCGGCTCCCGACTTCTTCGCTCGCGATGATGACGAGGGCGTTTCTTATGTGAAGAAGCAACCCGTCACTGATGAGGAGCTTGCCTCCTGTACCGAGGCCATGGAGGGTTGCCCCGTCCAAGCGATCGGCGATGACGGTGAGTGATCCCGTCGTTCGTGTGTTGATCAATTCTGTTTTCAGACCTCGGAGTGGGTTCCGCTCGCCCGGGGTCTTTTCTTTTCCTTTTTCATGCCTTATCATCGATTCTCGACTTCCGGTTCTTCCCGAAAAAAAAGCGAAAAATCTGCCGGGGTGACGCCGAATGCTGCCGCCAGAAAGGTGGTGCGTACCCTGATGCGAGGTCGTTCCTCCAGGGCACGCTACACATTCAAGGAATATCCTGATGGAAGCAAGCGTGCGGAGCGTGTTGTTACAGACGGTGAACGTCATGGGCGCCGGGCATTGGAAGATTTTTTCGGAGCGGAGCCATTATTGCCCGTTGGGGCGAATGTGCGTGGCATGAAGTCGTTATTGACGGAGATCGTGAGCAAACTCAACTTGCGGGAAGGGGAGTTTGATTCCTCCATGCTGTCAGATGCGTGGAGAAAGGCTGCCGGAGATTATCTTTCGGAGCACGCGAAGCTTGTTTCCATCTCCGACGGCCTCGCTGTTATCGCTGCGTCGCATCCCGTTGTGCGGTTTGAGTTACAGCGTCAGAAGGAGAAGTTGATGACTGCTCTCAACAGTGTGTTAGGTATGGGCTGCGTGAAACGGCTTCGTTTTATTCAGCGTTGAATCCCGGGCGGCGGTGCGACTCGCAGCTCGCGGGTGAGGTACAAGGTGATAATAATTGCCCCTATCCCTAGTACGGCGCATTGCATTCGTGCGTCCATTCCCGCTGCTCGCATTCCCAGTTGCACTACGACCGCCAGAATGCCTAGGGCGCAATCCACTAAGTTCCCGGCTGCAATGACGTCGCCGCGGCGGGCGTCGTCTGCATGATCCTGCAACAGTGCGTTGAGGGGTACCAGATACCCGGAGGCAAAAAAGCCTGCCCCGGCAAGGGCTGCGTAGAAGAACGGATGCCCGTACGGTAGAATCTGCAGGGAAAAACACGAGAGAAAAATGCCAATGCCTCCGGGAGTGATGAGACGCATGTTGATGCTTCTCCTGCAGAGAAGGGAGGCTAAAGCTCCGCCTAACACTGATCCGCCGCTGATCCACGCGATGAGCAGGGCTGAATCTTTTTGCTGCCCGAGCACTTGCATGAAGTGCCAGACGTCACTCCCCGCGCCCGCTGCGTCCTGAGCCTCTTCTGCCATTTGCAGCGCAATAAGCATCATTACCCCCGCAATGAACCAGAAGAAACCGATGCCTACCTCGCTATAACGCAGGATTCGATCATTCCACAGCATCTTAAGTTGTTTCAGGTGTTCACAGAGGATGCTGCGTTTCCACGCCCGCTTGCTTTGCGGCGGGTAGCAGGGCAAAAACAGACTCAGAGCGTACACGCCGAGCGCCGTAAATAGGCACGCACTGCAGGGCCACGCTGCTGCTTCCCAGCCTGCGTCCTCCCCCCAGCGTCGGAGCAGTTCGTACACCATCCACAAAGCTCCCACTTGTCCCACAAGCAGAGCGAGGAGTGAGCTGATTTCCAGCATTCCACTGGCGAACCCGATGTTTTGCGTGCCTACCATATCCTTCACCAGACCCTTTTTTGCCGGACTGAAGAACATCGCCTGTATGCAGAAGACGGAGAAGAAAAGCACCGAGGTCACCACACTGTGCATGAAGAGTCCGACGACGATACCTGCGAGTGCTGCAACCTGCAGCAGTACCATAGAGCGCAAGAGTTTGGTCTTGCAGTAGCGATCCGAAATCCAGCCCGCTAACGGCGAAAATAAAACAAACGGTACCACGATAAGGATGGAAAGAGGATACTGCAACATACGCCCCAGCCAGATGCCCAGGGCGATGAGGATGAACTGTACGCCTTTTTCGTTTAGCGAGTTAATGGATTGAATGCACAGCAGACTCCAAAACGCGCTCCATGCGGGTTTCCCCGGTGGTTGTTGCTGAGGCATAGGGAAAAAGAAGTGAGGGGAAAGGTTAGAGGATGGGAGGACGCGCTCCGGAGATGGCGTGCGGTATGTAGAGTTCCTCCAGTTGCGCAATTTCTTTTTCCGTGAGTTTCAGATCCACCGCGGCAACCGCGTCATTAAAATGTGCTGCATTCGTTGCTCCGACAATGGGAGATGCCACCCCTCTTGCGAAAAGCCATGCCAGAGCTACGGTACTCATGGATGTCCCCCTCTCCGCCGCAATCTGGGCTACGCGATTCACGATGCACTCGTCTCTCTCTCGCGAGGCATCGTATTTGTTGCGCAGGTTGCGATCTGTTCGGCTGCGAGCGCTGTCTGTGTTCCAGCCTCTGTGCGTAAGGTGTCCTCCCGCCAGTGGACTGTACGGAATGAGAGAGACGCCGTATTGGCGGCAGATAGGGATCAACTCACGTTCGTCCTCGCGGTAGATGAGGTTGTAGTGATTTTGCATGGCAGAGAAGGGGGTCAACCCATTCTTCTCCGCCGTTAGTTGCATGTTGTGGAACTGGTAACCATACATGGCAGAGGCTCCCAGCGCACGAACTTTCCCCGCTTTCACCAAAGTGTCGAGCGTTTCCATTGTTTCCTCGATGGGAGTGGTATAATCGAAGCGGTGGATGTAGTAGAGATCCAGATAATCTGTCCCGAGACGTCGAAGGGATCCGTCAATTTCCCGCAGAATTGCCTCCCGAGTCAGCAGGCCTTCATTGAAATAGACCTTAGAGGCGATGACGACTTTCTCCCGCGATACCCCGAGCTCCCTGAGGGCTCGACCAATAAATTGCTCGCTCGTGCCGTGTGAGTAACAATTCGCCGTGTCGATGAAATTTACCCCTACCTCCAGGGCATGTGCAATCATTTCAGTCGTTGCAGCCTGGTTCAACGTCCAGAGATGAAAATCCTCCGAAGGGGTTCCAAAAGACATGCCGCCCACGCAGATACGCGAAACGCGGATGCCGCTGCTGCCGATTTCAGTGTAGGTCATTGTTTGAGAAAGGTGGTGGGAGTATCAGGCTTTTTGCCCATGTTTGCGCGGCTGCTTTGATGTCCTGCGTTATGTGCGCATGCTGCGCCGCGAAGCGTGGCACAAACCATGGGAACCCGCCTACGAGATCGTGGAAGACTTGCACTTCGCCGTCGCAAGTGCCGTGTCCGGCGCCAATACCGATCGTGATGACAGAAGAGGAGGCTGTGAGTTGCGCAGCCACTTCCGACCGGGTGCATTCGATCACTGTCGAAAATACCCCCGCCGCTTCTACAGCGCGCAAATCATGTAGTAGCGTTTCTGCCTCCTCATCCGTTTTTCCGCGCATGCGGTAGCCGCCATCTTCTTTGATGTGCTGGGGAAGCAGTCCGATGTGCCCTTGCACAGGTATTCCGGCAGAAATAATGGCCCATATTTGCTCCTGTACGGCGCAGCCGCCTTCCAGTTTTACTGCCTCTGCGCCTGCGCTTACGAGTGCTTCCGCACTTTGCACTGCCTGCTGTGGTGTGTCGTACGTATGCATGGGCATGTCTGCCACCAGCAGAGCCTGCGGATGAGCACGCGCCACGGCTTCGGTATGGTGCATCATGTGCTGCAGGGTCACACTCGTGGTGTCCGGGTAGCCTAGTACCATCATACCCAGCGAGTCACCCACCAGCAATATGTCGATGGCTCCTGTTTCATCCAGTAGCCGCGCGGTAGGGTAATCGTACGCCGTGAGCTGTACCACGGGCCGTATTCCCTTGCAAGCCACTATCGCGCGAATTTTTTCCTCTGTGGTCATGGGAGGTTTACATGTCAAAGGGTTTTACATCCGCCCCATCTCCTGGCAGCTGCTCCAGCAGATCTGCCACGGTATCATTCTGTCCCGGCAGTTTGAGCCCGGGATCGATATCGCAGAGGGGCTGCAACACAAAACGACGCTGTGTGATACGTGGGTGGGGCAGGGTGAGGTGTTCGCTTCGTCGCTCCTCTTCTCCGCAGTACAGTAAGTCGATATCACAGGTGCGTGGTTCGCCGTATTCTCCGTTGCGTGTCCTGCCAAGTTTTTTTTCGATGCGCAGAATTTGCTCGAGTATTTCCTCCGGATCTGCTGCGGTGAAGACCTCCACGCACGCGTTCAAAAAATTCGGGCTGTTTGAGGGACATCCCACAGGTTGTGTCTCGTACACACGAGAGAGTCGGAGATCACCAAAAAGCTCTGCGAGCTCATCGCAGGCGCGCTCCAGGCATGCCAACCTGTCCCCGCAGTTGGAGCCGAGGGAAAAGCCCGTGCGTCGCAAGGCGGAGGTTCCGCTGCCGGGAGATTCAGTCTGTGAGACCAAGGACATCCTGCATGGAGTAAAGACCGGCGGGACGAGCGCTCACCCAGAGCATGGCGCGAACAGCGCCACAGGCGAAAGTCATGCGACTACTGGCCTTGTGTACCAGCTCCACACGCTCGCCGTCCGTGGCGAACATGACGGTGTGATCCCCCACTACATCCCCCCCGCGCAAGGAGTGCATGCCGATTTGCCGCTGCGGGCGTGCGCCCACCAACCCTTCGCGTCCATGCACCACATCTTCTTTGTAGTCCATCCCCCATGCGCCGCAGATCTCCTCGGCGAGCGAACGAGCCGTTCCACTCGGAGCATCAAGCTTGTGGTGGTGGTGCATCTCCATGATCTCGGCATCGTAGCCCTGTAAGATGGTCGCTGCTTTGCGGGTGAGCCAGAAGAGGGTGTTCACGCCCACAGAATAGTTGGAGGAAAAGACGATAGGAATCTGTCCGGCAGCTTCAGCAATGGCGGCGCGTTCCTCATCCGTGTGTCCGGTGGTGCCGATGACCAGAGGCTTTTTCTGAGCGACGGCAGCTGCCACGAGCTCCGTCGTGAAGCCGTGGAAGGAGAAATCAATGGCTCCTTCTGCCTTGCTCAGCGCGGCATTGATATCCTGCCCCACATCGTGGGTAGAGGCGAGAGTGGTTTCTGTGCAGAGTTCGACGGCTTGTTTCACCGCCTGTCCCATGCGTCCGGAGATCCCTGTTACGAGTACGTTCATCATCGGATTTTGTCGTGTCAAAGTCAGGCAAGCAGATCGAAGTGACGCAGAAGTTTCGCGAGTTGCTCTCGTTTTTCTTCTGCCAGCTCCGCCAGCGGCAGGCGCAGCTCCCACGTGATATCCCCTCTCAATGCCAATGCCGCTTTGATAGGCACGGGATTCACATCCAAACTCATCAATCCCTTCATCAGCGGGTAGTATTTCTTCTGCAACGCTTGCGCTTTCTTGCCGTCGCCACTCAGCGCTGCATCTACCAGTTCTTTCATCTGCACCGGCGCCACATTCGAAGTCACCGACACCAGACCCACCGCCCCGCATGAGATGAACGGCACCGTGAGTCCATCATCTCCGGAAAGTACGGAAAAATCCTCCGGCAACGCCTGCACCAATTGGTTCACGCGTTCCACACTACCGCCGGCTTCTTTGATGCTGCGTATTGTCGGACAATCCTTTGCCAGCCGTGCTGCCGTGGCTACTGCAATCTCGATTCCACTGCGACCCGGGATGCTGTAGAGTAGTACCGGCAGGGAAGTGCTTTCTGCTACGGCTTTGAAGTGCCGATAAAGGCCCTCCTGCGAGGGCTTGTTGTAGTATGGGCACACCTGCAGTGTTCCATCCGCGCCCATTTGCTCCGCCTCTTTGGTCATTGCAATGGCCTCTGCCGTGGAATTTGATCCCGTGCCGGCGATAACCTGGCAGCGTCCCGCCGCATGTTCAATGGCGATGCGAATAACGTCCATGTGCTCCCGATGCGTCAATGTGGGAGATTCCCCGGTAGTGCCTACGGGCACGATTCCCGTGACCCCAGCGGCAATTTGCGCATCAATCAGTCGGCAGAACGCCGACTCGTCCACTTCTCCTCCACGAAAAGGCGTAATAATAGCCGTGTATAATCCCTCGTATCTCATAGCTTTCCTGCACTATACTACTCCTCCCTCGTGTTGTCAAGTTGACCGTTAGCGGTAACAGGGCAAACGCATTAGAAAATTGGATTCATTTTTTGGAAGGAGACAAGAGGTTCATTTATGCTCCAATTCGTTGCCAAACAATATGTCATCGAGTATATCTGTATCCCACGTTGCCCTCAGTCTCAGCCTCTGAAGTGGCAC
>CANQJI010000037.1 GCA_947624205.1 uncultured Akkermansia sp. | reverse complement strand
CATCGTACATCGTACATCGTACATCGTACATCGTACATCGTACATCGTACATCGTACATCGTACATCGTACATCGTACATCGTAAATCCCATGAACCCTCCCCCCTCCCTCCTCCAAATCGCCGCCGTCCTCCTCGCCCTCCTCTTCATCGCGCTCATCCTCTACTCCATCGCCGCCTCCCCCTCCGGCCCCTTCCCCTCATACCCTCACTCCGGCTTCTGCCCAGACTCCCCATCCTGGCACCCCTCCCCAAAAACCCTAAATCCCTAAATCTCTAAATCCGCGGCAACAGCCGCGCGAACTCCCTAAATCGTACATCGTCCCTCCCAAATCCTACATCGTACATCGTACATCGTAAATCATGAAGTCCTCCCCACTCGCCTCCCGCATCGCCTCCGCCGACACCTCCCCAGTCGTCACCCCTGCCCACCTCATCGCCGCCGCTGAAGCCTTACTCGACGAAATACACTCCCTCATCGACCCCATCCTCGCCGCCTCCGCCTCCTCCCCATCCTCCACACTCAAAACATACTCCAACATCGCAGACCTCCGCCGCGCCACAGGCCTCTCCCGCGAACGCATCTGCCGCATCATCCTCCACCACCAGGACAAAATCCGCACCATCGCCTCCTCCGAATACTCCTCCTACAAACGCTACAACACCTCCGACTTCATCGCACTCATCTCCCAAATCGCCAAACCAAAACCCAAACCCTAAAATGCTACACCCCATGAAACTCCTCCTCCCTCTCACCCTCACCTACCTCGCCGGCGCACTCTCCGCCCTCTCCCTCGCCGCCCACTCCCTCACCCCATACATCCTCTCCTCCGCCGCCGCTCTCCTCTCCGCCGCCGCCGCCATCCGCCGCCTCCGCTCCGCCACAAAAAATGCCTACACCGCCGGCCACCTCGACGGCTGGCAGGCAAAAACCTCATGCTCCGCCTACGAACAACAACTCCACCACCAACACTACATCTCTCACCCCAAACCCTACTCACCCCATGAATACGACAAATAATCAAACGCAATCCGATACTCGCTGCCTCCCGTACACAGAAAGGAGGGCAAGATGACTGATGAAGAATTAAAACACGGCGATGAGATACTTATCCGAGCAAAGTACATGGGACACGCAAGAAACTGTTTTATTTGCGATATAGGAGCATACAACCCTCTCATTTACGTAGAAGCAAAAAATGTCGTGATGAGTTTGAGGGAAGAAAAAGCAGAGATAAAACGCCTTTTGCGCAGCGTGAAAGGAGGACAAAATGATTGAGGAAGATACGGTGTATTCTCTGAGGTGTGATTGTTGCGGGGATGTGTTTTATGACCGGTATGGCTGCAATGAGTTTCGGCATGATGATGATATGCTGGATGCGGCGGCGCGGGATGGGTGGGTGTTTGGGGAGGATGCTCATGGGGATTCCCGGCATTTTTGCTGTGAGGCGTGCCGGGATGAGTTTTTAGCGAAGCTGGAAAAAGAAAGGAGAAAATTATGGTTAAGTACAAGACGATGAAAGTGTACACTCTAACATGCGATTATTGCGGCGTGACGTTTATATCTTGTGTAGACACCGAAGAATTCACGAGACGATACTCATTGATTGGTAACGCGATTTGCGAGGGATGGAAGAAAGCAAAAATCAAAAACAAGGTGCATTATTTTTGCTGTGGGGAGTGCCGGGATGAGTTTTTAACGAAGAAAGGAGGCAACGATGCGTAAGAATGAAACGACGGAGCAGGCTGTGAAGCGGCTTGTGAAGCTGTGCGGAAAGGCAGCCGATGCGCTCTACGAAAAAATCCCCGGGTACGACCAGGCAGCCGTTTCCGAGCTGGACAAAATTTCGCGCGCGGTGAACGATCTCGCCGTGCTGGCTCTGCAAGCGGAAAGGAGGTGGAGATGAAACTTAAAATCACGATTAACCCGCCTTGCGACGGAGAGCGAAACATAGAAATAGTGACGTATACCAGTACAGGAGAGCGAAGTCACACTATATTTTCAAAGGAAGATGAAATGTATCTTCTGCATGGGCATTACGCATGCGGTTTCATAGACGGCGTACTTGCTGCTTTTGGCTTTTCAACAGAGATGGAAAAACAAAGCATAAAAGACCTCATGCGAATACACGTGAATAAAACAATCGTGCTTACGTATGCAAGATTGTATTGCAATATAGAAATAAAGGAGGCTCGCAATGAAAAATAACCCGCCGAACCAACCAACCCCCATAAACAAAACAGAAGAAAAAATCCGCTCCCTCATCAACCACGGATACAACAACATCGAAACCCTCTGGAACCTCACGGGCGACACCTACGCCATCGAACTAAACGCCCTCGCACAAACCCTCAACAACCTCGCCGCCCTCGCCCTCCGCCAACACGACGAACTCATAGAACTCATCAACTTAATCAACTCCAACAAAATAAACCACTCACACCAAAATAATCCCCCAAATCCTACATACACATGACCTCCCGCCAACTCTACTCCAAAAAACTCACCCTCGAAAAACAACGAGACTTCCGCCGCGCTCTCCGCTACCGCACACGCCGCGCTGGCATCACCATCCGCGGCATCGCCCTCATCGCCGCCGTCAAACCCAACTCCCTCCGCACCTGGCTCTACAACAAAAACACCCGCATCCCTGCCGCCGCCGCCGCCTCAACCCTCGCCGCCCTCGACTACCTCGAACACCTCCAAACCTCCTCACCCAACACCATAACAAACTTCCCAAACATCTTATCAAATTAAAGCAAAAAATTATGAAATCTCTTATGTTTTTAGCTATTGTGATCCTTTTCGCAATTTTCTCAGCTCTCCACTGGCTGCCTTTCATCCTCCTCTACTTCGGCCTTAAAAAATGAAACCGTAAACCGCTTCATGCCCCTTCGTAGAATCAGAGACGGCCTCGTCACCTCCTCCCCCTTCAACGCCCTCACCTGGCGCGAACAATCCTTCTTTGTGCGCCTCATGCTCACCGCGGACGACTACGGCTGCTACCACGCGGACCCCGTCATCCTACGTGCGCACCTCTACCCTCGACTCCTCGACCGCGTGTCCACTGCGGACGTCGCAAGCATGCTCGCCGCGTGCGAACAAGCGGGCCTCGTAAGCACCTACGACGCAGACGGCCAGAAGTACCTCCTCGTGCACAAATTCAAACAAGCCATCCGCGCCGCCCGCAAATACCCCGAACCACCCCCAGAACTCTCCCCTGCGTCGCACCTGCGTCGCAAATGCGACACACACGCGCCTCACCCGCGCCCTGATAATAATAATACCCCTATCCCCCCTGATACCACCTCTCATGCAAAGCAAAAGAGTAGCGCCTGCTCTCCCACTCCTCCACCCCCATCCCCCACCGCAACCCGCAAACCAACTCTCTCTCCTTTAACTGGCCAACAAAAAAACTGGCTCGCCACCATGTGCAGCACCCGCCCACTCCTCGCCCAAATGGCCTCCCTACCCCCAGACATCCTCTCCGCCGCACTCGCCGCCGCCGCCGCCATGCCGGACGCCCCCAAATACGCCCCACAACTCACCCGCTACTACGCCGCAAAAAACAAAGACGCCCCATACCCACCCTACTACCGCCCCACTTCCTACGCCAAAATGTTCCGCGACCTCCCGGACATCATCGACTGGGCCCTCAAATGGTGCGCCCGCCAGGACGCCGCAGAATACTCACGCCAAAAATCCCTCGCCGCCGCCGCCGCTGCCGCCGCCGCAGAAAAAGCCGCCGCCCAACAAGACACCCCCCTCACCCGCGAAGAAAACCTCGCCTTCTTCCAACAACTCAAAAACAACCTCAACCACGGCACAACATAAACCCGTGCCCCAAGGCGCGCGAACTCCTAAATCGTACATCCCTTATGCCCTCCCTCCTCCACATCCTCAACGCCCTCTACAAACAACACCTCCGCGGCAACATGGTAGACATAGGCATCTTCCTCGTCATCCGCCGCAACGGCTTCGCCACCCACAAACAAATCTGCTCCCGCCTCCCTGCAATAGCAGACAACACCATCCACAAACACATCCAGCAAGCCCGCTCACAAGGCCTCCTATTCTCAGTCTCCCGCGCAACCAACCTCGCCAACCGCGCCGTCTACTACTGCCTCACAGAAGCCGGACAAAAAAAACTAATCCGCTTCATCCTCGACCTCTCCTCCGAACTCGACAACGACAACGAAGAATGAAAAAAGCCCCGGGAAACCACAGCTCCCCGGGGCTCCAACCATGCCGCTCACAACACCCTACGCGGCAAACTTCTTCTCAACGTTGTGAATGCACACAACGCCCTCCTCGCGCTTCCGCGCCGCTCCGGCAATAAACTCGCACGTCATAACAATGCCGTCCCAATTCGCCTCGCGCTCGCGATAAATGTCAGTCTCGATGTCATTCCACACCGCCAACTCGACATTCTCAGTCACCCACGCCGGATTGATGCGTACCATCTTGCCCCCGCCCAAATCGTGCATCGGCAACATATTCGTCTCAATAAACCGCACACCCAACGCCGTATTCACCGTCCCCCGGTCAATCGAACGCGTCAGCGAATACAAACCATTCTGCAGCTTATCCTCCATAATGAGCGCCGTCATCTGCGACGGAGTCACAGCCAGATTCACAAGCTCGTCGCCCGTCGTAATATTGCGCCACTTAAAGGCCTCAACCACCGCACGCACCTTAGCAAGCGTCAAATTACTCAACTCCGCCTTCCCGGTATGCACATAGTTAGCGGGAATCACAGACGTTGTCTCAAGGTCAATCATCCCGGCTTCGGTGTACGACGTCAAATAATCTTCCATCAGCTCGCCGTCAGTCCCCATCGGCTTCTGCGGCAACTCCAGCTTCTTGCTTCCATTCACACCGCCGAAACACGTCCCCAGCATCCCTTGCAGCGGCACACCATTCTTCGAATACAGCGTGTCCACACTATACTGCCCGGCTCCCTGCTCAGCCTCCTCAGCCGTAGGAATGCGGTAAATCTTCTTCTCCGAGTCCCAAATAATGCCCAAAATAAGCAACATCTTCGCGCGCTCCGCCGCATGCGCCAACTGCCGGAAGTAGTCACTCGCTCCCGCCTGAAAAGCACCGGCAATCTTCAAATCGTCCTTGCTCATCGTCACCGCCTTACAAAGCGCAACCGGATTGATAAACCGCTTCCCGAACACAGCCTGCTCCTTCTTCTTCGCCTCAAACCTCTGCGTGCGAATATCCATCTCAAACTTGCCCATCGTATTCGTCTCCAGCGACTTCCCCGTAGCCACGGCCGTCACCGTCACAAACTCCTCAAAAGCATTGTTCTGAATCTGCAACTGCTCCATGAGCCGCTGATCATAAACATCGCGGGTCATGTCCTTATATTCTTGTACTAGTAGGTCAATATCCATAGCGACCCCATCCTCCCATCTTCACCCCACCTTTCCCACTCCCCCTCCGTACCTCCCACCCAATCCCTCCGTACCAATCCCCCCAAAACCTCCCAATAAAACAGGGTACAACCCCAGGGCACACCCCTCCCCTAAACACCTCCCTATCAATCTATACATACCGTATTATAAATACGTACATCCGCGAGCTATAGAGCACAGAAAACACATCAAAAAAACCGCGTCGTAACCGCCGAACTCCCTAAATTGACTCACCGCCGCCCCATCGGCGGTTCGCCCTGCGGGCAAAGGCTGCGCCTTTGTCCATCCGCACTTACCGCCCGCTGCGCGTGCGCCCTCAACGGGGCCGTCGTGCGTGTTGACTCACCGCCGCCCCATCGGCGGTTCGCCCCTGTCGGGGCAACGCATGCGCGTTGTCCATCCGCACTTACCGCCCGCTGACGCGTGCGCCCTCAACGGGGCCGTCGTGCGTGTTGACTCACCGGCACCACCCTGCCGGTCCGCCCCTGTCGGGGCAACGCATCCGCGTTGTCCATCCGCACTTACCGCCCGCTGCGCGTGCGCCCTCTACGGGGCCGTCGTGCGTGTTGACTCACCGGCACCACCTTGCCGGTTCGCCCCTGTCGGGGCAACGCATCCGCGTTGTCCATCCGCACTTACCGCCCGCTGACGCGTGCGCCCTCAACGGGACCGTCGTGCGTGTTGTACATCGTACATAGGCGCCGCCAGGTGCCAAACTCGCCCGCAAGCGCGGGAACTTCATAAATCATACTTCGCACATTTGCAAATGGCGCTTGCCCTGCGTGCTTTCTCACGGTAGAATGCGGTCATGGATCTATCAGCCTTCCGCGAAGAATACCTGAAAGACACGCTGCATCGCAAAGATCTTGCAGCAAGCCCCTTTGAACAATTCGACCGCTGGTTCAAGCAGGCGCTCGAGAGCGGCATTCCCGAACCGAATGCCATGAGCATAGCCACCGCCACTCCACAGGGCATGCCTTCCCTGCGTACCGTACTGCTCAAGTACTACGACGACCGTGGCTATGTCTTCTTCACTAATTACACAAGTCGCAAAGCCGGCGAAATTGCTGAAAATCCGGAGGTCTGCATGCTCCTGCCCTGGGTCACTCTGGAGCGTCAAATCATTGTGTACGGAAGAGCAGAGAAAATATCGCGAGCTGAAACGCTGAAATACTTCCTCACGCGCCCCCGTGAATCCCAACTCGGCGCATGGGTTTCCCATCAAAGCCAGGTTATTTCCACAAGAAAATTGCTCCTGATGAAGCTCGGGGAGTTACGCACCAAATTCTCCGAGGGGAAAGTCCCGCTCCCGGATTTCTGGGGTGGCTTCCGCATTGTCCCTCACCACATGGAATTCTGGCAAGGCGGTCCCGGTCGCATCCACGACCGTTTCCTCTACACCCTGCTACCGGACTCCTCATGGGACATACGGCGCCTGCAACCATAACAAAACCAACACACTCCCTCCGCCCCCCGCATCCCCGCGCCGCACGGCGCGCGAACTCCCCAAATTGACTCACCGCCGCCCCATCGGCGGTTCACTCCTGCGGGGCAACGCATGCGCGTTGTCCATCCGCACTTACCGCCCGCTGACGCGTGCGCCCTCGACGGGGCCGTCGTGCGTGTTGTACATCGAAAATCGTACATCGTACATAGGCAGGCCCCGCCTGCCTCCGCCTCGTACATAGGCAAACGCATTTTCAAATGCGTTTGCCACTTGTGTTTCGTTGTGCTATCATGGCTGCATGGGAACGCGCATCATCTTGTCTTTCTTATTCATGTCCTGCGTAGTGTGTGCGGAAGCAGTGAAAGTGGCGAGTTTACATCCTCTGCTCAGTGAAATGGCGCGCCGCGTAGGGGGGGATGATGTGGTAGAAGTGGTGAACCTCTTCCCGGCAAATGCTGAGCTGCACAGCTTTCAGCCCTCAGGACAGGAACTCATGGCAGCGGCAGGATGTCCCCTGCTGCTCGCTTGTGGAAAGGGCATGGAGCCCTACTTGGCGGCCCTGCAACAAAGTGTCGGGAAGAAGACGCGCATTCTGGAACTCGGCGCGAGCATTCCGGATGTTCTCGTGCCGGGAAGCAACGTGCCGGATCCACACTGGTGGAACAGCCCCCGAAATATGGCGCGCGCCTCGCTCGTCCTTGCAGGAGCGCTCACCCCTCTGCTGCCGGCGGAGCAAGCCGCCGCCATCGCGCAACGTCAGCAGAAATACGCCAAATCCATGGAAAAACTGGAACGTACGGCGCGACTGCGCCTCGCTCGTCAACCGGCGGCGCAGCGGGCGCTTGTCTGCTCCCACGCGGCGATGTGCCATTTCTGCGCAGCATTCGGCTGGGAGCCCATCCCGGTGCTGGGAATAGCAGCAGAAAGCCAGGGAGACATGGCATCGCTGGCAACTCTGTTGAAGCAACTGCGGGAACGCCATGTGACCTGTCTGTACACAGAACGCCGGGAATCCCCGAAGTTCATGCAAAATCTTGCGAACTCCCTTGGCGCCTCTATTCGCCCGCTCATCATGGATGGTATCGCACCGGATTTTCCATCTTATGAGGCTATGTTCCTTTTTAATCTTGATTCCCTTTGCCCGCCCTCCCACCATGCCGAATCTCTTTCGGAGCCGGCGGATAAAACAAGCAGCTCAAACGCAAAAAAACAACTCCATCATTCGCCATGAGATCCCCCCTTTTTGCCCTCATCTGCTGCTCGATCATGCTGGCAGCGTCAGCCATCCCCCTGTGCCGCTTCCTGGATCCCGCGCAGCCGCCACGGGATGCCGTAGCGCGGAATGCCGCTGGTACTGCGCCGGAAAAATCCGCTGCACAGCCCCCCCCAGCAGCACAGTCGCCATCTCACCCCACCCGTCAGAGCGAGGAGGTGCCTGTACTTGTGCGCTATACGGGTGTACCCAGAGAAATTTCCCTCTCCCTGGCCGGCAGAGAGCTCGCTCACTTTTCCCCGGAAATTCCGGGCTGCCTCCCTATCAAACTCCTTCTGCCACCGCTCGCCCCCGGTTCTTCCATTGAGCTGGAGGTGCACGCTGTCTGGACGAAATCCTCCGATACTTCGCACGTCATCACGGTGGAGGTATCCCCGCCTCTCCTCCCTTCCGCTGCGGACACTCACTGGTCCGACTCAGACGAACCCGAAATCCACGAAATCTACTATTTCCACTGGCCGGAATCTCCGGTGATTCGCACGTAGCCGCCGAATTCCCCAAATCGCACATAGGCACCTCCAAGTACCACTGGGTGCCGCTTTCTAACCAACACCCAATGCTCGCCCTCACAATTCAGTCCCACATCCCCGCGCGTCAGCGCGCGAACTCCCCAAATCGTACATCGAAAATCGTACCTCGTACATAAGCAGGCCCCGCCTGCCACCGCCGCTTTCTAACCACATCCGCGCGTTGCTCCACATTTCCGCCACCACTCTCGCTTCGCCGAATTCCCCAAATCGTACTTCGTACATCGCACCTCGTACATAGGCAGACCTTGTCTGCCACCGTCGTTGACAACATCGGCATGCCGTGGTACTCTGAACACGGTGAGTGCGGGGAGAACGGATCTGCCCTGCATCACGAAACAGACATGCTAAATCTCGAGGACATCCAAAAAATGATCGCAAAGGGTGAGAGCTCCACCTTGGAGTGCAAGCTCACGACCGGCGAGTTGCATCGTGGCATGGAAAGCGCCTGCGCTTTCATGAACTCCGATGGCGGATGGCTTTTATTCGGCATCAGCCCGCAAATGCGCGTCGTAGGTCAGAGCGTGTCAGATGCCACGCGTCGCGAGATCGCCGCCGAGCTGCGCAAGATCGAGCCTCCCGTGGAGGTGGAGACAGAGTACATTGAGCTGCCGGACAAGCCGGGTAAGTTCGTGGTTGCTCTGCATTGCAACTCCGCTAATTTCCGCAACGGTCCGTATTCCTACGACGGCCGGGCTTTCTACCGGGTCGAGAGTACGACAAGCGTTATGCCTCGCACTCTCTACGAGGAGCGCATGCGTTTGAGTAGCACAAGTCGTTTCAGTTGGGAGAATGCCCCCAATCCCAATATCCTCCTCGAGGATATTGATGTGGAGCTTCTTTTCCAAACGCTGCATGACGGTATCAATATACGCCGCATTCCCGCGTCGACGATGACCCTCCGGAATCCGCTTCCTATCATGCAGAAGCTCGGCGTCGCCAACAAAGACGGATCTCTGAATAATGCCGCCAACGTGCTCTTCAGTAAATGTCCTACTGCCGTCCATCCCCAATGCGCTGTTCGGCTCGCACGTTTTGCCGGAACAGATAAAAGGTTTTTCCGAGATCAGACGATTTGCGAGGGCAATCTGTTTGCTCAGTATGATGCCGTGCTGGATTTCTGCCTCAAGCATCTTAATCTGAGCGGTCGTATGGATCGGCGATACCGTGAGGATACTCTTACTGTCCCCTATGAGGCGCTCCGCGAGGCCACAGCCAATATGCTCTGCCACCGCTCGTGGTACGCCGATAATATGACTCCGAGTCTCGCCATTTACGATGACCGTATGGTTTTCCAAAATCCTGGCGCGTTCCCTCCCGGTACCAAATGGCAGGATTTCGTCGATAATAGTCTTGGTTCCCTCCCGGCTAATCCAACTATTGCTGATGTTTTCTACCGCCGCGGTACTATGGAGAAATGGGGTCGCGGCATTGGGCTTATTTTTTCTTGCTGTCTTGATGCGGGGCTGCCTTCTCCTTTTGTTCAAATTGTTCCTCCATTTATTAATTTGACGATTCCGTTTGTTTTGCCTCTCTCTACCCATGATGCGTCGGTTTTGTCTGGTGTTCAATCAAGTGCGGGGGGGTCTCGTGGTGCGAGCTCTCGTTCTGCCAGAGCTTTTTCCACCCATGATGCGTCGATTTTACCTGGTGGTCAATCAAGTACAGAGGGCTCTCGTGGTACGGGTTCTCGGTCTGCTGGAGTTTTATCCACCCATGATTCGTCGGTTTTGTCTGGTGGTCAATTAGATGTAGGGGGTTCTCGTGGTGCGGGTTCTCGGTTTGCCGGGGCTTTTTCCACCCATGATGAGTCGGTTTTACCTGGTGGTCAATTAAATGCAGGGGGTTCTCATGGTGCGGATTCTCGGTTTACTGGGTCTTTTTCCGCCCATGATGCGTCGGTTTTACCTGGTGGTCAATCAAGTGCAGAGGGTTCTCGTGGTGCAGGTTCTCGGTCTGCTGGAGTTTTATCCACCCATGATTCGTCAGGGTTGTCTGATGGTCAATCAAGTGCGGGGGGGTCTCGTGGTGCAGGTTCTCGGTTTGCTGGGTCTTTTTCCACTCATGATACATCGGTTTTGTCTGGTGGTCAAATAGAGCATCGTTCGGATGAGGGAGGGGGTTATGGCAGGGAGTTTCCGTCCTCAGAGCCCCTCTACTCGCAAGGCGAGGCAGATGGGGGTGATGATCAGTCATGTTTTCTCTCGGATACGGAGGAGGTTTATGGTGTGGTTTCTCCGTCTGTTGGGTCTTTTTCCACCCATGATGCGTCGAGGTTGTCTGATGGTCAATCAAGTGCGAGGGGTTCTCGTGGTGCGAGTTCTCGGTCTGCCGGGTCTTTTTCCACCCATGATGCGTCGAGGTTGTCTGGTGGTCAATCAAATGCAAGGGGGCCTCACGGTGCGGGTTCTCGGTCCGCTGGGGTTTTGTCCACCCATGATGAGTCAGGGGGTGTTCATGGTAAAATTTTAAGTAGAGACGAGAGGATCAAGGCAAAGATTCTGCAATATTGTGCTCAGCCGCGTTCTTTGCGTGAGATTGCTGGTATGTTGGGTCTCACAAATGTCCGTTGGGTACGTCGTCGTTACGTGGTTCCTCTTCTGAAAGAGGGATTACGACATTCGATTCCTCAACGTCCCACGAGCCACTACCAAAAATATGTTGCATCCATTCCTTCTAGGAGGAAGAACAAATGAATCTATTCTGTCCTCTTTTTTATCGAGTGTCTTATTCTGTTTCAGGTCGCTTGTACAAGTTTCGTCGTAATTTATTTTCTTCAATCTATTGGAATGATACATGTCTGTTTCTCATCACACTGGGACGCATGAGCTTCGCGTAGAGGACCTTTGCGCGGCGTACGGGCGTGGAGCGGAGCCTGCTTTGCGGGGGATTTCATTTTCTGTCACTTGTGGGCATGCGATGGCGCTTGTGGGACGCAATGGGGCGGGGAAGTCCACTTTGCTTTCCGTGCTGGCAGGGCTGCTGCAGCCGTCGAGCGGTAGTGTGCTCTGGAATGGTGTTCCTCTGCTCAGTACCCGGCACGAGGTTGCATATCTTCCGCAGCGCAGTGGCATTGACTGGTCTTTTCCTATTACTGTGCGCGGCGTGGTGGAGTTGGGGCGCTTCCCTTCCTTGGGGCTTCTGGGGGCCGCGGGGCGGGAGGATGAGCGTATCGTGCAGCATGCGCTGGAGTGTATGCAGTTGCTTCCTTTGCAGGAGCGCCCCATTTCTCAGCTTTCCGGCGGTCAGCAGCAGCGCGCTTTCCTTGCCCGCTCCCTCGCCCAGCAGGCTCACGTGCTTCTGTTGGATGAACCCTTCACCGGGCTGGATCTCCCCGGCGCGCGCGCACTGGGCGAGCTGTTGAAGCGTATGGCGCGGGAAGAGGGGCGTCTCGTTATCGCCGCCTGCCACGATACTCCGGAAGAAATCGCGCGGGTTTTCGACTACGCGTTGCTGCTCGGCGGCGGTGAGCAGCTCTTTTTCGGTTCCTGCGCGCAACTGCCTTTTTCCCATGCCTCGTCAGATCCGTCTCCCGCGGTAAACGCATTTGGGAAGAGATTAATCAACAGAGAAAATGCCATTATTGACTGATATTATTGTCTATACGCATCATAAATCATGCCGACAAGCGGTCATCATGTTGATGGCTCTAAAGCACTCTCTGCATACATTAATGATTCCAAAAATGCGCAACGCGCACATTATCAAAATCGTACATCGTACATAGGCGGCGCTCCGCCGCTCCCGCCGTCGCTTTCTAACTATGTCCGCGCATGATTTCCAAAATTCCGCTTCGCATCCGCTCCGTCGCCCCGCGCCGCACGGCGCGCGAACTCCCCAAATCGTACATCGAAAATCGTACATCGTACATAGGCAAACGCATTTCCTAATGCGTTTGCCCTGATTCGTCTCATGCCGTATGAATGATTTTTTCCAGTTTCTCAGCGAGCCGATCGCGCAGCGTAGTTTGTGGGCTTGCGCGGTCATCGGTGCAGCAGATGGTCTCATGAGCGCGCTTGTCGTTCTGCGGCGCTCCTCGTTGCAGATCGGCACTCTTTCCTGCGCACTGTTGCCGGGGCTTGCGTTGGCTATTCTGCTCTTTGGTCTAGGCGAGTGGAGTCTGCTTTTGGGCGCTCTGGCTGCCGCCCTGCTCGTCGGGCTCTCTTCGCTTTTCGTAGCTCGCTGTTCTGTGGTGGATGCCGATACAGCTCTTTCTCTTATTCACTCTGCCGCCTTTGCCCTGGGATATCTTATTCTCCTGGCTTTGGGTCTGCAGCAGAAGGTGGATGACTGGCTTTTCGGCAATATCCTCAGCATGAGCAATACCGATCTCTGCGTCGCTTTCGCCTCTGCCGCGCTCACTTTCATCCTGCTCACTCTTTTCCGCCGCCCCCTGCTCCTCTGGCTCTTTGATCCCATCGGCGCCGCTGCTCTCGGTCTGCCCACTCGCGCCTTGAGCTACGGCACCTTCGCGCTCATTATCCTTGCCCTCGTTTCTTCCCTGCAGGCCGTCGGCTCTTTCCTATCGCTCGGGCTGCTTGTCATCCCCGGCGCCACTGTCCGCCTGCTCACCCGCCGCGCAGAGTTCATGTTCCCCGGCGCCGCCCTCATCGGCTGCTCCTGTTCCGTGCTGGCCTTCTTCCTTTCCTTCCCCCTCGGCTGGCACCTCGGCGCCACCATCGTCCTCCTCCTCTCCCTTGTCTTCTTCCTCGTCCTCCTCCTCTCCCGCGGCGGTAATTGAATCACTCCACAAAAAAGCCCCCGCTCATGTCGAGAGGAGGCTCCGCATTTCTTCCGATAAGGACGCCCCAAGACTGATCAACGAGGCTGAGAGAAGAAGAACGTTGTTACTCTCAAAGCATCAATGATGGCAGTCGCCGCAATGTATGCGTTTTCTTGATCCGTCGCAAACTTCCAGGAAGCTGCGTACATAAGGGTGAAAGTAGCCGCTCCGGTTGCAAAATCCAACTCCACGCGGTAAGTGGCTCCGGCCAGGGAATCAAGGGTAAGGTGTTTATAAATATCATCATCGCTCACCTCAACCGTCCCACTGCTGGTGTAGGTAACACTGTCACTTGATGTGACCCCGCCCAAGAAATGGACCATGCCGGGTGTGTTAGCACTGTCTCCGTTATCAAACCCCTCCTGGGGAGCAATGTAAAGGTACCCCCTCCCGGTCTCACCTCCGGAAACACCGTACGCAACATTTGATTTGAGGGGACGACCACCCGTGACCTGGATATAACCATTCTGGGAGAATTCTCCTTCCTCTATATCCGGTACATCCTTAACAAAGTTACCACCGTTTGTCACATAATCCAAATCCGCCGCCCCTCCGTATTCGTTTGGAGCGAATACCTGCTGAGCTCCCGCTGAATTCAAAGGTTTTCCTCCCCCAGTACAATAGACGGTGAGAGAAGGAGCTCCGTTGAAATAAAAGGCTTTAGCGCCACCAATGAATTGCCGCACGCTAGCATACGTATTACCGTCCTCCCCTCCTCCGCCGCAAGCGGGAATGGAGAGCGCACAGGAGAAGGCAGCTAGGAAGAGCCCAAGGATACGTGTCTTTTTCATAGGGGAGAGTTTTTGAGGATGAGATGGCAGCAGACTGAAAGCACCCGCCGCATTATGAGTCTATCGAATTTGCTGCGAGGAGTCAACTTAAAATCAAAAAAACGGAGAAAAAAATTCTCGCCCCGAACTCCGCGCGGCAGGCACAAGCTCGAGAGGCCGCGTATCACAAACGTCAATTGCGCCGTTCGCGCGCCGCCTCCCGTCCTTCGGCGTGGGATCGGATGCGCTTGGGCAGCGGAGCGCCGGACGGAAGGTTGTGAAGTTCCTCGATATCCTGCAAGTAACGGGAGATGGGAGTGGAAGGGCCATCAGATTCATCGCGGATGGAGCGCAGGGTATCGCTGTAAGTGTCGAAATCTTCGTTTTTGAATTGCCCGAGGCGTGTGATTTCAAACCAATCGAGATAATCGCGCCCCCGGGTGGCGGCTTGGGAGTAAGCAGAGCGAAGTTCCTGCAGAGGGGCGATGATTTTGGAGACCTCTTCGGGTTTGGAGCCGTTGGTAAGCTCGACGACGGCGCGCATGTACTCGGCGATGATGGTGCGGTAGCCGGGGAAGGCGCGGAGGTTGAGTCCCTGCAAGCGCTGCAGGCAGGAGCGCAGCTGCCCCTGCAGATCCGGGAGAACGGAGAGTTGCTCCGGCTTATCCAGGCTCAGCGAAAGCGGGAGTTTACTCTCCTCATCCACGCCGGTGAAGAGCAACGCATCGGCAAGTTGCTTTTCCGTCTCCGGTGGCGTGAGCATATCCATAGCATCCGGTCGCGCCAGAGCAGCAAGTTCCAGCGCCCACCATTTGGCGAAGGTGTCGCCCTTGCCGTTCATCTCGTGAAAGTAGGTGGAGATGATCTCGCGGGCGTTATCGCCCTCTAGCGTGATAGCCTCCGACAGCAGGTTGCGCAAGCGCTCTGCGCCGCTTTCCTGGTGCAGCAAACCGGCGATAAGCACACCGCACGAGACCTCGTATAGGCGACGGGATGCAGAATCGAGCGTCTGCGGCGCAGGGGTGTTGATGATCTGTTCCGGAGACATCATATCCCCCTTGTTCAGAAGATTGCTGTAGATACGGCGGTCCACCCTGCCGGTGCGCAGAAGCAGCGCCTGCTGCACTCCCGTGACGAGCCACGGAGGCAGGCTCAGGCGATCCGGCAGGGCATTCGGCTGCACCCCGCGCAGCGCGTACTCGTACACGAGCATCGTCACGATGGCGGCATCCAGCTTTGCCACGTTGATTCCGCCGCCGGCATAGATGCGTACCTGCAAGTTGGGCTCACCATCGATGATGCGCAGACGCGCGTAGATCGGGTTCCTTCTGGCAGCATCTGCCGTCGTCCCGCGCATGCGGATGGATACGGCGTACTTCCAGCGATCCTTCGTGTTGAGCATGCGGTTGAACTGCCCCATGATTTCATCCGCATGCGCGGCCAGAACGCCCATGCGCAGTGCATCCCCGCCGCTCACGGAAAACATGCGACTCTGCGACACCACGTGCTTGTCCTCCGCCACGTATTGCAGCGGGACTTCTTCCGCCGCCGGCTGTAAGGTGGATACCTCCTCCGGCGGGATGTCGATGAGCCACGCCGGCAGATCATCCACCGCCGGCTGGTCCTCCAGGCGATCCGGCTGGGGTCCGCCTGTTTCAACCACCGGAGTATCCTCTTGCGCCGCCGTCGCCACTCCAAGCAACGCCGCCGCCAACACCACGCTGGTCATTCCTGCTCGCACGCCTCCATGCTAGCAAACACTCCGCTCTATGCAAGGAAATTCATCACCCTCACTCCCAGCAACCTTGGCGGAATGAAACGAAAAAAACAGAGAAAATGCTTTGTTGACTAATATATTCTGCTCCGCCAAACCCCGCGCCGCACGGCGCGCGAACTTCCCAAATCGTACATCGTACTTCGTACCTCGTACATAGGCGCCGCCAGACGCCATCGCCGCTTGCTGACCACACCCTCCCGTCGCTCCTCAATTCCACCACCGTACCTGCTTCGCATCCCCGCGCGTCAGCGCGCGAACTCCCCAAATCGTACTTCGTACCCCGTACCTCGTACATAGGCGCCGCCAGGCGCCATCGCCGCTTGCTAACCACACCCTCCCGTCGCTCCTCAATTCCACCACCGTACCTGCTTCGCATCCCCGCGCGTCAGCGCGCGAACTCCCCAAATCGTACTTCGTACGTCGTACATCGTACATAGGCGCCGCCAGGCGCCACCGTCGTACATAGGCAAACGCATTTCCTAATGCGTTTGCTAACGGTCATTGCGCAAAAAGGCACAAAGATGATATGCTGGGGAGATATGGATACGACCATACGACAAATCAGAGCGCGGGAAATCCTGGATTCCCGGGGAAATCCAACGATAGAAACAGAAGTGGAGCTGGCGGGCGGAAGCCGCGCGAGAGCTTCGGTACCTGGCGGAGCCTCCACCGGTCAACACGAAGCTAAAGAAGCGCGGGATGGCGACCCCGCGAGGTTCGGCGGCAAGGGCGTTCAACACGCGATCGCAGGGATTCATACGACGATTGCGCCCGCGCTGGCAGGAATGGACGCGCTGGAGCAGCGAGCCATCGACGGCTGCATGCTGGAGCTGGATGGCACGGCGCAGAAGGAGCGCCTGGGAGCGAATGCGATTCTCTCCGTTTCTCTGGCGGTGGCGCGGGTGGCGGCGCAGGCTCTGCGACTGCCCCTGTTCCGCTACCTGGGCGGAGTGGGGATGCACCGCCTGCCGTGCCCGATGTTCAATCTGATCAATGCGGGAATGCACTCCGATGCGCCGATCGATTTTCAGGAGTTCATGATTGTTCCGCGCGGGATAAGCAACTTCAGCGAGGCCCTCCGTTGCGGCAGTGAGGTGTTCCATGCGCTGGGAGAAGCTCTGCGCTCAAAGGGCTTTTCCACGGCGGTGGGAGATGAGGGCGGCTACGCGCCGGCATTGCGTAGTGCTCAGGAAGTGCTGGATATGCTGCTCACGGCGATTTGTCGAGCGGGATATCGCCCCGGCGAGGAGGTTTTCCTCGCCCTGGATGCCGCCGCAAGTACATTTTACGACGAGAATGATCGCCGCTACCATCTGCGCAAAAGCGGGAATAAAGCGCTTTCGTCGGCAGAACTCATCACGCTGTACGCAGAGCTGGTAGAGGGGTACCCCATCTGTTCCATCGAAGATGGTTGCGCCGAGGATGATTGGGAGGGATGGTCGCAGCTCACGCGTGCGCTCAGCAAGCGCTGTATGCTCGTCGGGGATGATCTCTTCGTGACAAATCCTCTCTTCCTGCAGCGCGGTATCGAGCAAGGCATCGCCAATGCCATCCTCATCAAACCCAATCAAATCGGCACCCTCACCGAAACGCTCGACACGATGCAGCTCGCCACCTCTCATGCCTACACGACTATCGTGTCGCACCGCAGTGGAGAAACGATCGATTCTTTCATCGCCGATCTCAGCCTGCTCTCCCCATTCATCAAAGCCGGCGCTCCGTCCCGCGGCGAACGTCTCGCCAAATACAATCGTCTGCTAGAAATAGCTTCAATCAAACAGTGCCCACATTATCAACATCCAACCTCATAATTCTCACATAGGCGCCAAATTCGCGCGCAAGCGCGGGAACTCCCCAAATCGTACATCGAAAATCGTACATCGTACATAGTCAAACGCATTTCCTAATGCGTTTGACACGCGTGCCTTCCCGGTGGTATGATGCAGAGCATGAGCACGAAAATCAGCGAAGAGCAGTTGGAATGCCTGCGCAGTTGGGCTGCGCAAGGGGTGGATCTGAACGGAATCCAGAAGAAGCTCCGGGAGGAGTGCGGCATCCATCTCACATACATGGAGGTACGCTTCCTGTTGCTTGACCACGGTATCGAGATCGCCACAGAGCCGGACCCCGCGACAGACACGCCGAAGCAGGACGCAACGCCGGCGCCGGATGAACCGATCAAAGCTGAGGGGGGCGAAAACGATGGCAAGGTGCGTGTCTCTATCGATGACCTCCAGTTGCCCGGAACGCTGATTTCCGGCAAGGCGGACTTCCCCGGCGGGGCAAGCGGCTCGTGGCAGATCGACCAGCTCGGGCGCTTTGGCTGGAGCCAGCTGACGGGACGCCCCTCCCCGCAGGAAATGCAGGATTTCCAACAGGAACTCACCGCCATCCTCAGCAGAGGGTAAAGTTGCATCATCCCTCTCCCGACGCTCTCCCTCCGCTTCGCCAAACTCGCGCGCAAGCACGGGAATTCCTCAAATTGACTCACCGCCGCCCCATCGGCGGTTCACCCTTGCGGGGCAACGCATGCGCGTTGTCCATCCGCACTTACCGCCCGCTGACGCGTGCGCCCTCAACGGGGCCGTCGTGCGTGTTGTACATCGTAAATCGTACATAGGCAAACGCATCTCCAATGCGTTTGCCCCGGCGCATTTTTAATGCGTTTGCTCGGTTTTGTCTTCTCGCGCGCGGAGGGGGAACACATTCTGCCGCCATACGATGCGGGGGCGCTGCGCGGAAGCGAGATAAACCTCGATGATGTCGAAGCGCACGGGGACTCTGCGCTCGAGAAGACGCAGCCATTTGTACGCGCCGAAGCGCAAACGGCGGCGTTTGGAATGATTAATTGCGCGGGATGGCGCGCCCGATTCCGGTGAGATGGTGCTCTTGACCTCGCAGACGACGAGAAAATCCCCTTCGCGGGCAACAATGTCCAGCTCTCCGGAGCGTCCCCACCGAAAATTGCGGCGCAAAATACGCAACCCCTGCGCGCGCAGGTACGATGCCGCCACGAGTTCTGCATACGCCCCGCGGTAGCCGGAAGGCGGCGCCGCGTCCTCAGATGCCCAGGGGCAGCGTAGCCTGTGCAACAGGTGCAAACGAGCGGCGATGATGTAGCGTAATTCCATGCGTCCGAATAGCGTGAAGATGCTGCGCCGTGCCGTAGCCGGCGTTTTTGTCCCAGCCGTAGTCGGGGTATTGTTCGTGCAGTTCAGTCATGATGCGATCTCGGGTTACCTTGGCGAGCACGCTGGCAGCAGCGATGCTCAGGCATCCGGCATCCCCGCCCACGATGGCCCGCTGCGGCAGAGGAAAATCCCGCACGGGCAATCCGTCAATGAGGCAAAAATCCGTCCCCGGTTCCGGCAGTCCCTCCGCCGCGCGCCGCATGGCCAGATGCGTGGCGCGCAGGATGTTCAGCCGGTCGATCTCCTCCACACTTGCCGAGGCGATGCTCTTGCGCACCCCCGGATCCTGCATGAGCACGTCAAACAGTTTTTCGCGGCGTCTCCTGGTGAGCTGCTTAGAATCCGTCAATCCTTCCAATCGATAATCCACGGGCAGAATCACGGCCGCCGCCACCACGGGCCCCGCCAGAGGCCCCCGCCCGGCCTCGTCGATGCCGCACACGGTACGGTACCCTGCGGCATACGCGGCAGTCTCAGCTTCCATGGTGGGGATGGAGTGCATAACAAGCTCTTTCCGATCATGATCGGCTGCGCATATACGCCACGATTCCTTCTCCGATGGCGCGGGCAAAACGTCGGGCATTGGCGGGGCGATTCAGGAAGCGCGCATGCTCAGGGTTAGAGACGAAGGCGATCTCGGTAATGACGGCGGGAACGCAGGATTCGTTGCAGGTGTTGAGCCAATCGCCCCCGCCGCGGTGCCCATCCGTGCGAACCACCACGCCGCACGGCACGCCATGATTCGGCATGCCGTGATCAAATATGCGGCGGTTCACCACCTGTGCCATGGTAGTGGCCAGTTTCACGCCGCTCTTGTTGCAATAAAAGGCTCCTTTGTTGGAGACGCGCCAGGTGTCTGAATCGCTGTTCAGATGCAGGAATACAACGGCGCCCGGCCTGCGATCCAGCGCATAATCCGCGCTCAGAATCCCCACGGCCATTCGCTGCGGATGGTATCTGGAACGATAAACCGCCGTCGGAATGGGAGTTTTCACATGCACCACGCCAATCTCCCGCGCGGCCTTTGCCAACTTGGCGTCAGTCGGTACATCCCCGCGATTGCATACGAAACACTGGTAACCGGCGGTCTCCACAGCCTTTTTCACCTCCCCGGCATAGCGGTACCAGAATTCGCACTCCTCGAGCATGCCCCCCTGCGTTGCGTCCGGCGTGCGCGCCCCCTGCCCGCCGCGTCCGGGGGCATAGTAATGACCGATGTCGAGCACGACGGTCTGCGATTCCAATGCCTGCCGCTGCAGCCGCTGCTGGGCGCACTGCGTGAGAAGCGGCAGAGTAATCATCGCCAAAATACCTGTCAGAAGAAAGTGTCTCATATCCATTCCGCTCAAAGAATTCAAATCATGAGCCGCCCCTGCTCCCCCGTAGACGGAGAAGCCCCTAGCTTTGTGTAGGCGGCGAGCAGTGCCTCGCGCCCGCGCTGCGTGCGCCGTATGTAGCCCTGCATGATGAGGAAAGGCTCGTACACTTCCTCCAGCGTCGAGGTGTCTTCCCCAAGTGCCACGGCGAGCGAGGAGAGTCCGACCGGTCCACCGTTGAACTTGTAAACAAGGGTCTCCAGAATACGCTTGTCCATCTCGTCCAACCCGTCGGCATCAATATCCAGCATCCCAAGCGCCGCCTCTGCCACGGGTCCCGTGATACATCCATCTGCTTTCACCTGCGCGTAGTCCCGCACCCAACGCAACAACGCATTCGCCACGCGTGGCGTGCCGCGGCTCCGGCGCGCAATTGCCTCCGCGCCGTCCGGGCGCATTTCCACCCCCAGCAAAGCTGCGGATCTTTGCAGGATGTGGCAAAGCTCCTCCGCAGAGTAGTAATCCAGCCTGTTCGTGATGCCGAAGCGGGAGCGCAGAGGCCCGGTGAGCATGCCGCTGCGCGTGGTGGCGCCGATCAGGGTGAAGGGCTTGAGCCGCAGGTTCACAGATCTCGCCGCCGGTCCCTGGTCAATCATGATATCCAGGCGAAAATCCTCCATCGCCGGGTAGAGGTATTCCTCCACCGCAGGATTCAGCCGGTGTATTTCATCAATGAAAAGGACGTCCCCCTCCTCTAGGCGCGTCAGCAGACCCGCCAAGTCTCGCGCCTTCTCAATCTGCGGTCCGGAAGCAATGGATAAATTGTGCCCCACGGCGTGCGCAATGATGTATGCAAGTGTCGTCTTCCCTAGTCCGGGCGGGCCACTCAGCAGCACGTGATCCAGCACATCCCCGCGTTTCTTTGCCGCCTCTACCATGAGCATGAGTCGCTCCTTCACCTTCTCCTGCCCGCAAAATTCTGAAAAATTCGGCGGGCGTAGAGTGGCCTCCTGCTCGCCGGAGGGCGTTTCATTAAGTTTGCTGTACAGAGAGCCCGCTTTGTCCGGGAGATCGTTGCTCATGAAAAAAATCTGCGACGTGGTGAATCAAACGTAGAGGATGTAGTCTTCCTTGCGTGGAGCTGCATGCCCTTCCCCCCCGGGCGCCGCATGCCCAAGTATGCAAATGCCGAGCCCCTCGTAGCGCTTCGCATCAATCCCCCATTTCGCCAACACCGCCTTCCCCTCCTCCATCTCAAACATTTCTTTTGCCCGGTTGATCCAGCAGGATCCCAGCCCCTCCGCATGCGCCGCCAGCATCAAATTCCCCATCACCAGGCACGCGTCCTGCATCCCCGTCGGCGCCTGCTTGTCCGCCATCACAAATACCGCCACCGGCGCCCCATAAAACGGATCCACGGCTCTTCCCCATACCCGCGCATTCAAGTCCGCTAAATGACTCAGCTCCCGTGCCCCTCTCACCACCACCATGCGCGGACTCTGCGTCCCGTGCCCCGTAGCGGCGTACGTTCCCGCCTCCAGCACGCGACTGAGCTGCTCCTCCTCCACTGCTTCGTCCGTATATTTGCGGCAACTGCGCCGCGTCCTGATATCCTGCAAGGTCTCTTTCATACGCTGCCCATTCTACCCCTTCCCACTGCAGATTGTCAAACGCCTTTGCTAGGGCAAACGCATTTCCTAATCCATCCGCCCTGCCCCCAAGACACCGCACTTGACGAGAAGTTAACCAGTAGAGAAATGCCCTTATTGACTGATATTATCGTTTCTACGTATCAAAAAATCCTAACAACAACCACCCCCGCGCCGCACGGTGCGCGAACTCCCCAAATCGTACATCCAACATCGTACATAGCCGGCGTCAGCCACCTCCGCCGCCCGCTGCGCGTGCGCCCTCAACGGGGCCGTCGTGCGTGTTGTGCCTTCGTAAATCGTACCTCGTACATAGGCAGGCCCCGTCTGCCTCCGCCTCGTACATCTCCTTGCCCTTATTCTCCCGTGCAGAGTGGGCAAGCCTCAACCAGGTGGGTGGGGGATATCTCGACGAGGGGGAAAGGAGAAAGAGTGGTATCTCCGGTGCGCCCGAGACGCCGACAAAAGCGACAGCCGGGAACATAATCCACGGGCGAGGGCACAGATCCGGGAAGAGTGGGAAGAGGGGATTTGCGTGGTACAGAATCAGAGAGAATAGCGGCCAGAAGAGCGCGGGTGTAGGCGTGGCGCGGGTTGGCGTAAAGCTCCTGCACGGGAGCTGCCTCAACAATACGCCCGGCGTACATGACGCAGACGAAGTCGCACTGGTGCGCGATAACGCTGAGATCGTGGGAAATGAGGAGGGAGGCAGCTCCGGATTCACGACGCAGTTCCCGCAGCAGAGAAAGCACTTGCTGCTGAACGGTAACATCCAGCGCCGTAGTTGGTTCATCAGCGATGATAAGTTCCGGGGCGCAGGCAATGGCGCAGGCAATGACAACGCGCTGGCGCATGCCGCCGGAAAGTGCGTGCGGATAATCTCGAGCGCAGCGCTGTGGCGCGGCAACCTGCACGCGATCTAGCAACTCGACGGCTCGAGCAAGGGCGTCCTCCTCACTCAAACCGCGGTGAAACATGAGCGTCTCGGCAATCTGGTCCCCAATGCGACGGGTGGGATTAAGCGCCTGCATGGGCTCCTGAAACACGACGCCGATCTTGCTGCCGCGAATGCTCCGGAGCCTCTTGATAGGCATGGAAACGAGATCCTCACCGTGGAAGAAAACCTGCCCATTGAGAATACGTCCGCTCGGCTGCGGAAGAAGGCGCACGAGACTCATGGCAACGGCGCTTTTGCCGCAACCGCTCTCACCGACAATACCGACGCATTGTCCGGGGTAAATATCAAACCGGACATTCTCCGCAACGGGCAGTATGCCTTGCGCCGTAGCGTAAGCAATGCTGAGATCACGTACCTTGAGCAGAGGCTGAGTCATAAAAATCAACGTTGAATCAATGCACTCTCATTCCATCGGCATCCCATAGAAAATACAGGGCAGCAAAAAGGCGCCTGCTGTCCTGCTCCATTACACCCATAATGGAGCAAAGAATCAACCCCAACAAACACCCACGGTGAACATACCCGTATTAGCTCAGTTTTGCAAGCTCATTCCTGATCACATAACAAAAAACTCGCGCCTCAAGCGCACAAACTCCCCAAATTGACTCACTGGCACCACACGCCAGTTCGCCCCTGCGGGGCAACGCATCCGCGTTGTCCATCCGCACTTACCGCCCGCTGCGCGCGCCCTCATCGAGGTCGTCGTGCGTGTTGTACATCGTATATAGGCGGCGCCAGCCGCCACCGCCGCTTTCTCACTACACCCGCACGTCGTTCCTCAATTCCGCCACCGCACCCGCTTCGCCAAGCTCGCGCGCAAGCGCGGGAATTTCTCCAAATCGCACATTGAAAATCGTACCTCGTACATAGGCAGCCGCCTCGCGGCTGCCAAGGGCCGTCGTGCGTGTTGTACACGGTTAATTAAGGGAGTATAACACGGGGCCGCGTCTGCCCCAAGAAAAATCGACTTGAAATCAAGGAGCATAAGCGGTTTTACCGGGTTTCATCTCCATTCCGTGTACGTATTTGCAATACGCAT
>CANQJI010000036.1 GCA_947624205.1 uncultured Akkermansia sp. | reverse complement strand
TACCCTTCATTTTTGAGGCTTCAACCTTTCGGTGACTTCATTTTTGAGGCATTGCCGTCACGTATTTGCAATACGTAGAGAATTGCTCGTTATAGATTTATAATCAATAATTAGCAATTTGTTGTCCGGCTTAAAATCAGGGATTTTAGAAAAAGATCGTTGCTCTATGAGGTTGATACTCAGTATGATTTTTTCGTAAAAACGGGCTTGACATACGTATTGCAAATACGTATACTCCCTGCGTTTCTTAAGCCTATTACATATGAAATTACACCTACCAACTGCGTTGTTCACGGCCCTTATGGCAGTGATGATGACTCTGCCGACACAAGCAAAGTACTCCCTGAGTGTCGCCGGGGAAGAGATCGTTGACTGGGATGGAATCATTGACTCGAAATACCCGGGTTCGATTAATGACCACAACCTGCTCATCAGAGTAGAGAAGGAGGATGCAAACGATACGAACACGGTGGTTCGTTGGACGAAAGGCGATAACTCTTCCGATACGGATATCTACGTGGGCCAGGGATGCGAGTTCATTTTTGAACAGGGTACACTTGGCACTCATGGCTACGGAGGCGATCGCAACAATCCGGACTACGTCACCAATACCATCGTGATTGACGGAGGAAAGTTCACCAACGTGGGTGCCCATACGACAATCGGGAATACTCTGGCGCTGTGTTATGTCGTGATGACATCTGACATTGACCTCAAGAATGGGGCTGTGTTCGATGGCGGCGGAACACTGACGATCGGTGTGGGCTCTTTCAAGCCGGTTACCAACATCCATGTGGGAAAGGGGTGTTATTTCGGCAATGTGGCTAAGTTGGCGTGCTCACAAGGGATGGCCGGGAATGATTTCTCAGGAAAAATCATTGTCGAAGGGGGCGTCTTTGACTTGGAAAGCACGACCTCGAAGCCGTTTCAGTTTGCAGGCATCTATGATGACGGGGGAATGACCATGCAAGTCTCGGTTACGGACGGGGGAGAGTTTAAAGCCGGAACCGCAGAGGTGGCGGTGGGGAAAAACGTACAATTTAATAATTCTGCGAGATCAAAGACTCACTTCTCGCTCCTCGTTGCCGGGGAAAATAGCCGATACACCATGACGACCGGCGGAATCCTCGGTAATCTCGCAAATGAATATAGGGGCAAGGAGGAATGCTATCTGGAACTAAGAATTGATTTGCGTAACGGGGGGCTCTTCTCGATGGATGGCGGGCAAGTCGGTCTCTCCACCACCTTTGGCGCGAAGACGACTGTGAACGTGGAGGGAAAATCTTCTCTCTTTTCGATGAAGGGTGGTTCTCTCGGGGAGGTGAAAAACAAGGCTTTGCCGGATGGCGTCGCCGATCCCAACAAATCACCTTCGCTTACCATCAACGTACGCAGCGGGCAGTTTATCGCGGAAGGGGATGCGACCATCGGTCTCATCGAGGAGGGAACACAGCTGTCGGAGACGGCATCATCGGTGTTGAATCTGAGCGGCGGGTCGTTCACGGTGAAAGACGGTGCTAAATTTGCGGGTGACATCAACGTCACCGGCGGCAACCTGTTCTTCGGGGAAGGATGCTACCTGGGTAAATTCGCCACGGAACACTCAGATGGGGAGAAGACAGTATCGGTGGAACTTAAGCAGACGTGTACCGGAACGGTGCGGCTGGATGGTCTGGATGCCGGGTACATCAAGGAGGGCTTCTCCATCTTGGGCGCAGGTGGTAATGTGCAAGGATTGAAGGCCGGAAGTAACCTTACCATCAGCGGTAATACGGTAAGGCAGGGGAGCAAATATAAAAAGATTAACACTTTCGTCATTAATAAGGCTAGTACACGTGCCATTGTGGACGGCGTGAGAGTTGATGGCAACCTGGGTGATTCCCATGCGCTCATCGGTTTTGATGGCGACAATGGCACTGTCACCCTGACCGAGAATGCTGTGGTGTATTTGGACTTCGGAGGGGATTTCTACGAGGAGCTTGCGATTGGCGGTGATGTTCTGCTCGAGGTGTATTTCACCAACGGGGATATTATCTTGCCGGAAGAAGAGAAGGATTATTTCAAACTCGGCGAGAATTGGGGATTAACGGCCACTGTCAGCAAGGATCCTGATGGGCGGGGTAAACTTCTCATTCAGGGCAATACAAGGAACGTTTGGTTTGCCTCTCGTGATGGCTCTTCTTCCCAGGAAATCAATGTGGATGATGTGACAAGCTGGGATCGGGTTGTCATCGACAGAGACATAACCTTTGTTAAAAATAGTTCCGGCACATCTACATTGAAACTCGTCAGCGGTGTAGAAGGTACAACTCTGACACTCAGAAATACAGAAGAGTCATCGTCCGGCAACCTCACGATCAGATTTGAAAACGCATCCGATTTCACGACGCTCGGTGACACTGTGTATGCGGGGAATATCGTCATCGAAAAGGGCATATTGCTTTCAAAATCGGGGGCTCAATCCCTCACTGTGACAGGCAATATCACCGGAGATGGCTCCCTTTCCGCTGGGACAGGCAAACTTGTTTTGTGGGGGGATAATGAGGTAAACTCTGTTTCCGTTGGGTCTGGCGAGCTTGTCCTGTTGGGGAACAATAAGGTAAACTCTGTCAGTATGGGGCGCGGAGAGTTATGCGTGGAAGGGATACTCGTTGCGGAGAGCGCCTCATTTTCGGACGGTAAGTTAACAGGAAACGGCAAGCTCGTTCTCAAGGGAGAAAGTACGGTGAGCGTCGAATCTTTTGTCTCGGCCGGAACTACCTCGCTTGAACTAGGGGAGAATGCCTCCATTGAATTTGGGGTCAGCAGCGGTAGCCCACTGGTACCGTGGTCGGAAAGATTCCACAACGTGACAGGGACTGGGAGCATCACGGTTGGAAGGATGACCGGTAGTGATCAGCAAGTCATTTTTGATGGAGATGGCACCTTTGGCGGCACTCTCCAAGGCAACTTCGTCGTGGAGGGGGACTACACGTTTGAGGGAACCGGCGATTACACGGAAGGTAGAATCTACGTGCAGAACGGCGGTGAGCTTACGGTGGAGGCCGGCGCCACATTGAAGTCGCTGAGTGTGGGCTCTGCGGCGGATGAGGCCGATGGGAGCAAGCTCATCATCTCACCGAATGGAGAGGCCGGTGGTTTGCATGTATCCGGTGATGTACACCTCTACAAGGGATCGGAGACAGTGTTTATGATCGACCCGGATGCCACGGGCAGTTCCGATGCCTATCTGACGTCAGACAATGGCAAGATCTACGTGGACAATGGCGTTAAGTTCGTCATTGATTGCGCGGATGAGGATATGGACAGGGTAGAGGGTGCACTGGCGGGAGGTCTGAACAACCTTTTCGGCAGTGAAGTGCTCTCAGGCGAGGAAGAAGGAGCCCCATTCACCCCGGAGTTTGAGTTGGGCGACAACTTGCTCACCTACTACGACGGGATCGATTTCACCGTCAATCCGGATGGCACGATCACTCCCACGCTGCACGAGCGTCAGACGAGCATGCTCTACGATCACGCGCTCACCCACAATTCCAAGTCCGCAGCCACGCTGCTCTGGAGTGCGGTGAAAAAGAAGAACGGCAAGACGGCGACGAGTGGGAATATCCTCGAATTGGAGCGCTCTCTGGAAAAACTGGCGCAGACGGATCCCGGCGCCGCTCAGCAGGCTCTCTCAGCTATTGCGGGCAGTACGCTCACATCGATGTCAGCAGCGCAAGCAGCAGCCCTGCGTAATCAGATGAGTCGCGTGCGCGATCACGCGCTTACGGCGGGAAGACTCCGCTGCGCTGAACGCTCTGAAAGTGCCGGACAGCAGCCCTGCCGCACCACTCAGGTGTGGGCTGAAGCCACCAGCTTCTTCTCCGAGCAGCACGGCGTCGGCGATGAAAGCGGCTACCGTCTCAACAGCTGGGGCGGATCCGTCGGACTGGATGCACAAGTGGATGCAGGCTGGAGCGTCGGCGTGAGCCTCGCGGCAAGTTACGGAGATCTTGAATCACGTGCGGCTGACTATGCCAAAGGAGATATGGACAGCTACTACGTGAGCTTCTGGAGCCAGGCAAAAAAGGCGCGCTGGGGTAATACTCTGCTTGTCACCTTCGGTACGGATGAGGCGGAGCTCAAGCGCACGGTGAATTACGGCGCGGGCAGCTACACCGCCACGAGCAGCACGAGTGGCAGCAACATCGGGGCCATGTGGGAACTCACCTACGACCTCTACCCCGTGAAGGAGAACAAGAGCAACATCATCCAGCCTCTCTTCAGCGCTGCCGTGCAGCATACGAGCATGGACGGCTTCAGCGAGAAAAATGCGGGGAGCGTAGGGCTTAAGACGGATAAGCAGACGCGCGACACGGCAACATTTGCGCTGGGATTGCGATGGCTTGCCTCCATAGATTCCGGAAGAGCAGCCAATCGCACGGTAAACACCGAGGTACGCGCTAACGTGGCGCAGGATCTTGGCGACCGTCGAAGTGTAGCGAACTTGGCGTTGCTGGCTGATCCGAACTTCACGCAGAGCGTGTACGGCGGAAAGACTGGCAGCACAGCGTTCCAATTCGGAGCAGGGGTGAATGTGCCGATGACACCGAACTCACAGATCTACGTGAACGCAGGCGGAGAATTGCGTGAGCACGCCAATGCATGGAACGCCGCGCTGGGCATCCGCGTGGGCTTCTGATCCTCCTCCAAAAACTTGTCTTCGGTCTGGGAACACACAACACACACACATCCAATCCATAGAAGACAATGCGCAGCCCATCGCCGCATCCCGGTGATGGGCTGCGTTCGTGATGGTGACGTCTCTCCTCACTTCTCGATACGGTACGCTATGTTGCATTCGGAAATGGCTTGCACGCAGGGAAGGGGAGGAGTATGCTGTGCGCATGCTGATAGCGCCTTCCATGTTGGCTTGTGATTTCCGGTGCATTGGGGCTGAAGCGCGGCGTGCTTTAGACGCCGGGGCAGACTGGCTTCATCTTGATGTAATGGATGGTTCGTTCGTGGATAATATCTCCTTTGGACCTGATGTCTGCAAGGCTATTCGCAACAGCGTGCCGGAGGGGACATTTCTGGACGCACATCTCATGATTGATGCTCCGGATCATTATTTCCCGCGTTTTGTGGCGGCAGGAGTGAACCTGATCAGCATCCACGTGGAGCGCGAGGGCAAGGTTGATTTACACGCCACCCTGCGCGCAATCCGGGAAAATTCGGTGCAAAGCGGGCTGGTGGTGAACCCAGCCACCTCGGTCGAAAAAACATTTCCCTACCTTGGTGAGGTAGATCTCGTTCTGGTGATGAGTGTTGTGCCGGGATTTGGCGGACAGAGCTTTATGGCGGAGACTCTCGAAAAAGTGCGTACGTTGCGGCGAGAGAGAGAGCAGAGAGGACTGCATTTTCTTATTCAGATGGATGGGGGAATAGGTCCGGCGCAGGCGGCAGTGTGCCACGAGGCCGGCGCGGATTGCCTCGTCGCGGGCAGTTCCACTTTCCGCGCTTCGGATATGGCGGCGGCCATTCGCTCCATGAAAGAAGTGGTATGAGCTGTGAATTGGGGAGTATGCGTGTGCCGCCTGAATTCAGTTTTCAACACTCGGTTGCTGCTGGGTGATGCAATGGATGGCGCCGCCTTCGATGAGAAGGTCGCGCGCATCGAATCCAATCACGTGGTGCGAAGAAAAGCATTCACGCAGAATACCAAGAGCATGGTCATCCGCCTTCGCCTGGGCAAAGGTCGGTACGAGGACGCAACTGTTGCAGATGAGAAAATTGGCGTAGCTTGCGGGGAGCTGTTCCAGGCGCCACCCCGGGCAGGAAACCGGCTCCGGCATAGGTAGGGGAACTACTTCCACTCGCCTGCCGCCACAGGTACGCAAATCCTGCAGGCGTTCATTGTTCTCTGCCAGGGCATGATAGTGCGGTGAGTGGGCATCTGTTTCTGTCGCTGCCACCACGACATCCCGTCGCACAAAACGCACCATGTCATCGATGTGCCCGCCAGTGTCATCCCCCGTGATGCCGCTTCCCAGCCAGAAAACGCTCTGCGTGCCCAGCATGCGGTGCAGCTCGGCCTCCATGGTCGATTGAGTCGCCTCAGGGTTTCGATTAGGATCCAGCAGGACGGCTTCGGTGGTGATGAGCAACCCATCCCCGTTTCCTTCGATAGCGCCACCCTCCAGTACAAAATCACTGCTCAAACAAGGGAGGGAGAGAGACTCTGCCATGCGTTTCGGGATGTCGTTATCTTTATCCCATGGCGGGAACTGTCCACCCCAGGCGTTAAAGGTCCAATCCGCGACCTGCAGAGATGGTTTTCCCTGTTCCTGCTGCTGCGCGAGCGTAAAAATACCGCCGTGATCGCGGCACCACACATCGTCCGTGGGATGGTCGTAGAGGGCGTAGTTTGTCCCTTCGAGTACTTCTTTCAGGTGAGGATGTAGCCCCGCCGCAGCATTGATGCGCACTTGCGCAAAGGGAGAAAGCACGCGTACCAGTTCAGCAAAGCGTTTTTCCAGGCGAGCTAATCCCCCACGCCACAGTTCCTTGCGGTGTGGCCAAGAAATCCACACAGCGTCCTGATGTTCCCACTCAGCCGGCCAGCGTAGTCTGTCTCCGCTCTGTGCTTCTGTTGTTCCCATATTTTCAAAGGTTTGGCACATGAAAAGGCAGATCAAGCATTAACTCCAGTGCCGGCATGTCTTCAAAATTTTCCTTCTTGTCGCGTTTGCTCGGTATGAGGATTCCCTCTTCACTGAGGTAGAAGATGGCCTTCCCGATGTCCCCCGGACTCTTCACCCCCCAAAAATTCAGCGTCGCCATGGCCAGCGCACCGTACCGATTTTGTATCATCGAGCAAAACGCCAGATAGACGTCGCTACTACTCAGATGCTTTCGCTTTGCTTCGTCCGGATACGCCACATTTTGGGCGGCGGTGATCACTTCACAAATGAATATGTAGAAGTCCTGGTGGTATTCGGGATGGCGAAGGGCTACTTCCTCCGCCGACGCGTACATATCAACCTTCACGGGAGGCATTCTACCACGCGTATCCATTCTATTCAACTCCAAATTACAGAGAAAAATATCCGGAAAAATGTGTGTAATTCGGTATAAAGGCTTGATATGTGAGGGAAAAAGTGTACAATATTCCCACCTCACGAGAGAATTCGCGTGACGTGTGGCGGGTATCCGTCACCAACCAATGGAAGCAATTGCCGACCTCGGCTTCCTGCGGCGCAGCTTGGGGTCGGCATAGAAGTAAACGAAAAACAGACAGAAATAATGAGTAGTTACAAAGTTGAGTGTGCTGTGGGAGCCAATCCGATCACAATCGAAACAGGAAAAATAGCGAGATTGGCTGACGGCGCCGTCACCGTACGTTGCGGAGATACGGTCGTGTTGGTGACCGTGGTGAGTGCAACAAAGATCAAGGAGGGACAGACGTTTTTCCCTCTTTCGGTTGAGTACAAGGAGAAAGCAGCAGCGGCGGGTTTGTTCCCGGGCGGGTACTTCAAGAGGGAGGGACGCCCCACGGAAAAGGAAATCCTGACTTGCCGCATGACGGATCGTCCCCTGCGCCCGATGTTCCCCAAGGGGTATTTTTACGACACGCAGGTGATTTCGCTTCTGATGGCGGCGGATGGCGAGCACGAGCCGGATATCTTGAGCATCAATGGTGCATCTGCCGCGTGCGTCATTTCCGATCTCCCCTTTGCAGAGCCAGTAGGCGCTGTGCGCGTGGGTCGCATCAAGGGAGAATTTATCATCAACCCCACTAATAAGCAGCGAGAAGAATCCGACCTGGATCTTGTGTATGCCGGTTCCAAGGATCAGGTAATCATGATTGAAGGATCTGCCAAGGAGCTGCCGGAAGAGGACTTCATCAAGGCTCTGCACGTGGCACAAGAGAATGTGGCGAAGATCTGCGCGGCACAGGAAGAACTGCGTGCCCAGTGCGGCAAACCCACTCGCGAGTACGAGCTCACGGTGGCGAAGCCTGAGCTGCTGGAAATCGGCTACCAGATTGCCGGGGACCGCATTGAGGAGGCCATTTACGCCCCCAACAAGATCCAACGCCAGAAGCAGGTAGGCGCTCTGCGCGACGAGGTGGAAGCCGCCATCAAGCAGTCTCATCCGGAGGCTACGGACTTTGATGTGGAGCAGGTTTTCGAGTATATCCAGAAGAAAGCTTTCCGTATCTCCATCATGGAACACGATAAGCGAGCGGATGGTCGCGCCATCAAGCAGCTGCGTCCGCTCTCGGCTGAGGTAAACGTGCTGCCGAATGTGGTGCACGGTTCCGCGCTTTTCTCCCGCGGTGAGACGATGTCGCTGTGCCTCGCCACGCTTGCGCCTCTGGAGGAAAAGCAGTACTTGGACAACTACACTGGATCGGTGGATGAGAAACGCTTCATCCTGCACTATAATTTCCCGCCCTTCACGGTGGGTGAAACCGGTCGCTTCGGAGGACAGAACCGCCGGGAGATCGGACACGGCGCCCTCGCAGAGCGCTCCATCGCTCCGGTTATCCCGAGTGAGGAGGAATTCCCGTATGCCATTCGTGTTTCTTCGGAAATCATGGAGTCCAATGGCTCCACCTCTATGGCCTCTGTGTGTGCCGGTACGATGTCATTGCTGGCAGCCGGCGTACCGCTTAAACGCCCTGTCTCCGGTATTTCCGTCGGACTTGTTACCGAGTTTGAGAACGTGGGTGATCGCGAGCCAAAACGTTACAAGACTCTGTTGGATATCATCGGCTCGGAGGACTTCTACGGCGACATGGACTTCAAACTCTGCGGCTCGGCCGAGGGTGTGACAGGATATCAGCTGGACTTGAAGCTACCGGGTATACCTCTCTACATCCTGGAGGACGCTATTCATCTGGCGAAGCAGGGGCGCATGCAGGTGCTCGACACCATGTGCAACTGCATCCCTGCCCCGCAGCAGCTTAGCCCGAAAGCCCCTCGCATTGAGACGACCACTATTCCTGCGGATCGCATCGGCGAGCTCATTGGACCCGGCGGTAAGAATATCAAGGCTCTTCAGACTGAGACCGGCACCGATATCAACATTGAGGAGGATGGCACCGTGCGCATCTATGGCAATCGCCAGGAGGGTGTTGACCGCGCGCTTTTCCTCATCGGACGCATGTTCAAGGAGATTGAGGTTGGTGAGACTTACGAGGGCAAGATTGTTTCCACAAAGGAATTTGGCGCCTTCATGGAGGTTCTGCCCGGAAAAGATGGTCTCATCCATATCTCTGAACTTGCAGAGGGACGCACCCAGAAGACAGAGGATGTGGTCAAGGTGGGTGATATCGTCACGGCAAAATGCATCGGTATCGATGACAGGGGGCGTGTGAAGATGTCCATGCGTGCCGCTGCTCGCGACCGCAAGGCCAAAGAACAGGAGCAGAGGAAATAATTTCTTATCCCCAAAGCACTTCAAATCCGCCGTTGTCTCCAAAGCACCGGCGGATTTTTTGGTACGTCAGGCATGACATGCAACTGGGGTGAAAGTCCCAATGAACCGCTGACAGGGCGGAATCAAATAGCCAAAGGCAACTGCGTCACAGTAATGTGGGGTGGGGAGGAAGCCGGAGGCGAACCACAGACAGGATGAACAAGAACCGGATAGAAGGCCAAAGCGCACGAGGTGAGGCAGCCATGGATGCTTACGCCCAATACTCTGTCAAGAGTGCGCATGGTAGATTCGGCCTGCACTGTGAGAAAGCTGCATGTCTTATCCTGAGAGGCCCGACTAAAGCGTGAAAGCGCTGCGGAGCAAACCGTCTGTCGGGAGTCAGCAGAGGCCATAGTACCACCATGACGAACAACCCCGGTGGGAAGGGCTGAATCCGGCGTGGGCAACCACTCAAATCTCAGAACATATAGCAGCAGAGCCAAGAAGTACTGAAATGTACGAGGCCTCGACCGAGGGATGGAAAGCGGTGCAAGTCCGAATCCACATAACGGTGCGGAGGAGTTGTCAGGGTATCTGACGAGGAGAGAGAAAAGAGTTGCGGTAGGAACAACGGTTCCGGGACCAGTCACACGCCGAGAAACCGCCGTATGCCACAAAAGGCACGTACGGTGGTGTGAGAGGGGGGCGAAAGCCCCCCTACTCGATCGCGCTCATCCAAGCCAGTCAAACTCCTATGAACGGCTGGGCTCCGGGAAGGGGAAGCCGAATTTGGCGCTTGTTTCGAGGGACATTTCAGCGCAGATGGTGAGCTGGCTGGCGACTTCCTCCGGGGTGTCGCCGTGGCAGCAGTCTCCGCAGAGGTCCGGCAGGGAGCCGATGTAGCACCGATCCCCATCGCTCCATCGGATGTGGCGCGGGTAGCGCGGGGCAAGAGCCTTGATTTTCTCCATATCGACGGGATAGGTTTTTACGGGATATTTTTCCATGATCCTCTTGGTTTTTCTTCGAGTTCTGCATCGAGGTAGCAGGCGATTGCCTCCTTGATTTCGTATAGAGCCTCTTCTCGTGTTTTGCCGTGCGCGGAACATCCTGGAAGCGCTGATGCGTAGCCGATCCAAATTCTATCATCGACATCCCATTCCAGGGTGATGGAGTCGCTGTAAGTCTCCATCAACTGACAGCATTCTGTTCCTGCTCCACTCATGATTTCGTTGGTCTGGTTATCTTTTCTTTGTTGCAGATTGTTTCTCATAATCGCGCCGAAAGTCAAGGAAACATCTCCCAATTGAGAAAAATCTTACCGCTTACAGCACGTGTCTTTTTCCTCCCTTTGATAGAAAGAATATCGATCTTCCTGCTTATTGGCTCATTTTGAGTGATATGTGTCTTCAGTTAAATTTTTCTTTTTCGAGACCATGAGCAACGAGACAAAACTGTCACGTTGGGAATTTCTCACTTGACAGCAAGCGGGTAGAGTGCTAGAGTGCGAGATTGAACAATGCGGCAGTTTATCACAAAGGCATGTCCGGCAATGCTGAGCTTGTGCTCAGTGGCGAGCGGCGCAGAGGCGGGGCATGAGGGGTTGAGCGCCGGAGCGCCTGTGCTCTGGGAGATACCGATTCCCTTTTGGGAGGGGCACAGTTTGCCCATCAGCAATTCGCTGGTCATGCTGGCGGCGGCGGTGTTGGTTATAACCCTTATTTTGCGGCTTGCGACGCGGAAGATGGAGCGCATCCCGCATGGTCTGCAGAATGCGGTGGAGTGGGTATTTGAGCTGTTGTACAATTTTGTGGAGAGCCTGGCAGGGCCAAAGCTGGCGCGGAAGTACTTCTGGTATTTTGCTACCGTGTTTCTGCTCATTCTGGTGAGCAATTACATGGGACTGCTGCCGGGAGTGGGGGAGATTACTTACGGAGGGCAACCATTGCTGCGCGGGGCAAACGCGGACTTGAACGTCACCATATTCCTTGGCTTCTTCTACGCCGTCCTGTGGTTCATCTGGGTGATGCGCGAGCAAGGGCTCACTCATTTCATCTCGCATACCTTCGGTCCGAAGGGGGGATTGACGGGGTTTCTGAAATACGCACTATTGCCGATTTTCTTCTTTGTGGGGCTCATAGAGATTCTCTCCATTTGCATCCGTCCCGTGGCGCTGGCTGCGCGACTTTTCGGCAATATCTTTGCCGGCGAGGCCATTTTGGAGCAGATGGGGGGCATTAGTTTTGCGGCCATGCTGCCGTTTATGGCGCTTGAGCTCATCGTAGGTTTTGTGCAGGCGTTGGTGTTTTTGATGCTCACGGTGATCTTCCTCAAAACCCAGGTGGGCGATGATGAAGAGGAGGCAGCAGAACACAGCGGCGCATAGATCCCCTTTTCCCGGGCGGACCATGGAGCAATGCGTGGAGTCCGGGGAAGAATAACAACAAACCCAATATATCGAAAAACATGTTATCAATTATCGCAGAAGCAGCCGCTGCAGGAGAAGCCGTCGCTAAGGCGGGGCTCGTGGTGCTTGGCGCCGGCCTCGGCATCGGGCTTATCGGCATGAAAGCCGCGGAGTCCACGGGGCGCAACCCCGCTTCCTTCGGTAAGGTGCTCGTGATTTCCATCCTTCTTTCCGCTCTGGTGGAGGGTGTGGCTTTCGTGGCCATCTTTATGGGCTGACGTCTTTCCCTGTTCCCCGCCGGAGGCAGGTCCTTCGGACTCGACCCCGGCGGGGAAGGGCGCTTCTTTTTTCGGTATTTTTCTCTTCCTTTTTTCGCCATGTACGTACTCGCCGCAAGTCTTTCTGAGATGGTGGACCAGTTCGGTCTGCACACTGAGGCTTTCATCGCTCACTTCATCGCTTTTGCCATCCTTGTGGCGGTAGTGGTCTTCTTCGGCATCAAACCCGTGATGAGGCAGTTGGAAGAACGCCGCAAGCGGATCGAGGAGGGAGAAGCCATGCACGCCCGCAGTGAAAAAGAACTCTCCGAAGTCAAACAAAAGGGAGGCTCTATCGTCGGCGAGGCCCGGGATCAGGCCAGGGCGGAGTTGGAGCACGCTCGTCAGGTGGCATCCGGTCTTCGCGATGACCTCACCGCGAAAGCTCAGGCAGAGGCCGATAGCATCCGCTCCCAGGCTAAGGCTCAGACTGAAACGGATGCGCGCTTGCAGAGAGAAGCGCTGCGCGCGGAATTCTCCCGTCTTGTCGCACTGGCTACGGAACAAGTCACCGGCAAGGTACTCTCCGAGGCAGATCACCGCGCCATCAACGCCGAGGCTATCCGTCATCTCCCCTGATTTCCCGCTTTTCCCCTGTGTCATGAAAATCAGCAAGGACATCCAAGCTCAAGCGCGCCGCCTGTTGCGACTCTGCATGGGAGAGAACGACCGGCTGCAGGAGGATGCCGTGCGTCGCGTGGCAACGGCTCTGTCCCAAAAGCGTCCGCGTCATTATCTCGAGCTGCTCACTGCTTTCGCACAACTCGTGCGAATGGCGGAGAGCAGGCGGCAGGCGATTATTGCCAGCGCTGTGCCGCTCACGGAAGAGGAGCAGGCACAGATCCGCAGCAAACTTGAGGCTCGTAAACCCGGATTGCGCTACGACTGGCAGGTGCAGCCGGAACTCATTGCCGGCATCCGCGTTTGCATCGGTGATGAAGTGACCGATGCCAGCGTCCGCGCGCGTATCCAGCGTCTTTCCTCCCTTCAGCCATAACTCACTATCAAGAAACTTTTCCCCTACACACGCCTATGAGCAATATCGTTCAAGAACTCGAAGAGCAGATTCGCGGTATCAGCACGGCAGCCGTGAGTGAAAATGTGGGCACGATCAAATCCATCGGAGATGGTGTGGCGCACATTGAAGGCCTCAGTGGCGCCATGCTCAATGAAATGATCGAATTCCCGGAGGGTACGATGGGCCTCGCCATGAACTTGGAAGAGAATGAGGTGGGTGTCGTGCTGCTCGGCAAGGGATCTGCCCTCAAGGAGGGAGATTCCTGCAAGACCACGGGGCGCCTGCTGAGCGTGCCGGTGGGACCGGGACTGCTGGGGCGAGTGGTGGATACTCTGGGCAATCCGCTGGATGGAAAGGGCCCTATTGAGCCGACCACGTTTTACCCGGTGGAGAAGATTGCTTCCGGCATCATTTCCCGCCAGGGAGTGAATCAGCCGGTCCAGACGGGGCTGCTTCCTATTGACGCCATGATTCCCATCGGGCGTGGCCAGCGCGAACTTATCATCGGCGATCGCTCCACCGGCAAGACTGCCATTGCGACCGACACTATTATTTCCCAGGCTCGCCAGAATAAACTTGCTGAAGAGGGCAAGCTGCCGGGGCACAGACCCTTGCTGAGTATCTATGTGGCCGTGGGGCAGAAACGCGCCAATGTTTCACGCCTCGTGGCAAAACTTGAGGAGAGCGGTGCGTTGCCGTACTGCATTATTGTGGTTGCTTCCTCCAGCGATAGCGCTGCCATGCAGTATCTCGCGCCCTATTCCGGTTGCGCCATGGGTGAGTATTTCATGGATCAGGGACAAGATGCCCTTATCGTGTACGATGACCTCTCCAAGCACGCTGTTGCGTACCGCCAGGTGTCGCTTATTCTGCGGCGACCCTCCGGGCGCGAGGCCTACCCGGGTGACGTATTCTACCTGCACAGCCGTCTGCTGGAACGCGCGGCTCGCATCAACACTCAGGGCGGGCGCAAGGGCGGATCACTCACCGCATTGCCTATCATTGAGACGCAGGCCGGCGACGTGTCGGCCTACATCCCGACCAATGTGATTTCCATCACCGATGGGCAGATCTTCCTGGACACGGATCTCTTTTACCAAGGTGTGCGCCCGGCCATCAACGTGGGTATCTCTGTGAGTCGTGTGGGTTCCAGCGCTCAGACGAAGATTATCAAGAAACTGGCCGGATCTGTGAAGTTGGATCTTGCTCAGTTTGAGGAGCTACAGGCGTTCGCTCAGTTCGGCTCTGACCTTGACGCGGCTACCAAGGCCAAACTTGAGAGAGGACGGCGCATTGTGGAGCTTTTCAAACAGGGGCAATATGAGCCGAAATCCCTCGGGATTGAGGTGATCAACCTCTACGCCATCCAGAAAGGTTTCCTTGACGGGGTGGCTGTGGAGGACATTCGCCGCGTGCGCGCGCAAATGGAGGAGGAAGCTCAGAGCAGCGCGCCGGATTTGCTGGAGGAGATCGAACGCGTGCGCGAACTTACTCCGGAGTTGGACGCTCGGCTCAAGTCGTTCATGGAGTCTTTCATTTCCCGTCTCTGATTTTCAACGTAGTAACCGCTTGCAAGCTGTAAATTATGGGTAACCTGCGCGACATCAAGCGACGTATCAAATCGGTGCGCAATACTTCGCAGATCACAAAGGCGATGCAGATGGTCGCCTCTGCCAAGATGCGTCGGGCTCAGGAACTTGCCTTGCGTGGGAGGGACTACATCAGCGCTCTGGCCAATGTGCTGCGTCACCTCGGCGCCGTCATTGAGCAGGGCGGCGCCTCTCTCATGCAGACGCGCGAGCAGGGACGCACCCTTGTGGTGGTGATCAACACGGATAAGGGGCTTTGCGGCGCACTGAATGCCAACCTGCTGCGAGAGGTAATCAATGAGATGCCGACGGATGCGGATGTCATGTGCATTGGCACTAAGCTGGCGCCCACGTTACGGCGTCTGGGACGGCAGGTGGAATACGTGTTCAGCGTGAGCGATGCCGTAGGCGAGGTGGAGCTCAAGCCGATTTTTGAAGTCCTGCGCCGCGGATTTGAGGAAGGGCGCTACAACCGTGTGGAGGTCTTCTACCAGAAGTTTATCAATGTGATGGTGCAGCGCCCACAGAGGCGAACACTACTGCCGACTACGCCGGGAGATCTGCTGCGCGTGGCCGAGCAGGATGCTCTGCCGGACAGCGATAACCCGAACTTTTTGCTGGAGCCGACACCGGCGGATCTGCTGGCATCTATTCTGCCACTGTACGTGAGCAACCTGCTCACGCAGCTGCTGCTGGAGGGCAAGGCCTCCGAGCAATCTGCACGGATGGTAGCGATGAAGTCTGCCACGGAAAACGCGAAGACTCTCATCGGCGAGTTGACGCTGGAGTACAACAAGGCGCGGCAAACGCAGATCACCAATGAGCTGCTGGAAATCACAACTGCCATGAAAGCCATGGAGTAACCCCTTTTCAAACACAGAACAATCCCTCTCCCAATCACCATGAACACAGGTAAAATTGTACAGATCATCGGCGCGGTGGTCGATATCGACTTCTCCGGCGCGCAAATGCCCGCGCTTTACAACGCTCTCACCGTTGATTACGAGGTGAATGGCAAGCCGACTCAGCTTACTCTTGAAGTCGAGCAGCATTTGCCCGATGGATGGGCGCGCGCGGTCGCTATGAGCTCTACGGACGGGTTGAAGCGAGGGATGGTGGCAGTGGATACCGGAGCGCCTATCTCTGTGCCGGTGGGGCCGAAGGTGCTGGGACGAATCTTCAACGTGCTCGGTGAGACTGTGGATGAGAAAGGACAGCTCACCGATACGCAACGCTACCCCATCCACCGTGAAGCACCTTCCCTGGAGGAGCAGACCACGTCTTCCGAGGTGTTGGAATCCGGCATCAAGGTGATTGACCTTATTTGCCCTTTCCTGAAAGGCGGCAAGGCCGGTTCCTTCGGTGGCGCCGGCGTGGGCAAGACGGTGCTCATCATGGAGCTGATCAATAACATCGCCAAAGCTCACTCAGGTCTCTCCGTGTTCGCCGGCGTGGGTGAGCGCACTCGTGAGGGGAACGACTTTTACAACGAAATGAGCGAATCCGGCGTCATTGACCAGGAGCATCCGAAAAATTCTAAAGTGGCTCTCGTGTACGGGCAGATGAATGAGCCGCCGGGAGCTCGTCTCCGCGTAGCGTTGTCCGCTCTCTCCATGGCCGAGTATTTCCGCGATGAGGAGAATCGCGATGTGTTGCTCTTTGTGGACAACATTTTCCGCTTCTCTCAGGCCGGTTCTGAGGTGTCCGCTCTGCTTGGGCGCACGCCGTCTGCCGTGGGGTACCAACCGAACCTCGCGGAAGAAATGGCGGCTCTGCAGGAGCGCATCACTTCCACCCGCAAGGGATCTATCACCTCTATGCAGGCTGTTTATGTGCCGGCAGACGACCTGACGGATCCTGCCCCCGCAACCACGTTCTCGCACTTGGATTCTACCGTGGTGCTGGAGCGAGCTCTTGCGGCCCAGGGAATTTACCCCGCTGTTGATCCGCTTGCTTCCACCTCCAAAGCCCTCTCGCCGGAACTGGTGGGAGAGGAGCACTACAGAGTGGCTCGTGGGGTGCAGCAGACGCTGCAACGTTATAAAGACCTCCAGGATATGATCGCCATTTTGGGGATGGATGAGCTTTCGGAGGCAGACAAGCTCACGGTGAGCCGCGCGCGCAAGATTCAGCGATTCCTCTCCCAGCCCTTCAGTGTGGCGGAGGTGTTCACCGGCATCAAGGGACAGTACGTACCGGTCGCTGAGACTGTCCGCGGCTTTGCTGAAATTCTGGACGGTAAGTGGGACAGTGTGCCGGAGGGCAACTTCTACATGAAAGGCGGCATTGATACCGTAGAGAAGAACTGATGAGCTTATGCCCCTGCATTTCAAAATCATTACCCCGCTGCGCACAGTGTTGGAAACTGAGGCGCACAGCATCCTGTTGCCTGCCGCAGAGGGGCAGTTGGAGATCCTTCCCGGGCATACAGCGCTGATTACCTCTGTACAGAATGGAGAGCTTTCCTGTGCTTCTGTCGACCGAGGGAGTGTGAATCTCTTCATCGGCGGAGGGTTCCTTCAGGTGGAAGATGACACTGCTCTCCTCGTCACCGACACAGCATTGAATGCGGATGAAATGGATCCCGGCTCCATCAACGCCGCCATTGAGCAGGCTCGTTCGCGATTGCGTAATGAGAGTTCTGTGCTCTCCCGCGAAGAGCAGACGCGCCTGGAGGCATCCATTGCGAAGCAACTTGCCATGCTGGAGTATAAAACTCGTCGCCAGAAGAGGTGACTCGGAGCGGGCGAGGGTGGGGGTGATGCGGGGCGCAGCATTGAGCGTTTCTCAGATGCCGCAAGCCAGCGCCGTGAGGGCGACGTAGAACGTGGCGATATTGCGCACGTAGTAGATACGGAAGAAGAAGGGGGCATCGGGTGTGCGGCTCATCTCACCCCAGTTGTCAAGCGGGTAATGCCAAGGACGAATGATCGGGAGGTGGAGTTTATCCGCAATGTAGCGGCGCAGAGAAAGGTAGAAATCCATTACCAGCGGCAGAGTGAGCAGAGGAAGCAGGTAGACCAACTTGCCTGTTTGCAACGCCATGACGATTGTAGCGCTGTAGCCGAGTGTGTAGAATAGGAGAAGCCCGACAAGGGCACCGGATTTAGAGCCCACTACGAGAGGAAGAGTGAGTTTTCCGTGACTTTGGTCGCCCTCAAAATCCATGATCATGTGAGCATAGAGCACAGACGCGACAAAGGACGCACAACTCACGGCCAGCAGGAGCACTTCTGCCGAGAAGCTACTTGTCATCACATAGTAAACGCCGCAAAAAAAGAGGGGACCATAGGCAGCGAATACGGATACTTCTCCCAAACCATGCAGCGAGCACCACTGGTAACTCAGAGCGATGACGAGTCCTCCCAGCATGAACGCAAACACCCAAGGACCGGAGTACCATGCCAGGAAGAGGCCGATTGCACCTGCCATACCGATGAACAGGATGATACACAGGCACATTTTCTGCAGGTTTGTGCTGCCACTGGTGAGGTAATCGCACTTCGTTTCCGGCGCATGCCGGCGGAATTCCTCATTCCGTATCAACAAAGGATAGTCGAGCAGATCATCGATCAGGTTGGTCGCAAGGTGCATGAGAGCAATGCCCGGCAGGACCAGGATGCCCGACAGGATGTCTCCTCCGTGTTGCAGCGAATAGATGAAAGCCACGGACCAGCTCAACAGAGTCATTGGCAAAGCGTAAACGCGAGAACAACGGAGCCAAAAAACAATATTGGCGCCGGTTTTCTTCAGGATGAAAGGCATTTCAGTAATTTGTCAGGGGTGAGGGGAGGGTTAGGCAAGTCGTGCGAGGAACGACCCTTCATCGATGTATAGCTTCTTGGGCAGGGGGAATGGGGAGCTGAGAGAAGGACCGGCGATGCGCGGTTCAACAGAGCCTTTTTGTTCCACTACCGTAAAGCCCGGAAGGAGAAGGCCGAGCGTTCGAGGGCGGGCGCCAAGCTGGATGGTACCATCACTCATGAGCACCACACTGCGGCGCATGCTCATGGAGATCACAATGCCTTCAGGCGTAGCCAGACAGGGACGCCAGCGGGTGTTAGGAGTGGAAATATCAGCGCCTTGTGAGAAATCAAAGAAGGGTATTTGACGCGGCGGTACAGCTCTCATGAGGATACCACGCATATACGAACTCCCTACAATCTGGGAGATGCAGAGGTCAATCGGTTCTCGTTCATTTCTGATGAGATGTACCGGAGTATGCGTGATGATAGGCCAGAGAACGGCGAGAATCGGCTCGTGCGGCTCGCCATGTCCCACAGTCGTGAGGAGTGCATGGCGTCCCTCCTTCAGAGCGTTCACGCGGTGTACTTGCCCGGCGTTCAGCCACGCACGGTGGAAGTTTTGCACATCAGCCGCGAGCTCAATGAGGATATTCAGCCATGAGGCAACGACATCCGGGCAGTTTTCCGGAGCCTGACGCGCGATGACGGCTGCCGCCACTTGGATGCCGGAGAGAGAGAAGCCGGCACAGTGTACGAGCGGCTTGCTTCCGATGAGTTCGAGGGAGTGGATGAGCCATTCGCGATTACCTGTGTCGCCACTTTCCAGACACTGTGCACAGAGTTCACGCATGGCGCGCTGCACTTCTTCGGTAGTGACTTGCTGGGGATCCATGGGGTCACCGATTGCCACAGTGAATGAGTAAGGAACCTGGCGAGGCAGTTTGGTGAAGAAACGACTACGATAGAAGGAAAATATACTGCCCCAGAGACCGTCCATGTAGATGGGGATGACCGGAGTTTTGGTACGACGGGCAATCGTTTCCAGTCCCCGACGGATGGGAGTCAAACAGCCTGTGCGTGTGAGTTGTCCCTCCGGGAAAATACAGATAAGATCTCCCTGCGCCAGTCCCAAGGCAGCGCTGCGGATGGCTTCGCGCGGATTTTTACTGGAAATGGGCAGAGAATTGAAGATTTCCAAAATCCACCCCAGCATCCGCGTCACCATGAATTCCTCAGCTACGATAAAGCGAACCGGACGTGGGCAGACCATCGTGAGGAAGAGGGCATCAGCGTAAGTGACGTGGTTGCAAACGAGCAGGGCTCCCCCCCGCTCCGGAATCCGCTCCGGGTGAATGACGCGCAGACGGTAGAATAGTCGCATGCACCATATGCCGATCATGCGAATGAACTCTTGAGGGATGAGGCGCAACGAAGTTGCCATAATGAACGCGCTCATGAGGAAGAGCACGAAGTACTGCCCCTGAGGTTTTGCTCCGTATGCATGCATTATCCACATGAGTCCCACCGCGCCGAGTCCCATGAGGTTGTCAAAAAGATTGCCCGCCGCGATGATGTTGCCGCGGTTGGCAGGATCACAGTTGTCCTGCAAAAACGCATTAAGCGGCACAAGGTATGCCGCTCCGAATGCCCCCGTGAGGGTAAGGAAAACATGACTTGCCGTGCTTTCCACATCCAGCAGGGAGAGCATAAGGGTGCAAATGGTCACGCCAATGGCACCCAGAGGGATGAGTCCCAGCTCATTCTTTCCCTTGCAAAGTTGAGAGGCAATGCCCCCGCCGACAACCACGCCCCCTCCCAACCACGCCATGAGGATACCGCATTGTAAGCTGAAATCCACATCCGGATGGCTGATTTGCATGTCCTTTGCAATCTGGATGAGAATGAGGAAAAGGCTGCCCGCCAGGCACCAGAAGTAACTGATGCCTATCTCGCTCAGTCGCAGCTGGCGATCGCGCCACAGGTACTTCATCTGAACAAAGTGTTCGTAGAAAAGCGACCAGCTAAAGGGGCGCGTCTGCTTCGCGGGGTAACATGGCAGTACAAAGGACGCGAGCGCCACCACCCCTGCTAGAGAAATAAAGATCCAAGTGGGAAGTTTTACAGCGCTCCAGCCGGCTTCCTGCTCCGCCATGCCCCCCTGCTGCGTCGTGTAATAATCCAGCAGGTAGCTGAAGAGAAAGAACACGCCGATTTGTGCCAGCAGCAATACAAAGACCATGCTGATCTCAATGATGCCTGATCCATAGCTCAGGTAACGTGACCCGAGCAGATCCTTCACGATTCCCTTCTTCGCCGGACTCAGGATCGTAGCCTGTATCGCAAAGATGGAGAACCAGACGATGGCGGCATACATGTCGTGCTGGTAAAAACAGAAGAGCATACAGCTCATCACAAAGAGCTGCACAAAACTCATCACCTGAATAATCCTCGTCTTGCAAAAGCAATCTGCCAGCCACCCCACCAGCGGAGAGAAAAGGATGTAAGGCAGTACATAGATGGCTCCAAGTCCGTATTCCAGCATGCTCCCGCTTGCACCCCACAGCCACACCCCGAGCGGTATCAGCAAGAACTGCACCGCCTTCTCATTGAAAGCGTTCTGTGCTTGAACCGCAACAAGCGTCCAGAAGCTCGACCACTCTTTGGTGGTAGGCTCTTTGTAATATGCCGCCGTTTCGTTCTGCATGGCTGAACCTTGGTCATTATCGCACATACCGTTCCTTTGGCAAGCCAAAAGGATTGAACGGAATACGGATTACCTCCCGATTTTCCGCTTGAATCTTGCTCTGTCACACGACATAGAGCAGAACTAGGGCTTGATTTCCAGAGCTTCGTAGGCAAGCATCTGGCAGCCGCGCAAATCCAGTTTACCCGTTGGAAGTGTGGGGATTATTTCGACCGGGATGATTTCGCGCGGACTCCACAGGCGAGGCAACCCTTGCGCCGCAAGATGGGCTCGTATTGCGTCCAGAGCATGAGGGAGGTTGCCATGGTGCACAGCGGAGAGTAAAACAAGCGCTTCCCCCTTCTGAGAGTCCGGTACGCCGACGATTGCAACGCTGCGTTGTCCTTCCTGCTCAGGAGAGCGAAGATTCTGAACAAAGGTTTCAATAGCTAATTCCACAACTTCGTGAGGAACCATTTCACCGGCAATCTTGGAGAAGCGGGAGCAACGCCCAGCCAGGGTAAGGAAGGTGTTGAGATCCACGGAGCCGAGGTCGCCTGTTTTGAACCATCCGTCGCGGAAGAGTCCTTCATTGAGAGCGGGGTTGCCGGTATAGCCGTGGAATACCTGGGGACCTTTCATCCAAATCATGCCGCGCTCAGATATGGGTAAAATACGCTCGTCGTCATCCGGATCCGTTATGCGGATAGCCAACCCGGGCAGAACATGCCCTACGCTCCCTGCGCAGGTGGCAGGCACGTAGTAGGGCGTCGTAGGCAGCAGCTCGGCGTTCGGTAGATTAACGCCGCAAACGGGTGCCGTTTCTGTGAGCCCATACCCTTCCAGCAGGTTTACGCCGCAGCGCGCACGGAATTCGTCGGCTAGATCCGGTTGGAGTTTCTCCGCACCCACGATAAAGTATTTGACGCTGCGATAGGTGTCTGCGCCCGCTCGGCGAAGCATGGCACGGGCAAAGGTAGGAGTAGTGAGCACCAGGGTGCATTGGTGGCGCTCGATAAGATCGTTAAGCGTTTTTGTTTCCAGAGGCGAGGGGTAGGTCACCATGCTGAACCCATAGAAAACCGGCAAAAGAGTACAGACTGTAAGACCAAAACTGTGGAAGAGGGGAAGACTGCACAGGAAGCGACTGCCCGGAGGCAAATATACCTTGCTGAGCAGTTGCAGGATGTTTGCGACGACCATGCGGTGCGTGAAAGCCACGCCCTTTGGTTCGCCGGAGGAGCCGGAGGTAAAGAGCAAGGCAGCTTCATCATCTCCACTGCTCTCGTCCATCCTAAAAGTGTGAGCGATGACCGGAACAGGCGCCACCTTGGCGAAGGCAACCCACCCCGCGATACGGGCAGCACCAATTCCACGGAGCAAGGCATCCAAATGTAATATCTTTTCTTCCTCCGGCCACGGGAACTGCGGCAGCTTGCTCATGAACGCCCGCGCGGTGATGAAGTGGCGAATGCCGCTCTGGTTCACAATGCTGTGAAAAGCGGTTTCTGAAGAGGTGTAATTAATATTAACCGGAACGATGCCGGCAAAAAAACAGGCGTAATTGGCGATCATGCCACCCTTGCCCGGTGGCAGAATGATTCCAAGCCGTGGCTCCCGTACGGTGCGTTTAAGTTCCCTTGCCAATGCCAGAGATGCACCAAGCAGTTTAGTGAAATTAAGACGCGAAGCATCCATCCCATCAATGAGCTCTGAGCTAGGGTTGTGCTTCATTCCCTCCAGCAGAAGGCGCGGCAGGGATTTCTCCAGCAAGGGGTGTTCAGCATAATGCTCGGCTGAGGCATTTAGCCACACTTCCAACATACGTTCGCCGCACTGAGGACCGGGAGCGAGTTTCGGGAAAATATGCAGCACAGACCAATCACTGTCCTGCGGATCACTCGTACATGCCCGCCAGATGCTCTTGCGGTAGAATCCGGCATACACTGGAACCGGCGAAATATGCAGGGAGCTGAGCTGCATAAGGAACGGCTTGGGGACATCCGTCAGACAGCCGGAAATTTGAGCGGGACGCCCCGGCAGGAAGACAAAATGCAGACCGCTCTGCAGATGCATCATCAGTTTTTCTCGCAACTCGAGGCTCTTGCTGGTGCGAAAATTAAAAGTGATGAGACGATCGGCAGGGATGCCGCTCAGGGTTGCATCCGCGGGACGCAAATCCTCCTCTACGAGATAAACGACTTTCTGGACGCCGCCAAGCGCATGCTCCAGCGCCACGCGCGTAAAATAGTCCAACCTGTTCGGGAGAAAAAGGGAGGGTTGAGTGGGCAAATTTTCTTGCCCGCAAACACGTACGTTTCCCATGCTTCCAACGTAGCACAATCTCGCAAGGATTGCAAGCTTCAACTACGATATGCTCACGTTTGTTGAAGTTTAACCTTTTCTGTCATCTTTTGTATGCTTTTTTGTTCTTTGAGAATCTTCCTTGACTCGATGACTCACGATGTGGGGCACCTCCAAAAACTCCTCGAGCGGGAAAACGAGGGGGAAAGAGTGCCAGTTAAGCGGAAAAACGAGCCCAATAGAAAAGAATCTCTCAAAAAAGGAGGCAAATTCCCCTACGTTTTTTGTGTTCTCAAAGAATGGCGATTTTTTAGAGGTGTCCGACGTGATAAAATACGCCAGAATGGCAACGGTCACGAGATGAAAAAACAATGTTTTTCCTGTAAATTCTGCACCTTCGTGCCAATGAAAAAAAGAAGAGCGGAGTGATCGATCACATCCTATGGAATATGAAAACATCTGACAAAAAAGTTAAAAGAACAATAGAAAGATATTTGCAACTCGACTAAAATGTCGATTGATGCAATAGCTCTCTGAAGGAGGTTCTTTCTCCGCGATCGCAATGAAATAAGCCTTGCAGTTGTATCAAACGACTCTTGAGGAATTTTGATACGCGGTTACAGAGGGCGACAGCGGCGGTGTATATCCGGACGATGCCGCAGAGTGACGGGGAGTTGTACAGGAAGGGGTTGCTGAGGAATGCGACGAAGAGTAAGCGTGGGAT
>CANQJI010000035.1 GCA_947624205.1 uncultured Akkermansia sp. | reverse complement strand
GGCAGCGTGCCGTATTCCAGCACAATGTTGTCTTTCCAGCCATCCGGCCCAACCAGACCACCCTCGAAGAGCTGCTGATTGTTCAGTTCCTCCAGGTCAAGGCCTCTCAGGTCAATCGTGAGCTTCGAAGCATCCGTCAGCCCCGTCACATTGAGCAGCGTGAGCTCCCCGCCCACGAGACCCACCTTGATGGAAGCCTCCGCCGTGCTCGTCACCGTTCCCAAGGTCGCGCCGCTCAGTGCGCTCAGGTCGAGTTCGCCCGCGTTCAGTGTCAGGTTCGTCAGGTCGCCGTCCATCGCCGCGATGCTCGTGTTGCCGCCCAGCGTGAGACTGCCCGCGGCTCCGGTGGTCAGCGTGGCAATCTTGCCGCCGCCGTTCAGAGTCACCGCGCCCGCACCGAGCGTCAGATCCGCGCCGCGCGCTCCGCCGAACGCGCTGTTCAGAGTCACTGCCCCGGCTCCCGTCGTCAGGTTCGTCTCAACCGTCACAGCCGTCTCCGTCGCGCCTGTCAGCGTGAGCGTGCCGCCGCCGGTCACCTTGCCCGTGCCCTCGGCCAGACTCGTCGCGCTCATCGCGCTATTCAGGGTCAGGGTATTCTCGCCCACACTCAATGTGCCGACCGTCGCCTGCGCGCCGTTGTAGGTGAAGCCACCGTTCAGGGTCAAGCCGCCCGTCTCCATCGTGCCGCCGAACGTTCCGCCGCTCACCGTCACCGTGCCGGTCGCCGTCAACGCGCCGCTGCCCGTAAGGGTACCCAGCGAAGCCCCATTCGTGCCCGTCAGGCTCAGCGTGCCTCCGTTCAGAGTCGTCCCGGTCGCAGTCACTGTCTCACCGCCCAGCACCAACGTGCCGCTGTTCACCGTGACGTTCGCGCCCGTGAAGTTACCGTTGATCGTCTGCGTGCCCCTGCCGCTCATCGTCAGGCTCACATTCGCGCCCACACTCGCCGACGTGCTCTTCTCTCCCGTCGTCAGCAACTCCAGCGTGCTGCCGGCAATGCCGGTGATGGTAGCCGTTCCGCCCGTCAGGCTCTTCACTGTGAACGTACGAGCACCATTCAGATTCAGCGTGGTGCTGTCACCCAGCGCGATGTCGTAGTTAGTCAGGGCATCCTGTCTTTCATAGCTCAACCTCAACGTTCCCGTTTCCACATCCAGCGTGCCGGAATCTTCATCTGCCGTGGTGAAGGTGCCTTCGAGATTCAGAGCACTCGTGGAGGGGCCAGCCTTCTTCAGGGTCGCACCGTTCAAAGTGAGCTGTCCCTTCAACGTCGCTGTCCAGTTCGTCTCACCTTCACCACCTCCGAAGGTGATTGAACCACTTCCGGAAACAGTGATATCGGAGGCAAATTCACAGGAGCTGCTTTGGTAGAACTGGATCTTGCTTCCTTCTCCATTAACGCCGGCTTCAAACTCAAGATTCGGGGCCGCCGCTTGTTTGAACACTGTGCCTGTTCCTAACCAAAGCGTACTGTTCTTGTCGACAACGAGAGTCTCGATACCGAGGAGGACATCCGTATACTGATCTGTGTACACAGCGAGCGTTGTATTAAGCAACTCGAGTTGACCGAGATATTTCTCATTGACAGTCGCATTCTTGCCTCTTGCGTGCACGAGGGCTTCCAACAGATTTATCCCGTCTGCAGAGTGGTCGGGATAACTGAGGTCAAGTCCCTTCAACACCAGGCTGCCCTCCGTACCGCGCACGTAGTTGGCGCCGCCGGTAGCCCACCCACTCACAGCATCAGCCGTAATGACCAGCTCACTGCCCTTGCCGAGCGTGATGCCGGCTCTGTCAGCTGTTCCGCCGAAGTTCTTCGCACCACCGGCATAGACGGTCACCGTTGCGCCGTCCGCCACAGTCATGCCTCCGGTCAGAGTGATGGTCTGCCCTGAGGACTCTGTGCCTGTCCCGAGCTCCAGAGTCGTCCCACTGACCACCGTGATGCTGCTGGCATTCACAGCGCCCGTGAGGGTCTGCGTGCCGGAGGAGACAACCGCCAGATGGCCGTCGCCGACTGCGCTGCCGATCGTGCCCGTGCCCGTCAGGTTGAGCGTGCCGTAGCCGTTGATCGTGCCGCCGGTCAGGCTCGCGTCCTCCAGCGTGAAGCTGACGCCCGCGTGATCCGCATCGCCGCCGATGGTCAGCGTGCCGCTCAGACTCAGCTTGCCGAGGTCCACCTTCTTCTCCGTGTTGAGCACGAGTGCAGCGCCCTGCTCAATCGTCGTCGTGTCCGCAGTGACCTTTCCATCCGCCATCGTCAGGCTGCCGCCGTTCAGCGTCAGGGCGCCGGTCGTAAGGTCGCCGCTGAGCGTATGTCCCGTCCCGTCTTGCACGGTCAAGGTATCCAACGTGAGCTTGCCGCTGAAGTCACTGGTCTCAGCACCGCCCGTGATGGTCATGCTGCCGCCGGCGAGGTTGCCCTTGCCCTTCAAAGCGCCGACGCTCAGGACATCGTTCCAATCCAAGTCGCCATTGTCGTAGGTCAGCGCGCCGGAGATCGTGGTGGTGCCGGACAAGGTAACTTCCGCATTCACGCTCGACATCTCAAGGTTGGCGATCATGTTGGTCGTGCCCTCCATCGTGAGCTTGCCGCCCGACACGGTCACACTCCCCAGCGTATTGTTCGCGCCGGACATGGTAACCTCCGCATCTAATCCCGACAGAGCGAGCGTTTCGGTGATCTCGTTGCTCGCCGTGCCCAGCATGCGGAGCGTCCCTTTCACCGTCAGTTTGCTTCCGTCCACACTCACCGATCCGACGGTGTTACCATCGCCCAAAGTGAGTGTGCCGTCGCTCCCCACGTTCACCGTACCCGTCAGGCTCAGGCTGGTGCCGCCGTCCTGGTTCGCGCCGGCGATGGTGAAGTTTCCTCCGTTCACGGTCAAATCCTTGGTTCCGTCAAAGCTGCCCTCGAGCGTGTACTTCGTGCCCTCGAAGGTCAGGTCCACTCCGATATCGCCGGCGAAGCTGCCGCTCCGAGTTTCCAACACGAGTTTACCGTCACCTCCGATGCTGCCGCCCTCGCCCGCCAAATCATACACCGTCAGGGTCTCATCCACCCCGATTTCCAGGCTGCCGCTGCTCACCGTCACTCCCAGGAGTTCGCCGGTCTCGTTCACGTACACCGTGCCGCCGCTCACCAGCATCTCGCCCTCAAAGTAATCCGTTGTCGAATTCAGAGTGAGAGTCGTTTCGTCGCCGCTCACCTCCACACTGCCGCTGCCGGTCAGATAGCCGTGCACGGTGAGGTCCGAGCCTCCTTCCACCACCAGGTTGCCGGTGCCGGTCACGTCGCCGTACACCGTCACACTGCCGTCCCCGGTGAAGGTGACCGTCACCTTTTTGCCGTCAATGGTAAGATCGCCGCCGTTGTCCACATCGCCGATGGTGATGGTCGCCATCGAGCCGTCCTCATCGGCCTGACCGGTGAAGGTGTAGTCGACGTCTTCCACCGTCATGCTGCTGACAGTCAGATCGCCGACATAGGTGACGTCTAGCTTCGCCTGGCCGACCTTATCGAAGACCACATCCCTCATGCTCTCGTTGTCAAACGCGGTGTGCAAATGTTTCCCCAGATACCAGTCGTCTTTATCCTCCGGATCGGCGCTCCACTGAGCATCCTCGCCTTCTCCGCTCCAAGTGAGCGTGTTGCCCACCGCCTTCTCGTAGCAGATGTAGCCTCTCTCATCGAGGTACAGGAGGTCGCCCTCAGCGAGCAAGCCCTCCTCCGTTTGCACCACAACGTCCCTGGTCCAGGCCATGTTGCCCTCATTCTTATCGAACAACCTGTATTCTCCGAAATCGCTGTCATACGCTGCATCCTCGAAATACCCGAACTGCTCCGCCGTCAGCTTGATCGTCAGGCTGCCGCCCTCATTGATCGCAACCGAGTCCTGGTGGATTCGCGATCCGTGAGCAAGGGACCCCTCGACTTGTCGGATGTTGAGGTTCAGGGTCAGCGCCTTGTTGATCCCAATCGCACCAAGGCTGAACTCCCCATTGCCCAAGGCCAATTCCGCAGCCGCTGCATCAGCTGCCCCGCCAACCGTCAAGCCGGTCAAGCTGCCGGTCATCGCGCCCAGCGTGGTCTTCCCGCCATTCAGAGCCAGAGAACCGCTCGTGACATTCAAGCTGTCAATCGTGCCGCCGTTGTTCAGCGTCAAGGTGCCGGCGGTCAGACCCACCGACGCCAGCCTGCCGTCCATCTCGTTGATGGTGGTGTTGTCACCCAAGGCGAGGCTATTGCCGTTCGCAGCCTGCGTCGTCAGCGTGCCGATCTTGCCGCCCGCGCTCAGCGTCAGCTTGCCCGCGGTGTCTCCCATCGTCAGGTTCGCTCCTTCCGCGCCGCCGAAGGCTTGCGTCAGGGTCACTGCCCCTGCGCCCGTGTAGTTCAGGTTGCTCTCGATGGTAGCGTTTACCTCGCCCAACGCCTCCGTGTTCGCCAGCGTGAGCGTGCCCGCGCCGGTCACCTTGTTGTCACCTGTCAGATTCTCCACCGTCAGGGCTGCGCCCGCACCACCCAGCGTGAAGTCGCCGTTCGCGACGTCGAGGGTATCGACGGAGCCCTCCGCATTCGTCCCGCTGTAAGTGAAGCCCGCATCACTCGCCACGCTCAACGTGTCGGCTTTGATGGTTCCGCTGAAGCTGCCGCCCACGGTCAGTTCCTTACCCGTAGCATCCACCGTGCCGGTCGCGCCCGACAGCTTCTCAATCGAGCCGCCGTTGGTGAGCCTCAGCGTGCCGCCGCTCACTTCAGCGCTGCCCAAGGCCAAGCCCTCCTCCGCTCTGAACTCCAACGTGCCGCTCTGCACAGCCACGTCGCCGGTGTACGCCTGCGTGAAGACCTGCGTGTTGGTCGGAGTCTCCGCGTTCATCGTGATGCTGCTCACGCCGGTCAGCGCACCCCCGTAGGTGGCGCCCTCCGCGGTAGCCGCGCCCTTCGTGATGCTCAGCGCCAGATGGTCATTTTCGTCCAGAGCATTCCCCTCCGCATCTTTCAGCGCAAAGCTGCCACCCATCGCGCCCACGCTCAGCGATGCTCCCTCCGCTCCGAAGCTCAGCTTCAAGCTGCCGCTCTCACCGCTCATCGTGCCGTCGATGGTGTTGTTCGTATTCCCGAAGGTCAGCGTGCCATCCAGCGTCACATTCCCCGTCGCATGCACGATCGCATTCGTTGCGCCCAACACCAGCTCGCCGCTGCTCACCGTGATATCCGCGCCGTCAAACGCCCCCGTGATGCTCTGCGTGCCCGTGCCGCTCATGGTCACACTCACACCCGCACCCACGCTCGCCGCGCTGCTGTTCCCCTCGCCCTTGATCTCCAGCGTCCCTGTACCGGTGATGCTTCCGCCCGTTCCACCGATCTCTTCGCTGTCTGCCAACCAGGCAACCTCATAGGTATCGGAGCCCGCTCCCAGCGTCAACGTCGTTCCATCCGCCAGCTTGATGCCATATCCCGTCAAAGCCGTTCCCGTGGTGTAGTCCAGCTTCAGCGTGCCTTCCGCCACATCCAGCGTGCCCGTGCTTCCGGCCTTGGTCGTGAAGGAGTTCTCTGTGGCATTCGTGATTCCACTCTCGCTCGTGGTTCTGCCCAAGACCATCGTGCCGGTCCCCTTCTTGGTGATAGTATGTCCATCGCTGCCGTTGCTGCCATCCAGCTCACCGGAGAGGGTGAGAGTGCGAGAAGCGTCTACCGAGATGGTCGTATCATCTTTCGCCACAACATTCCAAGTAATGTGAGGATCAGCCGCATCGTTTGTGTGCCTGACTATCAGTGCGCCGTTTCCATCCCCTCCGTCTCCTGTCAAGTAAAGAGTATTGCCATCGGAACCCCTTTCACTCAAGAGATCCTTGCAGGCGATAATAATGGAGCTGCCGGCTTCAACGGTCAGTTTCTTCACATTAGCCATGCGATGATGGTCGGCGGAACCGGTGCCATTCAACATAGCGTTTGCCATGCCACCGTTGAAGGTCACATGCGATGCCGTACTACCGTCGGAACCAAGAACAATCTCACCAATGGTATGTTCTCCATCAATCGTTCCCGACACCAGATCCCAGAAGATTCTCTGGCTGATAGCTCCCTGTTTAACGCCATTCTCATATTCACCCAGCCCGAGCAGCTCGATCGTGCCATCGCCGCTCGCGTAACCACCGCTGGCCCAAGTATCATTTCCTGTTCCCGCCGCTGCAGCGCCATGAATCACCAGCGTGCTGGTTTCCTCAGACAGATCGATGTGCCCGATGCTCTTCGTACCGGAGGTGTACACATCCACCTTGGTTCCGCTCTCGATGGTGAGTGTCTGCAAGGTGATGGTGTTGGCACTGGCGACTCCTTCTGTGAGCGCACCGAGGCTCAGCGTACCGCTGTTCACCGTGATGCTGCTGGCGTCCACATCGCCCGTGAGAGCCTGCGTGCCGCCGGAAGTGATCTTCAGGCTGCCGTCCGCGATCTCGCTACCAATGCTGCCGTTGTCGCCCGTGAGCGCAAGCGTGCCAATACCGTTGATGGTGCCGCCGGTCACGGTCGCACCGGTCAAGGTCAGAAGAGCGCTCTCGTGCCCCGCCCCGCCGATAGTCAACGTACCGGCATCGCCGAATTCCAGCGCGCCGATCGTGTTGCCCGTGCCATTCAGCGTGGTGGTGCCGTTCACAACGAGCGTACCCTTGCCGGTCAAGTCGCCATCGCCCACAGTAGCCGTGCCGCCTAAGGTCAGCGTGCTGTTCTTGTGCACCGTAACCGTGCCCAGGGTCGTCGAACCCGTGAAGATCTGGCTTGCCCCCGTCCCCAGCTCATCGCCCAAGGTGAGACTCGTCAGATTCACCGTACCGCCGAAGGTATTGTCCTCACTCGATTCGGTCACCGTGATGATGCCGGTCAACGTTCCCTCGCCCGTCACGCCTGCCACGCTCAAACCGTTGTCAATTCCTTCCACCGCACCGTTCACCGTCAGCGTACCGCTCAGTGTACCATCCAAATCGACGTATCCGGTTGCCGTCAAAGCACCGGCGCTCTCTTCTTGCAGGTGCGCAGTCAACGTCCCGGCCTCCGCCTCGCCGCCCTGCAGCGTACCGCCCTCTGAATCCACTTTCACTTTCACCTCGCCGCTCGCACTCAGCGTGCCGCCTGCCAGCGTAACCGTTCCGGAGTAGCCGTCGTTGATGGCATTGCTCACCTCAAATATTCCACCCGCCACTTTCAGACCGCCCGCGCCCGTCAGCGTCGCCGCCGTGGTGTTCAGACTGAACGTGGTCGTGGTAGCAGCCTGCTCCAGCGTCAGAGTCTTAGCAATCGTCAAGGTCTCAACATCCGCGTCTTCATCCCCCGCGAAACTGTAGCCATCGGCTTTCACAGTCATGTTCATCGCCGTCAGCGAAGTGACAAGGGCAACCGCCTTATTGCGCCCCTCAGTCAGCTCGCCGAATTCCACGTCGTCTTTCCCGTCTCGGAAGTTCGTCGGCTGACCGCTAATATCCCAATCGTTCTCCTCGCCGCCGGCTTCCCAAGTGTTGGTTCCTCCGTTCCAGACGAGCGTTCCCGTCAAACTGGTCAACTTCAACGCACCCTCATTGGTCAACTCCAGGGTCAGACGATCGCCTGGATCGTCTCCGCTGAGTCCGATGAACTGTTTCCATGTTCCCTCGCTGTCCACGAGATCCCCGCCGAACAACTGCCATTCTGCAGAATCACCCTCGCCCATCTCACTCTTCAGCGCAGTGATGATGCCCTCCGTGATATTCACCGTCAGCGAATTGCCCTCAGACAAATTCTCGAAGCTATTCGCCATCACCTTCGTGCCGGTCAGCTCGCTGCCTGCGTACTCCAGCGCGAAGTTCAACTGAAGACCTTCGGTCGTGCTGAACGTCACGTCACCGAGGTTGAACTCACCCTTACCCAGCGTCAGACCGCCGCCCACCTTCAGCCTCGACAACGTGCCGCTCATGCCATCGATGGTCGAAGCGCCGCCCAATTCCAAGGCATGTACTGTCCCGTCCGTGCCGACATCCAACGTCCCAATCGTACCGCCGCCGTTCAATGCGAGCGTGCCCTGCGTCAGGATCACGGTCGCCTTGTTCTCAGCGTTGCCCAACGCCGGCGTCAACGTGAGCGTGCTGTTAGAATTCACCGTGACGTCCGTGCCCGTGTAGTGCTCCAGCGTGGCATTCGCCGTGCCGGTGAACTTCAGCCCTGTGCTGATGTTCGTCTGCACACCCGTCGACTCGGTACTGTTCGCCAGCGTCAGTGTGCCCGCGCCGGAAATCGTGCCCGTGCCGCTCAGCGAAGTCGCCGTCATTGCAGCGTCCGTACTTCCTTCCCCTCCCAGAGTCAAGGTGTCATTCACCGTCAGCGTGCCGACCGTGTTGGCGCCTCCCGTGCCGTTGAAGGTGAATGCATGGTCACCCTCTTCCACGTCTCCCACGGTCAAACCGCTCAGCGCCAGCGTGCCGGCATACGTACCGTCATTTACGGTCAGCGTGCCGCCGGAGATGCTGCCCGTGGCGTCGCCTCTCAGCTCCCCTGTCACGTTCAGAATGCCGTTCACCATCAAGCTGCCCGTGCCCACACTCAGCGTGCCGATGGAGTTGTGGCTCTCGCTCGAATCTCCCGAGGCTCCCACGGTCACCGTACCGCTCAGGGTCAGCGTACCATCGCCGCTCAGCGTGGTCACCGTGCCGCCGCTCAGCGTCAGAGCACCGTCCACTACGGCCGTCGTGATGTTCACATCGGTACCCGTGAAGATCTGCTTCGAGTTCTCTCCCTGCAGAGTGAGAGCCAGATCGCTCACTGCTCCGCCGAAGGTATTCGGATCCTCACCGCTGCCCGCACCGGTCACCGTGATGGTGCCGCTCAACGAGCCGATCGTTCCCTTCACGCCGGCGACACTCAAACCGTCGCCGGTTCCTGTCACCGTGCCGGTCACCGTCAGCGTACCAACCGAGCCGCTCAGACTCAGCGTGCCTTCCGCCGTCAGATTGCCCGTGCCGCTCAGCGTCGCGTTCAAACTGCTGCTACCATTCAGCGTGCCGCCGGCTGTGTCCACATGCACCTTCGCCGTGCCGTTCGCCATCAGCGATCCGCCGGCCAGCGTGATTGTGCCCTTGTAGCTGCTGCCATCCAGTGCCGTGGTCAGCGTCAGGCTGCCGCCGGTGCTCACCGTGATGCCGTTGCCCTCACCGCCGGTCAGCCTGCCCGTCACGGTGGTCGTATTGGCAAACTCCAACGTGGAACTCTCGGCATCAGTGCCCTCAAACTTCAGCTCTCCGGTGATGTTCAGCGTTTCTCCCGTGAACTTGTAGCTGCCATCCTGCACGGTCACATTCGTCGCCTCGATGGTGTTCCCCCCCTCAGGTCCATCGATGGTCACCGTGATCGTTCCGTCCGCCGTACCCGCCAGAATCACACTGTCGCCCTGTGTGAACAGCAGGGTATCCTGACTGATGCCTTCCTTCTCCGCAAACTTCAGGTGCCAATCCTTCTCCGTGGTGTCCCACGTCATGGAAGTCTCGGGCTCACCACCCTCCACATCGCCGGTCCAAATGAGATCACCCGCAGGTCGCGTGAAGTGAATCTCTCCGTCGCCCTGCAATTTGGCCGTCCAGATATCGCTGTTCTCCGTCCCGAAGTCGAGCTTGATATTGTTCAAGAGAGACTCCATCGTCTTCCCTTCACCCAATTTGAACAACTGGTATGTGTCACCGCTGTGAATCCATCCCTCCAGCTTCTCCCAATCCAGATGCACGGTCAGGTTGGACAACGAACCCGCGAAATCGCCACTGCTCAGATCCAGGGTCGTGATCTCCTGCGTCGACGACACGTAGAGTTCCGCATTTGCCCCCCAGCCGAAGCGCGTCAGCCCCAGCGTACCCGCGCCCAGGTGCAGCGCTCCGCCTTCGCCCAGCGCCAACGTGCCCAAGCTGCTGTCCTCCCCGAGAGCGCCCACATTCAGCGTACCATTCACGGTCAAGTTGCCGCCGCCGAGGGTCTTGGTCCCGCCCAGCGTGATGCTCTTACCCTTCGCCACTTGCAGCTCGCCGCCGCTCAAACTCAACGCACCGGTCAGCTCGGTTTCTTCCGTGCCGCTCAGCACGAGTTTGCCGGTGTTGCTCACCGTCAGGTTGCCCGTGCCATACGTCCCGCTCAGGGTGAGAGTGCCATTCATCACCGTCACGACCCCGGTCACCGCCCCGCTCAGGGTCTGGCTGCCCGCGCCGTTCATGGTGACGTCAACCCCCACGCTGCCGCTGAAGTTCGCATTCTTCACAACACCCTCGCCGGTCAGAGTGAGCGTGTGTCCCTCGCCGGACACCGTGCCATTACCCGTCAACGAGCCGATCGTCAGCCCGGCGCCAAGCTCCAGCCCGGCGCCAACATCAATCGTGCCCTTGCCGAAATTCTCCGTTCCATTCACCGTCGTGTTCGCCGTCACCTTCAAGGTGCCGGCACCAGCCTCGCCGCCCTTCAGCGTGGTGATCGTAGAGCCACCCTCCACATCCATCTCGAGCGTGCCCTTCGTTACGGTCGCCGTGGTCAGCGCCTCGGCGCCGGTCAGCGTCAGCGTCCCCGCCTGCACGGCGATGTCCGCACCCACCTGCCCGGACAGCGTCTGGCTATAGCTATCCTCCGCACCCAGGAAGATGATGTCGCGCTCGATATTCCCGGCAAACTCCACACCCCCTTCCGCACCGGTCAAGTAGAGATTCTTACCGTCAGCGACATTAATCGTAAGATTCGTCCCCTCTCCGCCGCCGTCCAATCCGCCGATGTACAGGTCAACGCCGGCTTCCAACGCATCCACGGTCACCTCGCCCGAGGCATCCAGCTCCAGATCCGCCAGCCAGACACCCGTGGTCGGCTTCGTCGAACCCGTCGAGGCAGTCAGTTCGAGCGTGCCGCCGTTACTCAGCGTCACCGTCCCAAGCCTGGCCGTACCGGTCGGGATGTTGCTGGCGAGCACGTCGCTTCTCCCGGTGTCAGCCGCCATCGACAGTTTCGTCCCACTGCCGGAAACTTCATAGCTCACGCCACTGTCCACGACGCCGGTCAACGTCAGCTGCCGGCCATCCTCCACAACCAGGGTGAGCGACCCGCTCAGCTCGGAGCCGAACTCTGATGTCTCGTCCCCGCTGAAGATCAGCTTGGAGCCTTCGCCACCAATCACCTGACTCTTGTTGCCCTCAGCAACGACTGTCCATTTACCATTCACAGTCAACGCCGCCCCGTCGCCCAGCGCAATCTTCCCCTGTTTGCCCATGTTCACGTTGCCCACGGTGTTGGTCTCGCCGTTCAGGGTCAGCGTGGTTTGAGTATTGGCAGATCCCACGGTCAGGTCGCCGGCATACATGCCATGCTCGATGGTCAGGCTCGATTTGCTCGTCACCGAGATGGTGCCACCGGACACATCCTCGCTGCCGTAACTGCCCAGCGTGAACGTGCCTCCCGTGCCGTAATTAAGGTTGCTGCTGATCGAACCGGCGAAGCTGATCTTACCCGCGTCGGTCACCGTCAGCGTACCGCCCGTGATGCTGTTCCCCTCTTCGCCGCTCAGAGTGCCGGTGATCAGGGTTGCACCCTCGCCAATCGTCAACCCCGCCGTGCCGGACATCGCCAGCCCGCCGATGCTGCTGGTACCGCCCTCGCCCAACGTCAGCGATCCTCCTTCCAGCGTCAAAATCCCATCACCCGCCAGCGTCCCCGCCGTCACCGTGCCATTGAAGCTCGCGTCATTGTTCAGCGTCAGCGTCCCGGTCACATTCAGGGCATTCGGACCCTCTGTCTCCGCCGCCGTGAAGCTGTAATCGTTCGCACTCACGGTCATGCTCAGCACATCCAGCGTGCCGGAGAAGGTGATACCCTTGTTCGTCACTGCCGTATCGTCGAAGACGACCTCCCGATTCGCCTTGAAGGTGCCCTTGGCGCCGTGATCACCGATATTCCAATCCTGCTCACCTCCCTCCTCCTGCCAAGTGTCACTCGTGCCGTTCCATGTCAAAGCATCCTCAGCCTCCTTGTAGTACAGCGTGCCGTCCTCATCCAGGTACAGCTCGTAGCCGTCAGCCAATTCATGCTCGCCGAGGCTGACCCGCTCATTCCAGCTGTCCTTGTCACTCCACGAACCCACATTAAACAACTTCCAGCCGCCGTCCCTATCCTTCAGCGTTTCCAGGACATTGTCGAGATCCAGCTTCAGCTTGTCCGCATGATCAAGACTCGTCAGCGTGATCGACGTGTTGCTGAGATCGTTCGCGACGTCGTCCGTGAAGCTCAACGTGCGCAAAGCGCTGCCCAATTCCACGTTCCCGAAGTTGAACGCACTCGCACCCAGCGTCAGATTGCCGCCCAGGGTCAGAGCCGACAGAGTGCCGCTCATCGCATCGATGGTCGAATCCGCGCCCAAACTCAGGGCATGGGTCGTCCCTTCCGTGCCGACAGTCAGCGTGCCGATCGTACCGACGCCGGTCAATGCGAGCGTGCCCTGCGTCAGAGTCACGGTCGCCTTGTTCTCAGCGTTGCCCAACGCCGTCGCCAGCGTAAGCGTGTTAGCAGAAGCCACCTCGACATTCTTGCCCGTGTAGTTGCTCAACTCCGCATTCGCCGTGCCGGTGAACTTCAGCCCCGTGCTGATCGCTGTTCCGATCGCCTCTGCAGAAACCGCAGCATTATTCAGCACAAGCGTGCCCGTGCCATCCGCCGTGCCGGTGATGCTCCCCGTGCCGCTCAGCGAGGTCACCGTCAGACTACGGTTCGCCCCCACCTTTACCGTCGCTTGGTCGTTCACCGTCAGCGTACCGGCATTGTCCGTGGTCTCCGCATCCGCATCGCTCAGGGTCAGGACACTATTCGCACCGGAAAGGCTCACCGTGCCGGACCTGAACAAACCACCCACCGTCATCGTGCCGCCCGAGGAAATCGTAACGTTGCCGCCGTTGGCATTCTGATTGGCGCCTCTGTACCAGCCCCCAATTTCCACATGCCCGCCATCACTGACAGTCAGAGGAAGACTATTACTGTCCGTCAAATTCCCGCTCAAGCTCAGCGTCCCCCCCTGCCCAACGGTAATAGTCGGTGAGGTACCGCTATACGTGCCGCAAGTCAAGCTTCCTGTCTCCAGCGTGGCACTGTCTTGCCCATCCGCGGCCACTATCGATATCGATCCGTTTGTCTGTATATCCACCGCACTTCCCTCGCTTTCCGATGGCTTGGTGGACAGAAGCCCCCCTGTCACGGAGAGACCGAACACGTGGAATTGTTTCCCGCCTGTTGTAACACCGGTAATTCTCTGAGTGCCGCTCCCCGCTTTTTCGAGCGATGCGTAAAAGGATGTGCCACCCGGTTGAAGCATATTCACTCCCGCTACCAACTCACTCTCTCCGCTATAATCGATAACGATGGTAGTCCAGTGTCTGTTTGCCGCTCCTACGGAGCCTGTTCCCTCTCCCGTCAATCCCCCGATAACGTAGCGAGTTCCTTGACCTGTAGAAATTCCGCTATTGTCGGCATTGGAAAAGATCACACCTCCGGCGCTCACATCCAAAACAAGTCCACGAAAATCGACGGGCTGGTCATTCTCCGCTGCACGCTCAAATTTGAGATTACCTCCTCGCACTGCAATAACGCCGGAGTTCTCCACTGTTCCGCTTAACGTCAACGTACCAGTGCCAGTCTTCACCAAGGTGTGGTGATTTTCACTGAAGTCGAGCTCTCCGGAGAGAGTAATCGTTTGTGAACCTGTATCAAATTTTGCAAAACCCGAGGTCCCGCCGGTCAGTTCAACCTTGTTCGCAATTGAAAAACCCCTTATCGCTTCAATAGCGGCAAGCGTACTATCATCATCCGGCATCGTACCGGCGGTCGTTTCAATTTCAAAACTGGGACTCTTTTCCTCGTCAAAAATGCTATCAACGCCCACCGTGAACTTGTTCCCAGCCTCTATCACAATTTTCTCAAAACTCGCATAGTATGCATAGTCATATGCTGTGCCAGTTCCAAGAGTTGTGGGAGTATCCCCATTCTTGCGGAGTACCAACGCCCCAATGGTTGGATCAATTCCCGGCTCCGAGAACCTTTGCTGAGTATGCACTAGTTTAGCGAACAAGGATCCTGCAGGATTAGCAAGCCAAGCAGAAGTTACCCCTTGCAACACCAGGCTGGCTTCAAGCCCCTGAATAGTCTGACCCACCGTCCAACCGTCCGCAGTCATGGCGTCGGAGGTAATCACCAGTTCCGTCCCAGCACCGAGGGTAATACTGCCAAAGTTCTTACTTCCACTATTGCCGATTGTCAACCGAGAACCCGCACCCTGTACAGAGAGGCTGCCGACGGTGAGCGATCCGCTGCCGCTGAAGGTCACATCCGCAGCACTTGCGGGATCAGCCGAGCCCACCGTGAGGGCGCCGCCCACCGTGAGATTGCCGCCGGAGAAGGTCCAGCCCTCGCCGCTCGTCACGGTCATCTTGCCGGTCGTCACACCGTCATTGCCAATCGTCACCGATTTATCCACATCCTCAACCGCGCCATCAAATTTCACGAAGGTGCCGGTAGTGAACACGTCACCGTCCGCCTCGAAAGCAGTGTTGTCAGCCCACGTTCCCGTACCGCCCGTCTGCCCCCAGACAAGGGCGGTCGCATCACCCCAAATGAGCTTCCCGTCATCGCTGAGCGCAACGCGTCCGTACTGGTAATTATCGTCATCGGTGAGGGACACGAGTATCCGACCCTGGTACTCCGCCTTCATTCCGCTCACCAACGTGATCGTGCCACGCTGCGCACCGGTCAGCATATCTGCCGTGAGCTCCAGCGTCAGCGTTCCGTCGCCCGTCACGCTAGAGTCATTGGACAACACCAGCTTCTGCGCACCGACGCCCTGAATCGTCTTCAGCGTCAGCGTATTCTCGTTGGTCAGATTGAGTACACCCGTACCCGCCAAGGTCAAATTCCCGCTGTTCACCGCCAAATTCGCGCCGGTTTCTCCCTGTCCCAGAGCCAGACTCGTGAGATCCTCGTTCGCACCCTGCTCCAGCGTGAGCTTGCCTCCCTGCACCGCCAACTCCCCGCCGCCAAACGCCTGCGTCAGGGTATAGTCCGCCCCGCCCGCGTACGTGAAGCCACTGTTCACCGTGCCGCCAAAGCTCGCACTCGCATTGGAATCATTCAGCACAAGCATGCCCGCGCCGTCAATCGTACCCTCACCCTCCAAGCTCCCCGCGTTCACATTCCCCGCAGCCACCGTGAGCGTGCCGCCCACAGTCACAGCCCCGAGGTTGACCATCCTACTCTCCGCACCCACAATCAGGTTACCGCTGGTCACCGCCGTGGTGCTAGCCGTCACATCGCCGCTCAACTTCTGCACGTTCGTGCCCGTCGTAGCGTTCATCGTCAGCGTACCCACCGTCAAATTACCCGTGTAGGTGGCTTCGTCCTCAGTCGCCGCACCTGCCGTGATCGTCAGGCTACTCAGGTCGCCACCAGCCAGAGCCGTGCCACTCGCGTTCTGCAGCGCAAAGCTGCCGTTCATCGCCCCCACGCTCAGCATTGAGCTGCCAGCCAGCTTCAGGTTACCCACGCCGCTCACCGTTCCCGCCACCGTGTTCGTCGCGTTCCCGAAAACAAGCGTGCCACTCGTCAGCGTCACATCCCCCGTCGCCGCCACGTTCTTGTTCTCCTCAGTCGCGCCCAACACCAATTCGCCGGTGCTGCTCACCGTGATGTCCGCGCCTGCAAAGGCGCCGCTCAGCGTCTGCTTGCCCGTGCCGCTCATGGTCACACTCACGCCTTCGCTCACGCTCGCCGCGCTGCTGTGGTTATCCTCGCCCGTGATCTTCAGCGTCTTCCCACTGCCGTCAATGGTTCCGCCAGCCACTGCGCTGTCTGCCAACCAGGCAATCTCATAGGTATCGGAGTCCGCTCCCAGTGTCAACGTCGTTCCATCCGCCAGCTTGATGCCATATCCCGTCAAAGCCGTTCCCGTTGTGTAGTCCAGCTTCAGCGTGCCTTCCGCCACATCCAGCGTGCCGCCGTCACCCTCGGTGCTAAAGGTCCCGGTAAGAAGCATCGTACCACTCCCCAGTTTGGTGATGGTGTTATTGTCCTCCGCACCCTTCTCAGCCGTCAGCTTACCCGTAAATGAAGCCACATGCCCACCCACTTTGATGGTCGTTGCCCCCTCGGTCACGATATCCCATGCGATGTTGGCCTGGCCACCATACGTCACTTGTAGGGCACCAGCATTGCCGTATCCGGAACCCGTCAGATGCAGAGTATTCGTCCAGCTTTGACTCTTTGCGAAGGCGTTTGTGGCGTAGATGTCAATGGTGCTTCCGCTCTCTACCCACAATTCCTTCACATTTTCCATGAGATGGGCGCCCGCATTGCCGTTCATGTCTCCATTGAACGTCACTTTCGACGCCGTATCGCCGTCGGATCCAATAACGATCTTACCAATGGTATGCTCCGCATTAACATCCGCCGACACCAGATCCCAGAAGATTAACCCATTAAGGTCACCAGGTGTGCCTGGTCCGAAGCCGACGATATATTCACCCAGCCCGAGCAGCTTAATCGTGCCCGTACCGCTTGCATATCCTCCACTGGCCCACGCATCTTTCGTGTTTCCCGCCGCTGCGGCGCCATGAATCACCAGCGTGCTGGTTTCCTCAGACAGATCGATGTGCCCGATGTTCTTCGTGCCGGAGGTGTACATGTCCACCGTGGCGTTATTCCCGATGGTGAGTGTCGTTAAGGTGATGGTGTTGACACTATCCTGTTCGAACGCACCGAGGTTCAGTGTACCACTGTTCACCGTGATGCTGCTATTACCCGCTCCGGCCTCGGGTCCGACACTCCCGGTGAGCGTCAGGCTGGCATCGGCGCCTGTCAGATTCACGCTGAGGGTCAGCGCATCAGCGGCATTCGCTCCCAGCGTTCCGGCGAATGTGCTACTGCTCTCCCCCTGCAGGGTGAGCGTCCCTGCACCGCCGATGGAAGAAGTGGCGCTATCTCCCGTCAACTGGCTCATCTCAGCCGCGCCGGAAACCGTCAGCGCGCCGGTCTCGCCCAAGGTCACCTCGCCGAGCTTCACCCGCGCATTGCCGTCAGCATCTGCTACCGTCGCCACAACTAGTCCCCCCTCGATGTCCGTGCTGCTCGCCGTCACGCTCTTGTCCGTGCTCCGAATGGTCAGCGAACCCGTGCCGCTCACCTCCAGCGTGCCGCCCGAGAAGCTACCGCCGAAGGTGCTGTCGGCATCGCCATCGAAGGACATATTCACACCGGAGATCGTGCCCGCGTAGCTGTCAAATTCGGCAACCGTGAAAGCGTTACCCTCTCCCTCACCGGTGACGCTAACTCCGCCGCTCAGGATTCCGAAGGCGTAGTTTACACCATTGCCGCCACTGAGCGTCAGGGTGCCGCTGCCGGTCACCTTTCCGTTCACCGTGGCGCCCACCTCAAAGGTAGCGCTGTCATTCAGGGTCATGTTGCCCGCCACGGTCAAACTGCCGTCCGTCTCCTTGACGAATTTGTAGGTGCCGTAGCCGTTCTCATCGCCCACAGTCAGATCGTGTACAGGCACCGCGCCATTCAGGGTTACCGTAACCCCTCCTTCTCCGCTCCCCTTCAGCACAACATCCTGCGTCGCCGAGAAAGGCGCGTTACGCACACTCCAGTCTTCATCCGTGCCCGTACCCGTTGCATTCCATGTGAAGTCGGTATTCCCGTTCCACACGAGAGCGCCGTCCACACTAAAGCTGAGCACACCGGTGTTAGGATCCACTGCAACCTTCCATCCCTTGAATTCATCGCTCGGGGTGAAATTGAACATGTCTGCACGAAGGGTCAAACCCGTCGCGTCTCCAAACAATTGGTATGTCTTTTCCGGGCTCCCCAAGATACTACTGAGACCGGAAAGCTCGATATTCAGAGTACCCGTCATGCTCGCCATGGCTCGCGCGAACGTCACGTCGGGATCATCGCTCAGATCCAGCAAGAGTTTGCCAGTTCCCGAAACCGCCGCCACGTTTACCACGCCGCCGTCGACAGTCAGGTTGCCGTTCAGCGTCAACGAGGAGAGGCTCGCGCCGGACGCCCACTCAACAATCTCCAGTCCGTTCTCGCTCACCGTCAGCTTGCCGGTCGAAGAGCTATCCAGCGTATTCACCGTGCCACCGCTGAGCGTCAGAATGCCCGTGCCGGTCAGGGTGAGCGTGTCCCAATTGTGTGCCGCGAGGGTCTGGGAGCCGCTGCCTGTGTAGGTCAAGTTGTGCGTCGTACCTTCACCGAACGTACCGGTGAACTCAGCATCGACCTGGGAGCCGTTCAGGGTGAGCGTCTGATTCTCCCCCAGGTTCAGCGTGCCGTTGCCGGTGAGCGCGCCGAGCGACATGCCGCTCGCCGCCGTTACCAAAGCCCCTCCTCCGTTCAAATTCAGCGTACCGGTGAAGCCGCCATCAGCTGCCGTCGTGAAGGTTAGCTCCCCGGTGGTGCTCACCGTGCCGTTGCCTCTCACGCCATTCAGCTCGCCGCCGGCCACACTCAGCGTGCCGGCCACCGTGTTACTGTCTCCCAAGCTGTAGCTCTCGCCGAGGTTCAGCGTCGTGTTCTCTCCCACATCCACGCCACCGGTAGCGCTCACCTGCCCGCTCAGGGTGTGGATATGCTCTCCATCACCAACAGCCTTGGTGCTCAGTTTCCCCGTCCCCAAGCTCAGAGTGTTTGTAAAGGTTGTATCCGTGCCGGTCAACGTAAGGTTGGCGACTCCCCCCTCTTCCGGATGCACCGCCAGATCCGCTCCCAACACTCCCTCCAGCTTGCCCACCTCCAGATCGCCCTCCCAATTGACGCTGGCCTCGTTGTTGCCCAAATTGAGGGTGCCCGTGATCTTCTTGTCGCCCGTCGCGCCCGTCAAATCCAGCGTGCCGCTCAGTGTAATGTCGTCATTGATCGTGACGTTGGTCGCACCGTCAGCGCTGCCCAGCACGAGCGTAGCCCCAGCTCCCACGCTGGTGTCTTCGCCGCCCAGGATCAGAGTACCGGACTCATCCGTCCCGCCGAGGATGGTCAGCGTGCCCCCGGTCACCTGCACACTGCCGCCGCCGAACTTGGTGACGGTGAGGCTCGATCCCTGGAGCGAGGAGGTGAACACCAGGTTCGTGCTCACCGTGCCTTCAAATGTTTTCTCGTTGCCCCACGCATCGCCGTTGACGGTCAGCGTCGCGCCCGTACCGGTAATACTGCCTGTACCATCCAGTCCCTTGACGGTCAGACTCTCGCCCAGAGCCAGGTCGTGTTCAGCGATGTTCAACGCATCGATGGAGCTGTCCCCCGTAGCGGTCAGGTTGAAGTCGCCGCCCAGGGTCAAGCCTCCCAGGTTGACCGTGCCGTTGAACGTACCGCCGTTCACGGTGAGGGTGGAGTTTGTGCCGCTGACAGTGCCCGCACCACTCAGCGCCCCCACAGCCGCCGCCGTTCCTTGCAGCGTCAGCGTGCCATTGCTTCCCAGATTCACCGTCGCGCTCGCCAGCGTGTCCTCGCCCAAACCACTGCTCAGAACCAGCCCCGCGCCGTCGCCCGTCGCGATGGTCCATGTGCCCGTTCCAATCGTAAAGGTACTCCCCAAGGTAAGATCCCCGTCTGTGATGGTGAGTGTCTGCCCATCGACCCCCTTAGCCGTGCCATTCAGCGTGCCGCTGAAGCTGCCTCCCGCCGCCTGCACGGTCAGATCCCCGTCCGTCGTGACATCCCAAGCCAGATCATACGCCTCGCTCCAAATGATCGCCGCACCGTCACGACCCTCCGACACAACATTCACCTTGTTCTCATTACTCTTCGCCAGGTTGGCGCCCACGGTGAGCGTGCTATCCTTATCCCCCAGGGTCAGGGTCTTCACATGACCCAGTTTTTCGGCGTTGTCGGAGCCCGCAGTGAGCTGCGTGCCCAGAAGCTGCAATTCACCCAGAGAATCGCCCAGGAGATGAGTAAGACGCACTCCGCCGCTGCCAATCGCACCGAGCTCCTCCCACACCATGACGCCATCGCCATGCACCGTCGTGTTGCTCCAGTCTTCGCCGTCCCCGATGACGAGCTTGCTGCCCACACCGATCGTGACATCGCCCAACGTCTTCCCGTCCGCATGGCCGTCCGGATTAAACTCTCCAATCGTAAGAGTCGCGCCGTCCGACAAGATCAGCCCGCTCCCGCTCACCGAGGCGTACTCACCGCCCAGAATCACATCCACCGCACCGCTGATGATCATACCGTCCCCGAATGTCACCTTCGTATTCGTGAGCGTTACGGTGCCTCTCGTTCCGTCCTCCGCAGCCGTTCTACTAATCGAGCTCGTGATCCCGAAGGAGTCGAACGACCCGTAACTGCCATCGCCGTTCACCACAAAACTCGCCCCAGCACCCAGACTCAGGCTCGCCAGTGTCGCACTGTGACTCTCCGCCCCTTCAACTTCCGCCTGCATGGTCACCGTATCCCCATCTCCCACCCTAAACTCACCCGCCGTAAACGCCCCCTGAATTCCGAACGTCCAAGCCGTCGTCACCGGGCTTTCCGTCTCAGCCCCAACGCTCACCGACCCCGCCACAATACCATCCGCCACATTCACCGTCACCGCTCCCACCGCACTCGTTAGCGTAACGTTATTATTGTTGTGAAATGCTACTCCTTCCACCCAAGGAGTGTCCTTCCTATTCCACTCCAGCGTCGACTGATCTGCCCCCCCATTCCACGTCACATTCTGGCTACTCGCCTCCACCACCTTCGGAATGCCAGTCTCCTTATCAGTCACCACCTCATACTGCGCCTCCTGCTCATCCGTCTCAAACTCCCACACGATCTTCTGGGCTTCCAGAGCCGCCTTGACATCGTCATTCAACTCGCCTTCAAAGGGATTGTATCCTTCCGTTCCCACAGCCGCAGCATTCTCCATATTAACCTTGATAACCAATTGAGTATCATCTGCGTCGAGCAAACTGATTCCCTCGGAACCACCGATCCGAACGCCCGTAATGTTCAACTTCGGCGTAGCACTTCCGGTAATGTCCAGCACAAGCGTCGCCGTCCCACTCGCCAGACTCACGGAAGCCAAATCCAGCGTCCCGTTACTCAGCACCAGCTCCGCGCCATCCGTCATCTCCAACCCTGCAAACTTCCCGCTCGCATTCCCCACCGCCAGCTTGCCCGTGATGCTCAAATTGCCGACGGCCGTACTTCCGCCCGCCAAGGTCCCGACGGTCAGCGCGTTCTCCGCCGTTCCACTGACGGTCACCATTCCGTTCTGTTGCAGCGTAAGAGTGGTCAACTTCCCGCCTTTCGTGACGGTCAGCGAACTATGACTACCCCCCGTTTCACCATCCGCGCCGAGGGTGACCGTTTTCCCCTTCAGCGTTCCCACGCTCAATGAGCTGCCACCCGAGATTGTGATATTGCCGCCATCGTCTTTAACCCCCAGGTACTCCTCGCCACTGTACAAGGACTGCGAGCCATAATCGCCGTCCACCTCCAGCTGAGCTCCACTCAGGATGCTCAATCCCGACTGATTGATCATGTCCCCAGTCACATGCACCCTTGCACCGTCCTTGATCGTCGAGGGATCCTTCGTTTGTCCGTCAACGTACGAAGACGATAGATTCCCGTACACCGTGAGACTGGTCCCCGCGCCTTGCACGGTCAGAGTATTTACTTGGAGCAAGGCGGGACTCTCACTCCCCTTTGTTCCCACAGTGAACTCCGTGGATTCCCCAGGTTCAGGTGTCTCGCAGCCAATCGTCAAAGCTCCGGCATGACCGTGGTAGAAATATTTATTGTTGGTGGTTGTGCCACCACTAAGAGAACCCGCGATTGTGATTGTGCCACCGCTCACGACTGTGGTACCGGTGATCTGTGCATCCCCTCCAATTTCCACCGTACCACTACTCACAGTGAGTCCCCTGTTCATCACCGCGCTACCCAATGTCAAATGCCCTTCGTTCTCAACCAATACATTGCCGGTACCACCACCAGTGATCGTCACTCCCCCCGTAATTTCCACTCTTCCGGCGTTCACGTGCAAGGAATTCGTTCCGTCACTGCACTTGTCGTAGAAATTCGCGGAGCCTGCAGCCGTCACCGATGATCCGCTTCCCCTCACCCAAATTCCCTTGCTCTTCAGCACATCGCCCTCCGTTCCGGTCACGGTCAAGGTGCCTGCCGAGACGTTTCCTCCCTCATCTACGGTACCCACCGTGATGCGACCGGCATGCCCCGCTTCCTGTCCCATGACTGTCTGGGCCGTCACAGACGCCCCGCCCGAGATGACCAATACCTCGGCGCTGGGAGGGTCAATAATCCCCAGCTTGCCCCCTATTATAGCCTCACCGCCCGTCATAACCATTCCGGCCGGCAGGAGGAAATCACCACCAACCTGCAGATGGCTACCACTGCCCCCCATATTGAAGGCTTGGCTCACCGTAAGATTACCATCCGCTGTAAGGCTGCCGTCGGTGATCGTTACATTCGCCCCGCCGAGCGTGGATGCACTGGTCAGATGCAGTTGTCCACCGCCACCAATCGTGACGGAGAGAGTCCCGGTCGCTGACGCTGCACTAACCGCACCTGCTTGGATATTCAAGGTGCCGGCTCCCTCCAGAGCCCCGTTTACAGTCAAACCTCCCGCCGTCACCTGCAATTTGCCGGTGCTTTCCAGTGCGAGCGTACCGGATATCACCGCACCGGTAGTCGAGATCTCGCCTTCCGTGTACTGCCCTGTTGCCGCAAAATTCAAAGTCCCTTCTGAGACCGTCACATTGGTGTCGATCTTCTTCGCTGCCGTAAATTTCAGCTCTCCAGCTCCGGTTTTCTTGACACCGACCTTTGCGCCACTCTCTTCTGCCGCCACAAACGCGTAGTCCCACCCATCAATCGTGTATGAGGCGGTCTCCTCCAACACCTCGAATGTCAGATCAGCCGATTCGGTTCCCTCCGCCAGGGAGAACTGAGCTCTGCGATTATTGTTATCACTCGCTATCCTCTCAACGACCAATTCGTCGCCGAGCTGGATGCTCGCCGTCCACGCCGCCTTCAGGGTTCCGATTCTTCCGCCCTGCGTGAGTACCAGCTGGCTTCCGACACTCGTTCCATCACCGTACGCAGTCAGGGTACCGGTCAAATCTATTGCCCCTTGCACCACGTACTCAGCTATGTTGTGTTCGCCATCCGTGGAACCAGTAGCTGCCTCGAGCGTGACGTTTCCCTTGCCCGCCAATTCATCCGCGAACGTGATCGTCCCATTCGCTCCAGCTCTCAGCCTGAGTGTACCGCCCTCCATTTTGAACGCCTTCGCAACGGTTCCGCTGCCTGTCACATTGATTTCCTGCGTTGTCTTCAAGCCATAGCCAACACCCTCGCTGACAGTAAGTTTTCCACCGAAATTAAAGAGCCCGTTGAGTCCATCCACGCTCATATTCGTGGACAGCTCATTGTTCTCGTAGATCAGGTACACCACATCCTGGCTCGCGTCCTGCATCCTGTGGAGTTGGATGATGTTTGTCACATCTTTCTCCTGCAATTGATGGAACGTGTTCTCTTTGACGACCAAGTCGCCGCCGAGAATGAGGGAATTGCCGGAATTCGCCCACTTCTCCTCAAAACCACGAATCGTTCCGCCTTGCTTCAGCGTAAGGGAGGTGCCATCCACCATCCACAGATAAACGTCCTCCGCAGAGAACTTCGTCTCGATCACGGCAGTTTCTCTCTCGTGAAGCTTCAGATATACGGGCTGATTTTCGTCTGTGCTCCTGAGCACAAGCTCCCCGTCTCCCAAGATGTGCAGAGAGTTACTCTGCCCCTTAAGCCCCCAAACACCGCCGTTGTTCTCAACGGGATCGATCAAAACTTCCATCGTGACACCCGCTCCGACGGTGATCGTCTTCGCAGACCATGTCTCGCCTACCCCACCATCTTGGTGCACGTGCATCCTCACCGTGGCAGCAGAGTCTTCAGGGGCGTTCTCAGCCAAAGCGAAGTTCGCCCCGTCAGACACCATGAGCGTGTTGGCCGTTCCCAACAGATCGAGAGTCACACCATTCTCAAGCAATATCTGCGAATCTGCGCCAAAAGTAAGTGTGCCGGATACAGTAAACTCAGTAATGCTGCTCTTAAACGTGTTTGTGCCTTGCACCTCCATATCACCAATCACGTTTATGGAGGAGTTTTGCATGGTGGCATTGTCCAAAACCAGCTTGTCGTGCGAGCTAACCAAATTAATGCTACCGGTATTGGACGTCCCTTGGATGGTCAAGGTGAAATTAGGCGCATTACTGCCACGATCTTCAGTGCGGATACTTCCGTTAAAACCAGACAAGCTATTGTTGAAAACCCACGCTTGACCTGAACCACCAGTCCATCCGTACACCAAATCAGCTCCCTCAGCTCCGGTAATCGCCCCGGTAAAAGTAATCGTTTTGTCAGAGCCGCCATCGTTGATCTTCAAGGTCTGACTCAGGTACATCTTGGCAAGGATCTCAGTATTCGCGGCTGGGAAGTAATTATGCCCGGCAGACAAATTAACATTCCACAAATCCGTCGCCGTGTTGTTGTGGTTAATGGCGTCTGTAAGGCTTCCGATGTCAGCATCATGCGCAGTGACCGTAAAAGTGGTGCCCTCAGGAGCAGCAATAGTCGCGATGCCGTCGTTCTCGGCAGAGGAATCCTCGTCGTCAGAGAGAGAAACTTGATCCTCGTCAGACAGGATCTGAACCTGAGAGGGCGGATCATCCTGAGACGCAGCCGCGGAGGCGCGCGAACCCGTGCTCCAAAGCATGGTGAAGACCCCCAACAGAGCCGTGCCGGTGCTCACAGTGCGGGAGAGCCGACGGTGCGCGGAGAGTGCAGCAAGGCAAGCCAACAGAGCCTTACGAAGACGAGAAGGAAGGTGCAGTTTCATGGTTGTATGTGATGTTGAAAATAGAGTTGGAGTAAAGGGTATTTTTCGATAGAAAAGGAGTGCCCGGGGAGAAACCCCGTCACCTGAACACTCCGATTATCGCTTTTTAAATGCGAT
>CANQJI010000034.1 GCA_947624205.1 uncultured Akkermansia sp. | reverse complement strand
CAATAATTTAAATAAGTTATTGATACTAAATTCTATACATCTAATTCTGCCTCCGGATTTCAAATGCGTTTGCCCTGCCCCGAAACCTTGGCTCTATACGCGCATCCTGCTCTGGGGAATCGTCCTCTCCGTCCTTGCCTTCATGAGCATTTCCACGTGGGACCCAGTGTTGGGTGTGCATCTTTTCATGGCTGTTGCCGCGTTGGTGACGCCTCTCGCTGTGCTGGTGATGGCGTATGAACTCAACACCCGGCGAGATTTGTCCACGATGGCGATCGTACGGGCGCTCATTGGCGTGGTGATTATTGCGCTGCCGGTTTCCGGTTCTCTCAACACATGGACATCTACTTTGTTGGGAGGGACGAATGTGCAGGATCATGCGTGGTTAGCGGGGTTTGTGGAGGAACCGGCCAAGCTGGTTACGGCGCTGGTTCTGGCGGCGATGATGCGGATACGGATGAATCGTGTGCTACGCGCTGTGTTGCTGGGTTGTGCTGTAGGCGCTGCCTTCGGTTATTTGGAGACGTGGACGCAGTACCTCCCGGAGGCCTTGACGAAAGGTGGCGTGGGAGCGATGCTTGAGCTCGCTATTTTGAGAGCAATTGTTGCCTCTCCGGGGCACGTCATTTGGACGGGTATAATGGCCGGAGCTTTTGCTATAGCTCAAGTGCATTGGGAACGGAAGCACGGTGAGGTGCGCCGCAGCATGTTCTTGTGGCGCAATCTCCTTTCATGGAGGTTCTGGAGAATTGCCTGGGTCGCAGTTGCATGTCACGCCATCCATAACATGGGATTCATCTTCTTGGATCCTGTACTCTACCTGTTTGGTTGTGGTGTCTTGTGGCGGCTGGTGCGCGTGGGATACGTCCAGATGTGCGAAACGCGTGGCCTGAATGGAGATTATCGTGTTGCTCAATTCAGCAGAGAAACATGGGTGGAGCCGCTGCTGCGACGTCTCTCCATTCATTTTGACGGAACGATGAATCGTCGTCGATACTGGACACTGTTGCTGGCCGTAAGCGGCTGTCTCACAGGACTCGGTATTTTGACATTTGAAATCCTCGATGAGAAAAGTTCTCTTCAAGGGTTTCTCTCTTTTGAGTTCATCGCTCTTCTGATCTGGTTTCTGCCATTGCTATGTTCCATGATGACGCGCCGTTTGCACGACATGGGGAAAAGCGGAAAACACACGCTTTATCTCGTGCCGCTCAACTTCTTTTTCTTTTTGCCTGCGCTGATTTTGGGATTCTTTCGAGGAGCGGGGCAAGAGACCGAAGAAAAAGAAGATGCTCCGCAACCGCATTCCCCGGTGGACAATCCTGAGGCAGATCCGGTGCAGTCCATGGCTCTTGCTGCGCTGCCTTCGGGCTTCATGCCTTGTACCGAGTGCTGCGTCCCGGGAGCCGAGGAAAAGTGGGCGCACTGCGACGTCTGCGGCGGCGCGCGACGCGTTTCGCTTGTGGCAAAATCTTCGAACGAACACGCTGTCCGCATCTCTCTGCCGTGGTTCGCTTGGCGTCCATCGTTCAAGGGACGGCTTACGCGTAAGACGTATTGGGGAATGACCTTGATACCGGTTGTGGTTGTCTTTCTGTCTGGACTTGTGAAGCTACGGGATGAAGCGAATTCGGATGCGGATGCGTTTTTGGGGCTCGCTGTCCTATTTGCTCTGCTCTTCTTTTTCGTGTGGGGAATGGGGGTAACCGTGCGGAGGCTGCATGATATTGGGAAAAGTGGCTGGTGGCTGCTGCTTATCGTGCCACTAAATCTCATCCTCTTCTTGCCAAGCATCACCCTTGGCCTCATCGACAGCAGTCCCGGCGCCAACAAGTGGGGAGCCAATACTAAAGCTTGGCACTAGAGTAAACGCAGACTACGCACGATAGTTCGCCTGATATCTTGGGCGAACTCCCGCTCCGGCAAGGTGATTCTATCTCCTTACCGTGATCGGACAAAAATAGTGTACCGAAGTATTCAGCGATGTTTGACCGTCATAGCTTTTGATGTCCTCTGGAAGCATTTGCAAAGGGTGCGACGCAGCGTAGCGGAGTCGCTCCCTTTGCAAATGGCACCGCCAGGGGTAGACAGGATTATCTCATCGATTGACCTTAAATATATTTCTCCTAATCGTATATGTTCTCTCGCCTCCCTAATCGCTCGTAAAACTTGTCGAGCGTTACTTTGAGCTTCACCGAGATTTTTACAAAGTTACACTCCTCCGATGTCGCCCTGATGCGCTGTTTGTTTTCCTCGCTTACTTCCGGGCTTGCCAGCAGTCTTTCAGCGGGGGGGCTTAGCCTGTCTCCTTGTTCTCCAGATCGGCTATCCAGCGCCTATCCCCGCATGAAAATACTTCGCATTCATGGTGTCGGCTAGGGTAAACGCATTTGAGAGAAGTTGATCAACGGGGAAAATGATCTTATTGACTGATATTATCGTCTATATGCATCAAAAATCATGCCAACAAGCGGTCATCATGATGATGACTCTAAAGGGATCTCAGTATACACTAATGATCCGAAAAAATCTGCGCAATGCGCACATTATTAATAAATCGTACATCGTACGTTGACTCACCGGCACCACCCTGCCGGTTCGCCCCTGCGGGGCAACGCATGCGCGTTGTCCATCCGCACCTTCAGTGGATCGCTGATTCGTCCTGTCCTTTACATGACATTCTTGGGGAGTCTCGCGTCCGATTATACACCGCAAATAGCACGAAAGACTTGTCAGAAAACGTACGGATGATAAACAAGGACGAAGATCATTGCAGGGAAAAAGATTTTTTTAGCTTGAGATATAGATAGATTGGTGTAGAGTGTTGGCATGAGCATGGAAATGGATCGTCAACAACAGGAGGCTCCCTCCGCTGCGCAACGGGTGACTACACCTTCTCCGGTAAATCCTTCCCCGGACGATGATTCTTTCTATAGGAAGGGAGTGAAGCTTCTCCACGGCATCGGAACGAAACGTGACCCGCAACGTGCTGTGCAATGCTTCCGCGAGGGCTATGCAAAGGGAGACCTCAATGCCGGGTACATGCTCGCTGATTGTTTATCCTTTGGATATGGCACTGCCCGCGATTTCGATCAATCTTTCCGAATTGCCGCGGATCTCATCAATAAAAATTTTTATCCGGCGTATCACCTGCTGTCAAGCGCCTGTACGTCTGGCAAAGGCACAGCCATGGATCCGGGTACGGGGGAAGCATACAGCTTAAAGGTGTGTGAATATTGCTCCGAGCCTCTGCCCGGGGTTGATGAATCGATCCGTTGCGAAGCTCTTTTAGGCACCCTGACGGGCAAGGAAGAGGTGGATTGGTGCGCTGTCGAAAAAATCGCGCGAAAATACCGCGAAAATTCAGATTGGCCCTCGCGTCATGGATGGCTAGCCTCGGCTCTTTTGCGGATAGCTGATGACTCCACCTCCCCAAGCCGGGAAGTTATGGAAGTTATTGAGGCTGGCTGTGCAGAAGACGATGTTCTGAGCCTTTTCTCAAAAGTAACTGTGCAAATTTCTCAAGAACAATTCGAGGAGGCGAATAAGACTCTGAAATACGCTTTGAAGATTACTCCCGGACACCCCTATCTATGTGATTTCTTGTGGCGAGTCGGTGCGAATCGGAATGATGATTTTAATAAATTGGAGCGCGCGGTGTGGAGAGCGTGTGCCTTGGGGGCCTCTGCAATAAAACGTAGTAACGATCTTGGAGTAAAAATTGAAATAGAAGCGCCTCCCTCTGCCGGTGGATGGATTGTCTGCCAAGATGATTGTACCGAAAATTCATGGGAAAATAACAAGAATTTTTGTCCGGAAGGACCTTCCATTATCTTAAAAAATACGACCGATAAGAGGTTGCGGGGTGCAACCATTCGGCTGTGTTGTGAAGATACGAAGCAGGATCAGACGTTTAACTTGGATCCAATTCCTCCTCATGGGGAGATATCGCTCGAAATGAGTGATTTCGAGGATATCAAATTTGGCGAAAAACTCTACGTGCGTGTAGCCAAAAAGAATCGCTATTCAGAAATGGCGTTGGATACGATGCAAGGACTTGATAATTTCCGTCAACCGATCATGCCGCTCATGATGACCTGGAAAAGTGGCACATTCGGTGGCTATGTTCTCCAGCTAAGGTGTGTTGGAGACTCGCTCTCCAATATCGTGATAACGAAGGATACCGGGGCTACTGCCTGCATTCCTCTGTTGAGGGAAAATCAAAAGCCGGCCTCTGTTGGGTGGATGGAATTTTCTGATGGGGCAAGTCTGGTTCCTTTTGAATATTTTTTTGTAGAGTGTGATGGTTTTGCACCGATTGCAGGAGTCATCAAGCCATCATAACCATGCTTTTACCAGCTGCACGACCATGAAGATGAGACGACGAACACGATCCGTCAATTAGCAGAACATTTGCATGAGACAGTACCTGAAATCCCGACGTGGTTGATCGCCGTGTGCGTGGTTGGGCTAGTGGTTCTTTCACGGAACTTACTTAAGTAACGAACATGGAGACGAATAGTTAACAGCAAGGACTCAGGGGCTGGTGGCAGCGGCGTGTAGAGGGGGGTGAAGAATTATTTTTGCCCGCAGTATATCGTAGATCCGATGCCGCCTCCGCCGTGGGAGGTGGATTTGCTTTTGCCGTTGCCTGCATGTGGATTGATGGGTGCAGTGTGGCTCGTTGTGACAATTTGGTGAAGAGCGTGATAAGAAAGAGCGGATTTGACGGCAGCAGGAAGAATAACTGAAACATCTTATGAAAAAAATCTCACCCAGGTCACGGACGGTGACGTTGATATTAGCCTGTTTGTTGTTTTGCTTGTGTTGCGGTGGGTTGCACCGTATTTACACGGGGAAAATTTTTACGGGTATTTTGCAAATTCTGACGGGTGGCGGTTTCGTTATCTGGCAGATCATCGACATCATCCGCACATCCTGCTCGGCTCCTTCGATGACGCCCAGGGGAGGGATATCGTGGAATGGTGAGGTCATGAATAATGGATAAAACTGACGACGGCTGTAGGTAGTGAACGTGCTTTCTAACGCTTGCCATCGGTCGACATAATTGTTTTGTTGACATGAGCATTCTAATTGCTATACTGATAGCTCTTCGAGTGCGTTATCCGTCTTTTTTCTGATGCGTGAAGAAACTCACCTATTCAAATATGAACTTTTTCCTTCCCGTTCACCTTCGCGACTTCGTGAAAAGGAATCTGCGTGCTTTATTCGAAGTCTTGCTGGCTACCCTGTATTTGTGCAGCTCGTGCGGGTGGTGTGCGGCGGATATGTTTTCAGATTGGCAGAGCGGCAAAGTATGGAAGGCGAATAGGAGCCACTATTGGTATGGCTCTCGATCGGTTGATCTGGATTCCAGTTCGCAGCGCGTGTGGGCCGGCAACGGAATCATGTTCTGCTCCCTGAAACTCGGAGAAATTCTGTTGCAATGGCGAAAACCTCATGAAGGAGAGGAGACGGAAGCTTCCAAAGAAGAACTTTATAAAATCGAATGTTCACTGTACAATCGTGGGGATGACGGCGATATGAATGAGCAACAGTTTCGCATGCTGTTTGAATCTTATCAAGAGAGAATAACAAAATGTATCAACATAAAGAAAACGAAAAGCGTAGGTCCGAAAAACACAGAGAAACTGAAGACTGAGGTATGGAAGTGGGAGTCTCCTCAAGGGTGCATTCTTCTCATTGCCGGTATCTCTGTTCTGGGGCATAAATATGAGCGGATGGAATATATGCGCCTCGTTTTGTTGCGCGATCGCAGAGATATTCGTAATGCAGGCGCTGGCAGGAGGACATCTCATTTGCGAGAATCTGTCACGCATGAGGAAGATGGTACAGTGTGGATAAAGGGTATCCCTATGGTCGATCAAGGGAGCAAGGGGTATTGTGTGCCGGCCAGCGTTGCCCGCATATTTGCTCACTATGGCGCCACAAATGTGGATATGCACACCCTCGCAGCGATTTGCAACACAGCCACATCCGGCGGCACAAGTCTTCATTCCATGCGGGCGGCTCTCAAAAAAATCAGTTGGCATTTTGGCGTGACTCTCACTACCGTTGCCGAGTATTGGCAGAAGCGGGGCAAGCACCTCGAAAAATACGATCGAAAAATCAAAAACGAGAACATGCCTCCGCGACGGCAAAAGGATCCGTGGTTTGTGGAAGTAGATCCACAAGTGTGGAGTGATGTTCGCGCGTCCAACCAAATGGAGGTGCAGAATTGGCTGCTCAAAATACGCTCGTACATAGACCGAGGCATCCCTCTTCTTTGGTCCGTTCCCGCCAGTGAGATGTATTGCCACAAAAACCCATCAATTCGCGGTGGTCCCCACATGAGGCTCATCATCGGGTACAATCAAAAGAAAGGTACGATCATTTTTAGCGATTCCTGGGGTAAATTCGCCACGCGCCGCGAAATGAAAGTCAACAACGCCTTTGCAAATACAGACTGCCTCTACGTGTTGCGTCCCAGATAATTCCAACGAGTATACAGGACTTTTTTGGTAATCGATTCCTACACTCAGGTCTCAGCTGCAAAGTTCCTTCGATAAACTGCATTTTGAACGGAGAAAAGCATTGACAATAAATGTCCGGCATGAAACCTCGTTCGGACGAGAACAAAATGCGGCGAAATGTACCGGGAAAAACTCAAGGAATGAGAGGCGTGGAAGGGGAATAGTCGAAGGGAGCCGATGCTCTCGCTGGGTGCTCGTCAGGTGGGGGAGCTAGGGCAAACGCATTGGGAAACGCGTCTGCGCTGAAGGGGAGACTTTGCTCTTGGCAAGGGGGGAGGTTTTATGATATGGTGCAGGCATGCCGAGAGTAGCATTGATACAGCAAGAAGCTGCGGAGGAGGCAGCGGAGAACAAGCGGCGGCAGATGCAGGCGATGCGCGAAGCGGCAGCGGGCGGGGCGCAGATCATCTGCACGCAGGAGATGTGCACGACGCGCTATTTCTGCCGCACGCAGGATTGTGCGGCGTTTGATTTGGCGGAGGAGATGCCCGGGGCGTGGGGGAAGGAGCTGGGGGCGCTGGCGGCAGAGCTGGGGGTGGTGCTGGTTGTGGCGGGGTTTGAGCGTCGCGCGCCGGGGGTGTACCACAACACGGCGATGGTGATTGATGCGGATGGTGAGTTTCTGGGGGCGTACCGCAAGATGCACATTCCGCAGGATCCGGGATTTGAAGAGAAGTTTTATTTCACGCCGGGGGACACGGGATACCGGAGCTTTGAGACAAAATTCGGCAAGATCGGCGTGCTTATCTGTTGGGATCAGTGGTATCCGGAGGCTGCGCGGCTCACGGCATTGCAGGGTGCGCAGGCGCTTTTTTATCCCACGGCAATTGGTTGGATCCCTGGGGAGGAGGAACTCTACGCCGCCCAGCACCACGCATGGGAAACGGTGCAGTGTGGGCACGCTGTGGCGAACGGGTGCTACGTGTGCGCTGTGAATCGCTGCGGAACGGAGGGACAGACAACATTCTGGGGGCAGAGTTTTGTGGCGGATTACTGCGGGCAGGTGATTGCCAAAGCACCGGTGGAGAAGGCAGCTATCCTGTTTGCAGATCTCGATTTTGCGGCGTTGGAAGATCATCGCCGCATCTGGCCCTTTTTCCGTGACAGGCGCATTGATTCCTACGGCGGCATTACTCGACGCTGGGGCGAATGAACATTGAACGAACCGCGTGCGCTGCTCAGTGGCGGCGGTATTTCGCACGGGGAGCAGAGAGATGATGGAGTTCAATTTTCCGGATTTACCCGTCAGTGAGCGGCGGCGAGAAATCGTGGCGGCGTTGCGGGAGCATCAGGTAGTTGTTGTGGTGGGTGAGACCGGGAGTGGAAAGACCACGCAATTGCCGAAAATGGCGCTCATGGCCGCAGGGGAGCGGGCAGGGATGGTAGGCTGCACCCAACCGCGGCGGCTGGCGGCCGTGGCCGTGGCGCGACGGATTGCAGAGGAGTTGGGGACAGAGGGCGCAGGAATGGTGGGGCACCATGTGCGTTTCGACGACCGCACGGGGGAGGACACGCGCATCAAGCTTATGACGGATGGGATTTTGCTGGCCGAGACACAGCAGGATCCCGATCTGCTGGCGTACCACACCATCATCCTGGACGAAGCGCACGAGCGGAGTCTGAATATCGATTTCCTGCTTGGGTACCTGAAATTGCTCCTGAAGCGTCGGCGTGATCTGCGGGTCATCATCTCTTCTGCCACGATGAACGCTGCGGCATTCTCGGATTTTTTTGGTGGCGCGCCGGTCATCGAAGTGCAGGGGAGGACGTACCCGGTGGAGTTGCACTACATGCCGGCAGTAAGTGACCAGGAGGAACTGACGTCCCATGTGGCGCGGGCGGTTGAGTGGGTGACGCAGTATGATGCCGGCGGGGATGTGCTGGTGTTCCTGCCCGGCGAACGGGAGATTCGCGATTGCGCGGACACCCTGGAGCAGCTCGAGCTACCGCGCACGGATATCCTGCCGTTGTTTGCGCGGCTGAGTCTTGCGGATCAGCAGCATATCTTTCATCCCGCCCCTGGCAGACGCCGCATCGTACTCGCCACAAACGTGGCTGAGACTTCTCTGACGATACCGGGCATCATGTACGTTATCGACAGCGGTCTGGCGCGCATCTCCCGCTATTTGCCGGGGCGGCAGATTCAGAGTCTGCAGGTGGAGGAGATTTCCAAAGCGTCGGCGCAGCAGCGGGCAGGGCGCTGCGGACGCGTGGCGGAGGGTGTTTGCATTCGTCTGTACAGCGAGGAAGATTTCAATGAGCGTGAGGCGTATACGGATCCCGAGATACGGCGCAGCGCTCTGGCAGGAGTGATTCTTCGCATGGCAGATTTGCGCCTGCCCCCGCTCGGCAAGTTTCCCCTGCCGGACCCGCCCAGCGAGCGTCTCATCCACGAAGGCTACAGAACCCTGCGTGAAATCGGGGCTATTGACCACGTGAAGCGTCTCACGTACGTCGGGCGAAAATTGGCCAGACTGCCGCTGGATCCGCGTTTGGGGCGTATTTTGTTGGAGTCGCAGAAGGAGAATGCCGCGGCAGAGGCGCTGGTGCTGGTGGCCGGGATGAGCATCCAGGATCCACGGGAGAGACCGGTGGATCATGCGGAGGAGGCCGACCGGGCACACGCTGTCTGGCGTCATGAGGAGAGTGATTTCCTCTCGTTGCTGCAGATGTGGCGTGAGATGGAAGAATACCGAGATGGCCGAAAATTGCGGCGCAATGCCCTGCGTAAGTGGTGCAGCGCGCATTTTCTTTCTTTCACGCGCATGGTGGAGTGGCACAATCTGGAGCAGGATCTGCGGGCTTCTCTCGCATTGGCTCTGCGCTGGCGGGTTCCTGTCCTGCCGCCGCCGGGAGAACAAGCCACCCCGGAACGCATCCACCGGGCTGTGCTGGCGGGAGCCCCGCTGCAGATCGGCTGCTGGAACCGGGAGGACAAAATTTACCGTGGCACTGCCGGGCGTAGTTTTTCCATCTTTCCCGGGTCCGGTCTCTTTCGGCGTAAGAACCGCGCGCCCTGGGTGTTCGGCAGTGATCTTGCGGAAACGTCGCGCCTCTGGTTGCGTCGTGCTGCTGTGTTGGATCCCGCGTGGGTGGAACAAGTGGCGCCCCAATTGTGCACGCGCCACGCCTATGCTCCGGAGTGGGATGCCCAGGCTGGAGTGGTCTATGCTCGTGAGCGCGTGGTGTGCGGTGGCCTCACCATCGTGGACGGTCGGCGCATTAGCTATGCCGCGTCGCATCCTGCCGAAGCTCGCGCCATCATGATCCGCGATGGGATCTTGCCGCGCAAAATGCAGCGCAGCTATCCCTTTCTGGAGCATCTGGAGGAGATGATGGAGCGGGTGAGTACGGTGGAAAATAAACTGAGACGCCGCGACCACATCCGTTGCGATGAGGCTATCTACCATTTTTTTGATGAGAGGCTTCCGAAGGATTGCAACTGCGAAAAAGACCTGCGGCTGTGGATGATGAAGGGGGCGGATCCCCACGTGCTGGATATCCCTTACGAGGAGTGCATTTACCCCGGAGAAGACGACGCGCCGGAGGAATTGTACCCTGATGAGTTGCATTGCGCCGCCGGCGATTACCCCGTCTATTACCTGCATGCGCCGGGGGAGGCAGAAGATGGCGTCACTATCGGCGTGCACATCGATCAGCTTGACGATTTCCCCGACTGGCTGCCAAGCTGGGGTGTGCCGGCGCATCTGGAGCAGCGCGTGCTCATGCTGTTGCGTTCACTGCCGAAGGCGGACAGGCAGAAGTTCATGCCGCTGGCGGAGAGCGCGAGGGAGTTCATGGAAGCGTGGGACGGGAGAGAGAGGAACATGGAGCTGAATGCGGCGTTGGCTCGGTATGTGAGAGAAAAAACGGGGAAGATTTTTCATCCGTCGGAGTTTGATGCCTGCCGTATGCCGCCGGAGTTTGTCACCAAAATATGGGTGTGCGATGACAAAGGGGAGGAACTCGCGCTCGGAACGTCTGCGGCAGAGCTGCGGGAGCGCCTTACCCGTTACCGCGAGCGGCGTTTCCGGAAACAGGCTGCCCGCAGTATTGTTTCAACGCCGATGACGCACTGGGACTGCGGCGAACTGCCGATCACCCTGCCCGTTGGGAACGGAATCGGTTACCCCGCGTTGTCCGATGAAGGCAACCGGGTGCGCGTGCAACTGTGCGCCACAGAAGAGCAGGCGCGGATGGTGCACCGCGCGGGGGTGCGTCGTTTGGTGATGATCCGTTGCGGGGATTTTTTGAATGCTCTGCGCAAGCGGATGCCCGTCGCGGGGGGAATGTCAGCCTTCGCAAGCGTCGGCACGAACCCGCGCGAGAATGCGGAGCAGAGTATGGCTGCGGCCGTAGATGTTTCTCTGGAGCCTCTCCCACGCACCCGGGAGGATTTTGAGACCGCCTGCTTACGCGTGCGGGAACGGGCATACGACACCCTCGCAGGCCCCATCTCCCGCCTTTGGGAACAGCTTGCCGCAGCGCAGAGCGCCATCAATGAATTTTGTCTCACTGCCGCCCACCATGAGTCTACCAAACGTATCGCTGCGGATCTTGCGCGGCAGTGGGGCTGGCTCACTCGGCGAGGTTTTTTGACGGAGACGGAACCTGATGCTCTGCCGGATTTGGGACGTTTCGCCCGTGGCATCTGTGAACGTCTGGAACGTCTTTCACACCGCGCGCCGGTCGATGATTTGTCGCGCATCGACGCGTGGGAGCGGGTCGTGGCTCTTGGATTTTACGAGCAGTATGAACGGCATGCCGGGGAGTATATTTGGCAAGCCTATGGCATGCTGGCGGAAGAGTACAGAATATCACTCTTCGCCCCCACGCTCGCGCGCAAGGGGCGCGTCTCGCAGCGCAAGTTGCAGGAACTCGTGCCGCCGGGCTGTGAAGCGTAAAACAGCCCGGGCAAACGCATTGGAAAATGAGTTTGTCCTTCAGATTTTACATATTGATTGACACCGCGGGGGCGATATGAGACACTGCTCACGTGCTCGATGTATGCTTACTGGGGACGGGCGGTACGCAGCCGCTGGTGAATCGATGGCTCACTTCGCTGATGGTGCGCTACAAGGGGCATTCTGTGCTCATTGACTGCGGGGAAGGTACCCAGGTGGCAGCAGCGAAAGCCGGAATGAGTCTCAAGCCTGTGGATAAGTTGCTGCTCACGCACCTGCATGCGGATCATGTGAGTGGTCTGCCGGGGCTGCTGTTGAGTATGGCGAATGCCGGGAGGGAAGAATCGCTCTCCATCGTGGGACCGGTGGGCACAGAGCGGGTGGTGAATTCCCTGCGCTGCATTGCAAAAAATCTGCCCTTCGCGGTGCGTGTTTCCGAGTTGGATACGGATGAAGAGACAATGTACTTCTTGGATTGTGACATCCACACGTTCCCGCTGCGGCACCGTGTGACATGTTATGGCTACAGCTTTACTTTGCCGCGTGGCGGGAAATTTGATCCCGACCGCGCCAGAGCAGCAGAGGTTCCGCTGATGTATTGGAAGACCCTGCAGCGTGGCGAAACCGTCGAAGCGGATGGAAGAGTTTACACGCCCGATATGGTGCTGGGGCCGCCGCGGCGAGGCATCAAGGTGACGTACTGCACGGATACGCGTCCCACGCCGAGTATTGCACCGGCTGCGGCGGGATCGGATCTCTTCATCTGCGAAGGTATGTACGGGAGTGCGGAGATGTTGCCTTCCGGCCACGAGAATCAGCATTTACTCTTCGAGGAGGCGGCTCAGATTGCCCGAGATGCCGGCGGAGTGCGTGAACTCTGGCTCACTCATTACAGCCCGTCCATGCCGAATCCTAAAGCATACCGCGACGTCGCGCGCGCCATTTTCCCAAAAACCTACACGCCGCGTGATGGGTGGAGCAAATCTATTTCCTTCGACGACGAGGAAGAGAACTCACCCGAATGAGACTCTCCGGAGCAAACGCATTTCCCAAATCCTACATAAGCGCTAACCTCGCCGCTACCGGGCGCCTTTAGGCGCCAAATTCCCCGCGCCGCACGGCGCGCGAACTCCCCAAATCGCACATCGTACATCGTACCTCGTACATGGGCGGCGTTTAGCCGCCACCGTTCTCCCGTTTTATGCTTTCTGCGTCGGGGCAGGTTTTGATTCAGCGGGCGCAGCGCCGGAAGGAGCTTGTTTCCCGAGGTAAGCAGGGAGCTCTAGGCCGACAGATGAAGCGAGTTCATGCAGCGGCAGCGTGCGTGTCACAAGATTTTGCACAAAATTGCCGATGGAGCCGGATTGGGAATCGCCGCCGCCCATGACAACCACCTTGTCGAAGGAAAGTCCGCGAACGGCAGAGGCCTGGGTTTCGACGATCTTCGGGAGTTGTTCTGTGACGAGTAGCCCGGAAGCAGCTTGGGCATCGCCCGCGGCTTCGACAATACGGCGGAAGCCATTGGCTTTTGCCTCCAGAGCGGCCTGGATAGCGGCGGCCTGCCCCTGACCGACCATCTGCAAGCCCTCGCCCTCGGCTTTCTTTTTGAGAAGAAGGGCATCTGCTTCACCCTTGGCGAGCTTGATGGCGGCGTTGCCTTCAGCCTCCTTGGCAATCACGAGGGCATCTGCCTTGCCTTGCTCTTCTTTCACGCGGACGGCGGCAGCTGCTTCGGCGGCAATCTCCTGTTTACGCTTGAGAATCTCGGCGGAGACAATTTCGTTCGCTGTTTGGGTGGCGCGCTCGAGTTCAGCGCGTTTCATCTCTGCCTCACGGTTGGCAATGTAGCCAGCCTCCTCCGCTTTGGCAGCCTGCTCACGCTCGGCGACGAGGGCGATGCGGCGCGCCTCCGCCTGGCGCACTTTCAGTTTCGCGTTGGAATCCGCCACCTTCATTTCGGCTTCGTTGTTGCCTTCCACGGCGGCGGCATTGGCCAGAGCAACCTGGATCGTCTGGTCACGCAGAGCTTCGGCCTTGCCGATTTCTCCGCGGCGGGTTTCCTCTGCCACCTTGATCATGGCATCGTTGATGGCGCGGGCGGCGGCTTCCTGACCCAGGGCGGCGATGTAGCCGGAAGCGTCGCGGATGTCCGTGATGTTGGCGTTGATGAGGTAGAGACCGACCTTGTGCAGCTCCACATCCACGCCTCCGGTGATGCCCTTGATCAGCTTTTCGCGGTCGGCGTTGATCTCCTCAATCGTGAGGGAGGCGATCACCACGCGCATCTGCCCCATGATGATTTCCGAGGCGAGGTCGCGGATATCTTCCCGAGAGCGTCCAAGCAGGCGGCTGGCGGCGTTCTGCATGATTTCTGGCTGAGTGCTGATGCCCACGATGAAAGAGGAAGGAACATCCACGCGGATATTCTGGCTGGAGAGCGCTCCCTTCAGGGGAACGTCAATGTTGATGGGATTGAGGTCCATGAAGGCGCAGCTCTGGACGATGGGCATCACGAAGGTGGCGCCGCCGTGGATGCACTTGGCCGAGCGCCCGGCGCCCACGTTACCATAGACGATGAGGATCTTGTCCGATGGGCACATTTTGTAGCGGCTGAAGAGCAGAGCTACGGTGCCGAGGAGGAAGAGGATAATGGCAATGATCGCGATGATGGCCGAGGACGATTCGCCGGCTTCTGCGCTCAGTTGGGCGATGGGGAAGGTGATGTTCATGAAAACAGGGTATGTTGGGTGGAAAAATCAGGAAGGAGAGGAGTCCTCCGAGCGGACAACGAGTCGCTGCGGGGTGGCTTCGACAACAATAACGGAGGATTGAGCAGGCAAGGGAGTATCCCCGCGCTGAATGGCGGGTATGGTGACGAGTTGTCCCGGATGAGCCACTTGAACTTGACCGCCCGGTTCGCCGCTCGCGGGGATCGTCACGTACACCGTACCTCTCAGACCGATGAGGTCGGGGTATTTCAAAGTGCCGTCCGATTTCATGCCGTAGATGAGGCGCATGAGAACGGCGACGATGGAGAAGAGCGCCAGCCCGAGAAGAATGCCCACGAAGAGCGCGGGCAGGGTAGTCAGCCCCCACTGCGTCGCCACAAATCCACCCCAGCCGAGACCGAGCAGGAATGCAATTACGGCGCGCACGGAGATGGATCCCGTTCCCCCATCCGCCGCATCTCCCGGCAAGTCCGTGTCGGTGTCGCCCCCGAAATCCGCAAAGAGAGCCAGCACGAGGCTGACGAGGGAGAGAACCGTAGCAAACCACGCGATAGCGCAAAAGACGCCACGAGCCGATGCAAAGTCCGGCAACAACTGAGCAGCGCGTAGCAGGCTCATGACACGCTCAAATATGGAGATGATGGTATCCATGAAAAGAAGACAAGAGAACTTTACCATGAGAGGAGGTGCAGAGTCAATGAGAATTTTGCACTTGCAAGCCCATATCGCTGGGGCTAGAATAGAGCGACATGGGGGAAAATGATATCCGCTCGTATCTGAGCGACGCGCGAGACAAAGGATGGAGCGAGCAGGTGCTGGCGCAGAAAGCAGCTGCCATGGCGAAAGCGCTGCATACCGCGGCGCTCGGGCGGGCGCGCTCTGAAGAGCGTAATCTGCTTTCTGCCCTGAGTCGTCTGGTGGGGCGAAAGGAGGAGCAGGATTTTATGGAGGCGTTGTGTCGGCAGATTCTTTCCGATTCTCGTGCGGATCGTGCGATGGAAAATCTGCGGCAACTGATCGCTTCCCACGGCGGGGTGCCGACTTTTTTTAGTTCGGCCGGGCGGTTGCGTATCAAGGCGGCTCTCATGGCTCCGCGTGGGATGCAGGAGGCGGCGTTGCGCGAGGTGAAGCGGGTGTTCCGCGCCACGATGGGGGATCTCGCTGTGGTGGCGGGGGAGGATAAGCCCGGCCACCGGTCCGCTGTGCTGAAGAAGAGTGGGCTCCGGTTGATGCTTCAGCCGTTGCAGGTGAGTGTGTGCGGCGAGAAAGGGGCGGAGATGTACCAGGAGTCGTTGATAGATGTTCTGAGCAGCGAGCCGGGAGCCGGTCTTGTCGTTGAGGTTGAAAAGTTGTCTCCCGGCTGCGATATTTCGTCTCCGGAAGACAGCGCCGGGCGTCTCAGTGAGCGCTTGAGCAGGGTGGTTTCTGCTGCCCGTAAGGCGGGGAGTCGGGTGCTCGTGCGCAGCAGTCGCAGTGATTTGCAACCCGTAGTTTTGGAGTCGGTTCGTCGTGTGTCAGAGCCTTTCTTGCAGAGGGGGGAACCTTTTCCGTTGGAGGTAGAACTCGCAGGGCACCTGACCTTGAGTCGGGCTCTGTTGCGCGAGTTGTCAGGGTGGGCAGAGGGGTGCGTGCGTCCGGGCGTGGCGCCGCTGCGGGTGCATCTCGTCGCAGAGAGCCATCGGGAGGAAGATGAGGTTAGTGCAGAGGTTTACGGGGAAGGTGTGGCGGTGTATGCGCCCGGGGATGAGACAGCGGCGGGGTATGCGCAGTTGATACGCGTGGCGATGGAGTGCCCCGGGCGGGCGATTTCCCCCGTTGTGCATACTCAGGATCCCGTCTACGTGTGCTACGCCATGCTGAGCTGGGCGCGCAGTGGGCGGGAAGGGAGCGCTCCGCTTGCGTTTGATTGCGGTCTTGGCGCGCATTTTGGGCGAGTGGCGGCAGCGCTGGGAAGCGATGTGGAGCTGGTTGCCCCATGGATCGTTGAGGAAAGCGGAAAACGCTTGTTTGAGCGTTGCCTGCTGAGCATCATTGATGAGATGGCGCAGCAGGGGAGAGAGGGGTACCTGGTGCAGGCGTTTTCTCCGACTTCCGGCACGATGGATTGGGATGCTATGGCGCGTCCTCTGCGAGTGGCAGATGGTATCCATTCGAAGGCGATGGGGAGTGAGGGGAAGGCGGTCAATCATGAGTGGCAGTTGGGGAATCTGGGAAAGCTCCTGGTGCGCGCTGAGGTAGAGTCCTGCTATGCTGCTGCTCAGGAAGAGCAGGAGCGCGCCGTAGAGCCCTTGCCGCTGGCTCCGGGTGGCGTGTGTATGGAGAGCCCGCTCACCTGTATTCGTCGCTCTCTCATTGCTCCGGGGGTGGAGATATATCGCTACCGGGGGGCAGATCATGATGCCGTGGATAAAACTCTCCGAATGGCGCAGGATAGGGCGCAGGAAGCGGCAGGAGCGGTGGATGTGGTCTCGAGATCCGGCGTCCTGAGGAAGGTTGCTGCCGCTCTGCGCAAAGAGAGTGCAAAATGGGTGGCGTTACTCGTGCGAGATGCGGGTTGCACTGTGCGGGATGCTATGTGCGAGCTGCGCGATGCGTGGGATGCTCTTCTCTACGCCGGCAGTCGGGCAGAGGAGTGGGAGGGCCTGAAGGACGGCGCGGAGGTGGAGCCGGCCGGGATTGTTGTGGTTGCCTGCGGGGAGGCGCACCCGCTTTCAGAGGCGGCGCGGGCTATCGCTGCGGCATGGATGGCGGGGGGAACGATTATTTACAAACCGGCGGCGTACACGACATTGCTCGGCATGAGATTTTCTGAGCTGCTGAATGAGGCTGGCGTTCGGGTGATGTGTCTTCCCTGCGGTGGCGAGGAGATAGCGCGGCATTTGATGGCGGATAAACGGGTTGATCTCGTGTTGTGCCGGGGTACGTTGGAGCAGGCGTGGCAGAAGGCTTCTCTTGCGCCGGGTTGCTCTGTGCTCTGCGGCGTTGAGTGCGGATTGAGCGTCTATTTGGCGGAGAGTTGCGATTGGCAAAAGGCTGTGCCGGAGTTGACGCGCGCAGCTCTGCGTCGCAGTGGGCAAAGTTCGGATGCTCCCCACCTCGTTTTCGTGCATGCTTCGCTCTACGATCATCCCGGCGTGCGTGCCGCGTTTGTGGATGCCGTGTCGCTTCCGCAGGCTCAGCCCACGCATTTGCAGAGCGCGGGAATCGGCCCCCTTGCAGCGCCCCTCGCGGAAGAGCAGCGGCGTCTGCTGGATGAGCCGCCGGGTGGGGCGGAGGATTGGTGGGTTTTGCCTCGGGCGGCAGATCGTGGCAGCTTGCTTCGGGCGGCCGCCCTTTGCGCTCGTGCAGAACTTCATCGCGAAGTGACGGCGTACGGACAGAAGTTGCCCATCATCGGTCTCGTGCGTGTAGAAAGCTGCGAGGAGGCTGCGAGTTTGCAGCGGTGTCTGGCGCGAGGTAGCCGCGCCATTATCTGGTCGACGGATGCAGAGGAGGTAGCTCATTGGGAGAAGATGGTGGAGTGTCGTTGGGTGGCGATCAATTGTTTCCCGTCGTTCCGCTCCGGCTCTCTTCCTCAGCCGTCGTGGAGAACCGGCTTGCGCGCGGCCAACGGCGCACTACTCGGCACGTTGGACACCTCCGTCGCCTTCTGTCGCTGGAAGGAGGTGAATCGCCCCGGCATGCGCAGTGCGCGCAGGCAGCTCCTCTTTGATCCCAGGGATATTCTCCCCTCTCTCTCGGGAAGTGACGATGTGATGCGCCTTTCTGCGGCGGCTGATTCCATCTCGTATTGGTGGGAAAAACTATTTGAGACCGGCAGCGATTTGCCGTCGGCGGATGGAATGCAGGCGCATTTGCAATACAACCCTGTGCGTGAGCTCCTGCGCGTGGAAAAGGACATGAGCGATGTGGATATAGCGATCGTGCTGATGGCCATCCTGCAGACGCGTGGCATGTTGGAAATCAGCACTGCCGCGGCTCGCCCATGGTTGCAGGCCTTCGCGGATCGTTGGGGCGTATCGCTGAGCATTGCAAAGCGCGAGGAATTCGAAGCAACATTCCCGGATCTTGCCAAACGCGGCCTGCTCGTGCGAGATCCTGCTGCAACTGCCCAAACAATCCGCTCTGCCGCGCTTCACGGAGTACGACTCATCACAGCCCCGGTACTGGCCAACGCGCGTATCGAACTCCTCTACCACACCGAACAACGCACCCGCATTACCCCCAAAACCCGCTAATCCCCAGGGCAACCGCATTTGAGGAGAAGTCAAGCAACAGAGGAATGCCCTTATTGACTGATATTACTGTTTATACGTATCAAAAATCATGACGACAAGTGCCCCCTCCGTGCAACGCGCGAACTTTCTAAATCGTACATAGGCAAACGCATTTTCTAATGCGTTTGCCTTGAGCAGCCTCAGAGCCTGCTTGAGGATTGCAAAATTCAATGCAACAGATCGACAGTACAAAGGAGAGAGCTTGGTTAGCTTGGAAAACTTAGTGCCCCTCTTTCCGTTGAGAGACGGCTACTGTTTGAGTTATGGTTGACCGAGCCGGGATTCCTAAAGTCAGCCAGTCTGTTCCCTCGGACGAGAGCTGAACGTCGATCCGTATGCGCCGCGTGCGCACGACATGACAATGCACAAATAGCAATCGCATTCGCTCACACAATTTACTGCGCTGTGGTGATGGGGAGTGAGTGGAAGACTAAACCGAGGCAGCGTTTATCCCCGTTGACGCCAAAATCAATGGACGACCTCACACCGTTGATCTTAATTTCGATATCCAGTTTTTTTTTTGATTTTCAGCACATTCAGAGGAACAGTAGCTCGGTTTTCGTCATATCGTAAAGTCTCTACATACCATCGGCGAATACTCCAGCCGTTACGGAAAATCTTTCTCCAACTGCATCATAAGAAAACGGCCGCCGCCGTAGTGGAAACATACCTCTGTCGCCCGCTACGTGGGGCAGACGGTATGGTCATTTCCAAGAGACCTACTGCTATCAATGGTGCTATCAATGAACGTTGAACAGTAACACGACTTCTGTCCTTCAATTTTGTCCATCTTGTCCATCTTGCTCAGGACGGAGTTACTCTAGCAGGCCTTGGACTTCTTGGTCCCCTTTTTTTGTGCTAAGAACCTGTTGCGTTTAATTTTGCAATCCACAAAAAAGAAGCCCTCCGGTTGTGGGCTGGGACCCCCGACGGGCAAGAATCAAATGGTAAAAGTACCACGTATGCCCAATATAGCAAGAATGATCGGATAGGCAATACGGCAAACGCATTTGAGGAGAAGTCAATCAACAGAGGAAATGCCCTTATTGACTGATATTATCGTCTATACGCATCATAAATCATGGCAATAAGTGGTCACCATGATGATGGTCCTAGAGGGATCTCAGCATACATTAATGATCCGAAAAAATCTGCGCAACGCGCACATTATTAATGAATCGTACATCGAAAATCGTACGTCGTACATAGGCAAACGCATTGAAAATGCGTTTGCCCCGGTGGTTTAGACAAAATCGTCCGTGTTGATTGCTTCTCTTTGCCGAGGGAAACGGTTGTACGCGACCTTGCCCATTGCCTGAAGCCGACTCAGGACGACATCCACGGCAACGCCCTGTTTGTCGGCAAAGGCTTCCATTCTCTTGATGGTGGGGGAGGTGAAGGCAAAGAAGTCGAGCAGCTCTTGATCCGGAAATATTGTTTTGATGCTGAACATGTTGGCTTCTTGCTCCTCGGGATCGTTGCGGGCTGTGTCGTACTTCTCGTCAGCGTTGACATTGACAAAAAACTTTTTCTTGCCGTGTAAAATGAGGTGCGCAAGTTCGTGAAAAAGACTGAACCAAAAGGTGGCGACCCGCCGTCCTCTCAGCGAGAGCTGCACGAGCGCTTTGTCCGGCTTGAGAAAACGGGAAAAGCCGTGCACATGAGATTTGCCAATCTCGGGGACAACAACGAGAGCAACGCCGGCATCCTGCAGAATCTCACACACTGTCGGCCAGGCCTCCCGAGGCGTTTGTCTCATGTTTCCGCGAATTTCGTTAACAGCGGTTTTCAGCTTCTCCCTGGAGAACGTAGCCGTCTGGATGCGCTCCGCTTTTTGCTCACCCAGACGTAGCCACACCGCAAAGGAATCCGCATTCCAGGAGCGAGAAGCGCCGACACGCGCCGCCCCTTCATAGAGGCTCAAATAGCTTGCCGCGTAGGCCGTCTCGTCGGACACGCCGAAGAAACGCAGCAAATTCTCGCGCCGCGCAACGGCATCTTTGCTCGCGGGGCACACGTTGCGCTTCACGAGTTCATTGTACGGAAATCGCGCCACAAACTGCCGCGCTTCTTTTAGCACAGCCTTATCGCGACTGCGCAGAGATTTTCTGTAGTTGAGCTCCATGCTCATCCAGTAGGTGGCGGGAATGGAGAGCACGTTTTCAAGCCTGCCTGCAGTCTCCGCCGTGATGGGCGCCGTTCCCCGGATGATGCGATTGACGGTGGCAACATCCAGACTCATGCGGGCAGCAAATTCCTTTTGCGATATCCCGCGGTAATCAAGTTCCTCGCGTATCGTTGCTCCGGGTGCTATGCAGTAGCTCGGCGTAAACTCCAGGGGGGATGACAAGGTATCCGTATTCATTGTTTTATTGAAGTTTGGGTTAGTGGTAATCAACGCATAATTCGATGATGCGAACCGTCTTGATCCGCTTCAGATCCAGCGATTCGTCTGATGTTCGAGGTATGGGAGACTCATTACATACAAATACCATTTTATAATTGTTTAAGACCGATATCGAAAATTGTCCCTTGCGATCTCCCTCCAATTCATGGAATTGGAAGGAACTCACCGTGGCTACGTCCGCCAGGGTTTCTGCGTCGTTCATGCGCTGAAGCCTTGCCTCGATGTTCTGCGCCCTCCGCTGCCCATACTCCGCCCGCAGAGCCCGTCCGTTCTGCAGCAATTTGAGCATCTTCCGGCTAACCTCGATCTTCATCGCTTCTCGCACCTTTCATTCTCTGCAACTATGATAAATGTTTGATGAGAAAAGTCAATGATTTTTCTCAATCACATAATTTTTTTTTGATTGTTGTAATCAATGGTTTGATATGAACCGAAAAAGTAAAGTGGTGCCGGGGCAATCGCATTTGAGGAGAAGTCAAGCAACAGAGGAATGCCCTTATTGACTGATATTATCGTTTATACGTATCAAAAATCATGACGACAAGTGCCCCCTCCGTGCAACGCGCGCGAATTTCCCACATCGTACATCGTACATAGGCGCCGCCAGGCGCTACCGCCGCTTTCTAACTACGTCCGATGATTGCTCCTCCATTCCTCCATCGCATCCGCTTCGCCACCCTCGCGCGCAAGCGCGGGAACTCCCCAAATTGACTCACTGGCACCACACTGCCGGTTCGCCCTGCGGGCAACGCATCCGCGTTGTCCATCCGCACTTACCGCCCGCTGCGCGTGCGCCCTCAACGGGGTCGTCGTGCGTGTTGTACATCGTACCTCGCAAATCGTACATAGGCGCCGCTAGGTGCCACCGTCGTACTTCGTCCATCGTACATAGGCAAACGCATTTTCTAATGCGTTTGTCCTGAAGGTAGATTGCTCGGAGAGTAGCAAAGCAAGACAGATCTGCGTTTTGCGAAGCATGGAATATGTGCCGCTGGTCGGCAGTGTGCGGGAGAGAGAGGGAGGTGCAGCTTGCTTTTATTCCACCATGGGGAACAGGGCGAAAAGGTGCTTATTCCCTGTGATGTCCAAAAGTCCGGGAAGGTCTATTTCCGGGGATGTCTTGAACCACAGTTCAAAACGACGAAGGTCTGCGGCGACAATGACCGTTGCTCTCGCGTAAACTTGTCGGTTGAATCGCCAGCGGACCAGGTCGAAAATCGGTTGATCATTGCCCAACAGCAGACAAATCAGTCTGATTTTTTCATGCAATTCCTCCAGCTGCTCTCGGTCGGACTTTCCGTCAGTAATCGGGATGATCCATGGAGACTCACGGGTCAGACCGGGACCTCCGATGGCTCCCGTGCTTTGGGTGATCAGTTCTCGATTTTCCTCGATCATCTCCTGAATTTTCTTCCTTTCCTCCGGGGAATAATAGGCTGCGCAGGGGGCCGGGCGGTGGAATTCCTTTGTCGCAAATTCGTACATCACAAGGGAGAGGAGGGAGGCATTGCCATAGAATCTATCTCGCGATAAGCGTTGCTTCTCCTTGTTAATTTTCACGTAGATGGCGCGCGCACGGTCTTCCTCAGCGGCGAAAGAGTACACCGTTCGTCCCTCGATGAAGCGTATACCCAGCGTTTTCAATTCCAATGCTGTACGGGCTCGCAAGTTATTGTGCACGCGTACGGATTCGGCCAGTTTTGGGGTGACGGCAGCTGCTTGCTCCGCGCTGGTGATACTGATGATCATATCTACCAGATTTTCGCGAGAGGTGAGAACCTCGTCGATCATTGCCTTCGCTTTGTCCTGCACGACTTGATTCAGATTCTCAGGTTTGTCAGGAGGGTACGCGGGTTTAATTTCGCCCCGAGCGATTTTTTGCACGGTATCCCTCGTCTCTTTTTCCCACCAAGTTTTTGGGGCTTCAGTTCTCCAATCAGAGGGGGGGGGATTTGGCGTCGATTGCGTCACATTGTTCTGCTCTCTGGGGCGGGACGTGTCATTTGTTGGTGTTTGTGGCGGGATTTGTTCGCTTGCCTGCCCCTGCACCTGAGATTGTTCATCTTCTGCCCAAGAGAGGCTGAGTCCTGCAATCACGACAAAGGCTATTTTCAGGAAAGCTCTCATTGTAACATCCTACAGGTGAACTCTTATTTGTCAAGAATTATTTGCAGGGCAACTGCATTTGAGAAGAAGTTAATCAACAGAGGAATGCCCTTATTGACTGATATTATCGTTTATACGTGTCAAAAATCATGACGACAAGTGCCCCCTCCGCGCAACGCGCGCGAATTTTCTAAATTGACTCACTGGCACCACATTGCCAGTTCGCCCTGCGGGCAACGCATCCGCGTTGTCCATCCGCACTTACCGCCCGCTGCGCGTGCGCCCTCAACGGGGCCGTCGTGCGTGTTGACTCACTGGCACCACATTGCCAGTTCGCCCTGCGGGCAACGCATCCGCGTTGTCCATCCGCACTTGCTCTGCCAAATTCCCGCGCAACGCGCGCGAACTTTCTAAATCGTACATCGTACATCGTACATAGGCAGACCCCGCCTGCCAAGGGCCGTCGTGCGTGTTGTACATCGTATGTCGTAAATCGTACATAGGCAGACTCTGTCTGCCACCGCCTCGTACATAGGTAGACCTTGTCTGCCAAGAGGCGCCCGCCGGCGAGGATGCAGCTCACCGGCGGGCAGAGTTAGAGTAAAAAATAAGCGTAAATGAAACCTCAAACACGCAAGGCTAGTTAAGCAGGAAATGCAGGAGGAGTCAATACTTTTTTTGCCCCATCTCCCCGAGGCTTCCGAAGAAGCCCCGGGGCGGGTGCAATGCACGCTACAACCGGTACCAAGCGAGGAGTGCGAGATACACAAGTTGCTCCACGTGCCACGGGTGCGCAAGGCACCACCAGCACGCAGCCTGCATGCGGCGAGTTTTTATTTTATTCATTTGATTCGATTTTGTTTGCTTCCCTATTGGCACCGGGAAGCGTGGGGAGTTTAACACAATCCAACAAGAGAGGCAACCACGAAAGAGGCGCCAAATTCCCGCACATGATTTCGAAAATTCGGCTTCGCATTTGCTGCGCCGCACTCGCGCGTAAGCGCGGGAACTCTTCAAATCATACATCGTACTTCGTACGTCGTACATAGGCAAACGCATTGAAAATGCGCTTGCCCTGGCCCGATTCCCCATAAAAAACCGCCCGCGGGTATTTCTCCCACGGGCAGTTCAAAACATGAAGATGATCACCAACCGATCATCTGAGTGCATTGTAACGGCTTAACTCGTGTCCGTCAACCTTTTTTTCGCGAAATCCCCCACCCCGGTTTCCCGAGGTGGGGGTGACTTCGCTAGTTGAGCATCACGAACAGCAAGTAGATCGCCTTTTCGATCAGCTCGGCGTTCTCCGCTAGGAAGATCGCCAACTCCGTCAGTTTGTTGTCGGTTGATGTCTTCATGTTTAGAAGCACCCGCCCGGGACTTCGCCCTGACGGGCGCGGAGGGAGTTTAGCACAATCCAACGAGAGAGGCAACCACGAAAGAGGCGCTAAATCCCGCGCATGTTTTCGAAAATTCCGCTTCGCATTTGCTTCGCCGCACTCGTGCGCAAGCGCGGGAACTCTTCAAATCGTCCATCGTGCTTCGTACGTCGTACATAGGCAAACGCATTGAAAATGCGCTTGCCCTGGTCCGATTCCCCATAAAAAACCGCCCGCGGGTATTTCTCCCACGGGCAGCTAAAATGAACCAGGGGGAATACCACTACCCCCACGTGCGCTATTTAAGCTTTTATTGGCCTCGCTGTCAAGTTTTTTTTGGCGAAATCCCCCACCCCGGTTTCCCGAGGTGGGGCTGACTTCGCTAGTTGAGCATCACGAACAGCAAATAGATCGCTTTTTCGATCAGCTCGGCGTTCTCCGCTAGGAGGATCGCCAGCTCCGTCAGTTTGTGGCATTGGTTTTGGTTCATAATAATGAACGCCCGACCGGGACCTCGCCCTGACGGGCGCAGGCGGATTATAGCACAGTCTAACGAAGGGAGCAACCACGAAAGGGGCGCTAAATCCCGCATGTTTTCGAAAATTCGGCTTCGCCAAACTTGCGATGTGTGGCGCGGGGGCTGTTCAGATCGTACTTCGTCCATCGTACATGGGCAGACCTCGTTTGTCTCCGCCGTTTTTCGGCGGCATTGCTCATTTCTTTTTAAATGCGATACGCAAGAAAAAAATAAAATTTTCGGGCAAAGAGAGGAGAATTTGAGGAGGCAAGGACATTATTATCAAGGGATTGCGTTGTTTTCAAAAAATTTACTCCACATCGTCTCGCCACCAAAAAAATGACACGGAACTCTTTGATTTTTTGCCCGCCTCTTTCATAATAATCCTTGACGCTCAATCATTTTGCGAGCTTGCAGGTGTACATCGCATTTAAAAAGCGATAATCGGAGTGTTCATGTGACGGGGTTTCCCCCGGGCACTGCTTTTCTATCGAAAAATA
>CANQJI010000033.1 GCA_947624205.1 uncultured Akkermansia sp. | reverse complement strand
CCTCCTTCCGCAACTGCGGTTATTCTACCTCAGTCCCGCGTATTTTAACACCCCTAATTAACCGTGTACGATTTGGGAAGTTCGGCGGCTTCGCCGCGAATTTGGCGAAGCGGATGCGATGGCGGTATTGAGGAACGATGTACGAACATAGTTAGAAAGCGGCGGCGGTGGCAGACAGGGTCTGCCCATGTACGAGGTACGAAGTACGATTTAGATTATAGCGCGCGTTGCGCGGGAATTTGGCAGAGCAAGAGCGGATGGACAAAGGCGCAGCCTTTGCCCCGATAGGGGCGAACCGCCGATGGGGCGGCGGTGAGTCAATTTTAGGAGTTCGCGCGCCATGCGGCGTGGGGCGCTTGTCGTCGTGATTTTTGATGTGTATAAACGATGACATCAGTCAACAAGAGCATTTCCTCTATTGATTAACCTCCTCTTAAATGCGTTTGCCCCGGAGGAAAATTCAGAAAGGGGAATTGTGACGCTATCTCACTCTTGCCAAGGAGGGGAACATGGTGTATGCTGTGCTGCGCAATGACATCGGCAGAAATTCGACAGAGTTTTTTAGATTTTTTTCGTGAAAAGCAACATACAGTAGTACCATCTGCATCGTTGATGCCGCAGAGTCCGGGATTGCTCTTCACAAACGCGGGAATGAATCAATTTGTGCCGTACTTCCTAGGAGTGTGGACCCCGCCATGGCAGCCGGCACGGGCCACGGATACGCAGAAGTGCATTCGTGCCGGTGGCAAGCATAATGATCTTGAGGACGTTGGGCAGGACTCTTATCACCACACGTTTTTCGAGATGTTGGGCAACTGGTCGTTCGGGGATTACTTCAAAAGGGAGGCGATTACATGGGCGTGGGAACTTATTGTGGAGCGCTGGGGCTTCCCTGTGCAGCGTCTTTATGCTACAGTGTATGCGCCCGGGGAAGGGGATCCGGGTGAATTCGACCAGGAGGCATACGACGCATGGGCGGCACTCTTTGCGAGCAAGGGAATGGATCCGAAGGTGCATGTGGTAAATGGTAATGCGCACGACAACTTCTGGATGATGGGAGAAACGGGTCCCTGCGGCCCTTGCTCGGAGTTGCATGTGGATCTTACACCGGAGGGGGATACGGAGGGAGCACTGGTAAACGCCGGTAGTGATAAGTGCATTGAGATATGGAACCTTGTGTTTATCCAGTACAATGCGGAGAAAGATGGGAGCTTCCGGAACCTTCCGGCGCGTCACGTGGATACCGGTATGGGCTTTGAGCGTGCTTGCGCCATGATGCAGTGCACTAAAAACTTCACTGACTTTTCTCGACGTGTGTCCAACTACAGCACCGATGTTTTTGCTCCTATCTTCTCCAAATTAGAACAAATCTGTGGTCTGCATTATGCTGATCTTTACCCCCAGGATGCTCTGCCGGAGCAGCGGGAAGCCCTGCAGCAGAGTGTTGCCTTCCGCGTGATAGCCGACCACATCCGCACTCTTTCTTTCTCCATTGCCGATGGCATTCTGCCCGGTAACAATGGTCGCAATTATGTCCTGCGCCGTATTCTGCGTCGCGCTGTGCGCTATGGACGCTCGCTGGGGCTCACTCAGCCCTTCCTCTCACAGCTGGTGGACACACTGCAGGAGCAAATGGGGGACGTGTTCCCGGAGCTGCGAGAGCGCGCCTCCACCATCAAGGAGGTGCTACTGCGTGAGGAGACGAGCTTTAATGAAACGCTGGATCGCGGGCTGGAACTCTTTGATAAGGAAGCTGCGGCTGCGGGAACCATCTCCGGCGATTTCGCTTTCAAGCTGTATGACACGTACGGCTTCCCGATTGATCTCACGGAACTCATGGCTCGTGAACGAGGCATCAGTGTGGATTCCTCTCGCTTTGAGGAGCTCATGGAAGAACAGCGACAGCGTGCCAAAGCTGCCCGCAAAAAACAAATCGTGCGCGCGTTGGATATTCACACTGATCAACGCACGCGGTTTGTCGGTTACGAGCAGGATGCTTGCGAAGCCACAGTGATTGAACTGCACGAACAGGACGGCCTTCTCTTTGTGATCACGGATCAGACCCCTTTTTATGCTGAAATGGGTGGGCAGGTGAGCGATACCGGTACACTGGAGTGTTCCGGGGAAAGCTGCCCGGTGCTCGGGGTGCAGCAGGTGGGACAAGCTCGTGCGCACCTCATCTCCGTTGCGGATGGAGTCAAGCCTGCCGTGGGGGCGGAGGTGCGACTCGCTGTGGATACCGAACGGCGGCGTGCTGTTGAAGCCCACCATAGCGCTACACATTTGCTGCACCGAGCCTTGCGCACGGTGGTGAGCGAGGATGTTGCTCAGCAGGGGTCGCTGGTAGAAGCTGATCGACTGCGTTTCGATGTGAACAGCTCACCCATCTCCAAGGACCAACTGCGCCGAGTGGAGGAACTCGTGAACGATTGGGTACAACAGGACCTGCCTGTGTCTACCGCCGAGCACGCGATGAGCGAAATCCGTCAACACAAGGAAGTCTGTCAATTCTTCGGCGACAAATATGGCGATACTGTGCGACTGGTGCAGATGGGCGGTGAAGATGGAAAGTTCGACGGCGTGTCCATGGAACTCTGCGGTGGGACCCACGTGCGCCACACCGGAGCGATTGGCTTTTTCAAGATCCGCAGCGAAGGCGCCATAGCGAGCGGGGTGCGTCGCATTGAGGCTTCCTGCGGTGTCGCTGGTTACGCGGCTGTGCGCGAAATGATCGAGCGCCATTTGCCGGAGTGCAAGGAAGCACTTGAGAAAGTCACTTCGGCTAATGCGAAATTAGCCGAGCTCGGACAGGACACGGTGCCTGTGCCTACGAATGATAAGCAACCCGGTGTGAAAGCACTCCAAGCAAAGGATATAAGGATGGTGAATATGCTGCTTGATCAATTCTTTGGCTATGTCACCGTGCTCAAGGAAGCAGCTCAGGAAGCTGATAAGCGACTGAAAAAGGCGAAGACCGCTGCGGCCTCTCGAGAGGCGGACGCTTTACTTAACGAGCAACCTACTGGATCACGCCTTGTACTCTTTGCAGAGGGTGGGGCAGATCTGCTCACCGAACTTTTCAACGGTTTGCGTAAACGGCAATTTACCGGAGCCGGTTTCCTCGTTGTTTGCGATGGGAGGACTCTTCAATTCGGTGCGTATTGTGGAGAGGAAGCACAAGCTGACGGACTCTCTGCCGGTGAGCTCATTCGTTCTCTCGCTCCTATCGTCTCGGGTAAAGGCGGCGGCAAGGCTGACATGGCTCGTGGCTCCGGCAACAAGATTGAAGCCATGGAGCAACTTCTTTCTGCCGCTCGCTCTGCTGTGGCTCTCTCTGAATTATCCCTACACCCAGCCTCCCGTCATGAGTGATAATTCCACGCTTCCTCAATACCCGGATGAACCGAAGATTCCTATCCTGCCGAATATGCTTACGGCAGGAAATTTGCTTTGCGGCTTTTTCTCAATTTTGACAATCTTCAAGGGTATGCAGTTTGACTCCGGCACTCCGGAGGCTTTCGAATACTATCGACAAGCGACGTATCTGATATTCGCGGCGTGTGCTTTTGACTTGCTGGACGGACGTGTGGCGCGTCTCTGCCGGGCGGATGGTCCGTTCGGGCGTGAGTTTGATTCGATAGCGGATGTGGTGTCTTTCGGCATTGCTCCTGCGATGCTGTTAGCACGAGCCGTCCTCTTTCAATTACCTGTGCCGTATTTGGGAGACGGCATCGCAGTACTCTATCTACTGTGCGCGGCGTTGCGGCTTGCACGCTTCAACTGTATGGCCGCTGCCCCGCGCAAGCCGAACCAGAGTTCGGATTTCGTCGGTTTGCCTGTACCGATGGCAGCCGGTGCTGTGGTGAGTGCTATGTACCTTGTCATTGACATCACGACGAACCGCAACCTCGTCATAGCTCAACCTTGGCAGTACACAATGGCGGTGGCAATGGCGATTGTGGCGTTGCTGATGATGAGTCGTGTCATCTACCCGAGCTTCAAGCATATCACGTTCCGTAAGCGCGGTACTATCACGGCCATCTTGCTTGCGGTGATAGCTGTGGGAGCTCTGGTGTGTTTCCCGTGGATTACTCCGGCGCTCTTTTTCCTCTGCTACCTGCTTTATGGTCTTGTCTTGCGTCCGTTTCTCACACGCAAGATGCGTCGCGCCCTCGAAGTGCACGATGAGGAGGATGACGAGGAGACACCGGACGATCTGGAGCAAATTTGATTTCTTCTGCGCCTAATGTCTTGATATCAGAGGGAAAAATGATGCCAGGCAAGAGAATTGAATGGATTGATTTTTGCCGTGTCTTTACGGCATTCTGCGTGATTGTGCGTCACTGTGACCGGCCATACCCATACTTCCCGTACATTGCAGATCTTTTTAATTACCGTAGTTTGATCTTTTTTTTCTTCCTGATGGCCGGGTATTTCACGCACGCAGTGAGAGCCGGGCAGTGGGTGGACTGGATTCGCACGAAGCGGTTACTGGTGCCGTATGTGTTTTGGACGCTGATCTCACTTGTACTTCTGCATCCGTTGATGCATTGGAATGAATTAACTGTCGGAGACTGGAGTTGGCTCACGTGGCAGCTCCCTCTTCAGGAGATGGGGCTGCTGCACTGGTGCTACTGGGATATTTCGAACGTGCCGCTCTGGTATCTGCGTACGTTGATCATCATTTCTTTCTTCGCTCCGATGATCCAACGCTTGCCGAGCAAGGTGCTCTTCATGCTTATTCTCTTCTGCTTTGCCGCTTCGGACGTTCTTTGCTGGGCCGATGCCGAAGCTGCTTCAAGCCGACGGATGAACGGCGTTACATGGTTGCCCTTCCGACTCTACGAGAGCGTGCTTGCCGTTGGCTTTTTTTCTGCCGGACTCCTCATTCGACGCTATGCGGATGGCGGTAGTCTCACTAGGATCGTAGGTTTGCACGCATGGATCGCGCCGGTGTGCTCGCTCATTCTACTGCCCGGAGTGTTGTTCTGGGGATTTTACCCACCGGTGCAGAGCAGTGCGCTCGTGTTGCTAGGTGTAGCAACCACTCTGAGCATAGGAGCTCTTCTGTCCAGATATTTCCCACGCGTATGTCACTTCGTGGCACAATGGGGCCCTGCCGTATTCTTCGTGTATGTTACCCATTTTATCCTACTGCACTGGCTGCGCTTTCTGCTCACCGGAGATTACAGTGGACATTTTAGTTTGCTGCAGACGCACCTTGCGCCGTGGGGCATCCTCATTTTGTGCCTCATCCTTTACGAGCTATTTGTCAGACTTTTTCCGGGTTTTATGCGTGTGGTTGCATTGGCACCGGTGGGAGTTGTGAAGCACGACAGCATTCAACGATAGTAATCAAACTCAGCAGAAGCCCGATTTGCCCCAGGGGAGAGACGGGAATGAAGGAGAGAAGAGGGGGAAGAACCCACCAGGGACTGGCTCCGGCGTCGCGCAGGCGTCGAACAGTGATTGCGAGGGTAGGCAGGGCTATGATGAGCGCCCAGGCTCCTGCAACGACGAGACTCCACATGGCGACCGGATTGGTTGTCCATGGCTCAGAGAAGTAGCATTCAGCCATGCGCCAGATCATATCGCGCAGATCATCCGTTGCGCCCGGCAACGTGTGGATGGGATCAGTGATGACTCCCACAGCAAAATTTAAGTACTCCTCCTGCTCGTTGACGTATACCCAAAACTGCACGAGCATATAAAACGCCGGCAAGAGGAGGAAGACAGTGATTAGCTGGGTGATGCCCACGAAATCCCAGAACGCGGCACGTGTACTGCGCCCGGTGAATTTGGCATAACTCCGGAATCCCTCTGCGAGGTGTTTCATGCTGTTGGAGATCTTTTGGGCTTGTGTGGAACGAGGATGGTGCGGCTGTTTTTCTCCAAAGAGTGGGCGCGTTTGCGAGCTTGTTGCTGAAGGTATTCCTGCATCCGAAAGGGAAGTTCGTTTGGATCGGGTGCGATGGGTTTGGACGAGCCGTCCGGCAGAATGACGGAAGATTGTACATTATCGCGCATGCAGGCTCGCAAAATTTCTACAACACGGTTGGCTAGGCGCTTATTTTCAACGGGTGTGAGCAATTCCACCCGACGATCAAGGTTGCGGCTCATCCAATCTGCGCTGGTGATGAACACGAGTTCGTCTCCTCCATTGTGGAAGCAGAGGATGCGGGCATGCTCCAGGTAGCGGTCCACGATACTGACGATGCGCGTGTGGCGGAGGCCTTCCTCTGTGGAGGGCACCCAGCAGCAGATGCCGCGTACGTTGAGCCGAAGCTCCACCCCTGCACGGGAGGCTTCTTCCAGGGCGTTCATCATGTCCGGGTCGTTGAGCGAATTCATCTTTGCAAGAATGCATGCAGTCTCGCCTCTGCGCGCACGCTGTGTTTCCGCCTGCACGAGTTCCAGAAGACGCTCCTTCATGAAGGCTGGGGATGGATATAGTTTACGGAATCTCCGCATCTGCGTGAGCCCGGTGACACAGTTAAAAAATTGCGAGATATCCGCCCCCATAGCCTCCTCGCAGGTGAGCAGCGAGAGATCTCCGTATATGCGGGCAGTGCTTTCGTTGTAATTACCGGTGCCTATGTGACAGTAGCGTCTCAGAACGCCATTTTCCCGTCGCACGATGAGCATGGCTTTCGCGTGGGTTTTGAAGCCTTTTACGCCGTAGATGACCTGCACGCCGGCACGTTGTAACTGTTCTGCCTGGGCAAGGTTGTGCCCTTCATCGAAGCGAGCCTTGAGTTCCACGAGGGCGGTAACTTGTTTGCCGCGTTCTGCGGCTCGGCACAAAGCAGAGATAAAGCGGGAATTATTCGCCGTGCGGTAGAGCAACTGCTTGATGGCGAGTACATCCGGATCTTCTGCGGCTTCCTCTGCAAGTCTTACGACAGGTTCATAACTCTCAAACGGTGTGTTGATGAGAATATCTCCGCGCGAGATGTTGTCAAACATGCTTAGTGAGGGGTCGACGTCCGCAGGAGGATTCGGTTCCCATGGCACAACTTTGAGACGCTCATGTCCGGGCTCTTCCGCCATGCGACCAAAGTCTGCAAGCCTCAGATAGCCGGGAAGATGGTAGATCGTTTCCTCCTCCGCGCCGACTTTTTGGGCAAGCTTTAGTGCGAAGGCATCATCTACTCCTTCCGGTAGTTCCATGCGCACGCAGTCCGAGAATTTGCGTGCCACGAGCACTTTGCTCATTTCCCACGCGAAGTCTACGCCTTCCTCCTCCTGCACAGCGACGTCTCCGTTGCGTGTGACTCGTAGAGGGGTACAGTGGAGAATGCGTTCACCTTCAAAAAGCATGCCGATGAAATGTGCCGCGAGATCCTCGAGCAGCACATAGCCATCTTCCTCCAAACAGGCAGCATGTACGCGTCGCGGCAGCGCTTCCGGCAGCGCCACGACTGCAAGTCGACTCTTGTCCGCTTCCTGTCCTGCCAACTCCACGCCGAGCGCCAGGCTGAGGTTCGGCAGGGTAATGGCTCGCTCCTCTTCCAATGCCAAAGGTGTGAGCAGGGGCGCAACCTGCTGCATAAATAGCGTTCCCAGTGAGCTGAGCTGAGCCTCGTTGAGGTCTTGCAAGGGAATTGGCGCTATTCCAGCTTCTCGCATCAGAGGCAACAACAGCGTGTTCATGAGTTCGTACTGCCGCTGCATGATTTCTTTTGCCCGCGTGCAGATGCTTTCGAGTTGCTCCGCCGGCGTCTGTCCTGCCGCGTCTGGCAGGGCTTGTCCACTCTGCTGTATCAAACGCAATCCTCCCACGCGTACTTGATAGAATTCGTCCAGGTTGCTTGCCGATATCGCTAGAAATTTCAATCTTTCCAACAGAGGCAAATCTTCCCGAGCCGCCTGCTCCAGTACACGTCGGTCAAACTCAAGCCAAGATATTTCCCGATTGATATACATACGCGCCCACTCCTTCCCTCCTCGAGGAGGATCCTCATTCTACCACCTCCCTTTTCTCATTGCAAGCCGCAAAAAAGAATTGATTTTAAATTGCAATCTTCTAAGTTCCTATGCTCGCACAAGAAGTGGTGAAGAGTGAGTGCAAAAACTACGTTGAACTACGTGCAGTGCACGGAAAAAGGGCAGGGAAGGCTGATCACGAAATGGCGCAATGAGTAACATATCTATCGGTTTCTTTATATTGACGATCATCATCGACCGTACCCAAGGAGTTTGTCTATGGTTGTCACAACTCAAGGACACTCGTCGTGCCGTTTGTTGTTCCTCCCGGCGTACGACTTCTTCCGTTACTTAGAGGGGGATTTTTTCTCATTCTTTGAGGGATCCGGTTCTTCGAAGATAGCTACCGGATTGATAACGGGGATGACATTGGCGGAAATGAGGCGGCGATGGGTAGCGCGGGCGTGGTCGAGGATAAAAGCAAGGCGTTCCATCTGTTCCCGGATATTGCGCTGTTCCATGGTGACCTCTGTACCGTTGTCCAAGATAAGTTGAATTTTCCAATCCTTCGGACGAAAGATTTCGACGATGGGGGGAATCTCTTCCGGGGTGTAAGCGTTTGCCGCTGCCACGATGCGGGCAATGGGGCGCACCTGTTCCGGCGCCAGTTTCATGCCCTCGTGCAATTCTGTGGCATCTTCCGGGCGCAGGTACCATGTGGGCACGCCGAGGAATTTCGAGTGCAACTCCTCGTGCACGGAGAAAAGGACGCCTTCAGGATCCACAAAAAAGCGGGTGCGGTCACCTGTGCGCGCGCCGTGTTCCCATGCGACGTAGGCGATGGGAATGCGTTCTTCAACCTCAATGAGGAGGCTATTGGGCAGCTCCGCCTGAATGATTGCAGAACGGATGCCGGGGATGGATTCAAGGCGATCATGAAGAGCCTTGGTGTCCAGGGTAGCCATGTTCACCGAACCTTGCAGTCCCAGAAGATGCAGTGCTTTCTCCTTGTCGAGAATGCCATGTCGAGATTTGAAAACAATGCGCTCCACATTCAGTCCGTAGGCCTTGTCCAGTGCATACTGCACTCCTGAGTAGAGCAAAATTGCCACCAGTAAAAAGAGCAGGGATATCTTGCCATAATTTCGCAGCCGGTTTGCGCCGCGTCGGAAGGCCAGAAGACTGAACAGGCGCTTTCGCAGAGCCAGCATCTTCTCCAGGCGCTTTACGCTGGTACTGCCCGGACGAAACTGGTCGCGATTTTTTTTCACAGAAGAGGGCGCATAGAGGGTCAAGCAGTAACGCGGGGACAGTTGAGAGAAATCTCAGCGATCCTCACGCAAAGTTCTCCGTATGCCATACCGACGGCCTTTGCCGCTTTCGGGAAGAGGGAGGAGCCGGTCATGCCGGGAATGGTGTTAATTTCCAGAACGTGAGGTTCTGCATTTTCCGGTAGCAGCAAATCCACACGCCCGTACACTTCCACCCCTGCCGAATGGTAGGCACGCAGGGCCTCCTCCTGCACGGCTTTTGTCTGCTCTTCCGTGAGGTCTGCCGGGCAAATGTAATCAGAACCCGCCCCGCCATACATGGAGGGGTATTTGTTCTTGAAATCGTAGAATCCAGAACGCGGACAAATATGAATGACAGGCAGGGCTGTACCATCAAGAATAGCCACGGTGAGTTCTTTGCCACTGACAAATTCTTCCACCAGCATGCGGGTGCCGAAACGAGCTGATCTCTGAAGCGCCGCTTCCAGTTCTTCCTGCGTGTGTACGATTTCGACCCCCACCGATGATCCTTCGCACGGTGGTTTGATTACCAGGGGAAGGGGGAGGGACGGGCGCGCCGGGAGTTCAATCACCTCGCTACGCGGTGTGCGCACTCCCGCCTTGATGAAAGCCTTCTTCGTGAGAATTTTGTCAAAGCATAACTTGCTGGTGGCGGATCCTGCACCGGTGTAAGGAATATGCAGTTTTTCCAGGTAGCTCTGCAGACCTCCATCCTCTCCATAGGTGCCGTGGATGAGATTGTAGCACAACTCCGTATCGTCCGGGATCGGCGGCTCCGAGGAATCAACAATAATGGGAGAGACATGGGTGAAACCCTCCTGTTGCAAGGCTTCCAGTACGGCATGTCCGGAAACGAGAGAGACCTCGTGCTCTGAGCCGGGACCTCCCATGAGCAGGGAAATAGGTGTGTTTTTTGTCAGCGTTTTCATAGGAGTGAAGAGAAGGGATGCATCAGAACTCCGGTTCGCGATCACCGACGATTTGCACTTCCTGACGCAGGGAGACGCCACGCTTATCGCGGGCACGAGAGACGACGAGATCGATGAGTTCGGTTACATCCGTTGCCTTAGCGTTACCGGTGTTGATGATAAAGTTTGCATGCAGGTCAGAGATTTGAGCGCCACCGTGGGTATAGCCCTTCAATCCCAGTTCCTCGATGAGCTTGCCGGCGGGGGGACCATCCGGTGGGTTCATAAAGGTACAGCCTGCACTTGGTTGCTTTGGCTGGGAGCTGCTGCGTTTCTCGCGGTACTGCTGCATTGTGTGCTCAATTTCCTCGCATTTTCCCGGGATTCCGCAGAAGGTGGCAGATAGTACAATGTTGTGCTTGAATTCCGGGGTGATGCGGTATTGCGCGCCTTGCATGGCATCGCGCCGGAAGTGCACCAGATGCCCTTCTGTGTTGATGGCATTCGCTTCGACAAAGAGACTCCACATATCTGAGCCCATAGCGCCGGCGTTCATACGAAGGGCTCCGCCCACACAGCCGGGGATGCCTTCCATCCATTCGAAGCCGGTGAGATTATTGGCGGCAGCAAAAGAGGCAAGTTTTTTGAGGCGAACATCGGCGCCGGCGGTGATGCAGTTGCCATCAATGCTGAGTTGATCGCACTCCCCGCCATGCATGTGGATCACTGCGCCGCGAATGCCCCCGTCACGCACGATGAGATTGGATCCGCGACCGACAAAAAAGACCGGAATGTTGCGATCCTTGAAAAAGTTCACGACACTACACGTGGTGGAGGCATCATCCGGTTCAATCCAAAACTGCGCAGCGCCACCTACGCCTATAGTGGTATGGCGGCTCATCGGCTCGTAGAGGCGACAAGGAATCTCCCGTCCGCATTCCTGGCGCATGTCCGCCAGAAGGTGCATATCACGCGCGATACGAGTCCCTACTTCGTGCACATTTCCCGCACCGAGAGTAAGGAAAAGGTCACCGGGACGCAGCATATTGCCAATGACGTGGTGGGCCAGATGCAGATTCGGCAGGAATTGAACAGGATTTTCTCCCCCCTGTTCACGCACGGCATTCACAATTGTTTGCCCGGAGATGCCCGGAATGGGGGATTCGCTTGCCGGGTACACATCCGCAACGAAGAGATGATCTACCCCTTGCAGAACTCGTCCGAAATCATTTTTCAACAGTTTGGTTCGCGTGTAGCGGTGAGGTTGGAAGAGGACAATGAGGCGGTTTGGGGCGAGACTCCGAGCCGTTTGCAGTGTCGCTTGAATTTCAGTCGGATGGTGACCATAATCATCCACGATTCGATAATCGCGAGATAGGTATTTCGTTTCAAAACGTCGCTTTGCCCCGGCAAAGGAGGCAAGACCGCGCTCAATAGAGCTGAGATCGCAGCCAAGTTCACGCGCCAACGCAATGGCTGCCAGTGCATTCAGAACATTGTGACGTCCCGGGATACCAAGTTCGAAGCGTCCGAGTTTTTCCTCTTCGTGATAGATAGTGAATATGGTACGCCCACTGCGCACCTCGACGTCGGTCGCGGTGTAGTCGGCATTTTCCCAACCGTAAGAAATGCTGTTGGAAAAAGGGGAGCAGACTTCCGAAGCGTGCAAGTCGCTCTTGCAATAGATAACCTTCCCTCGGGTCTGGGTGCAGAGCCGGTGGAAGACGTCTTTGATGTGCTCAATATCGCGGTAGAAATCAAGATGCTCGGCTTCGATATTCAGGACAATACTGTACTCCGGAAAGTAATTTACGAGGGTGCCGTCGCTCTCATCTCCTTCGGCCACAAGGTATTCACTCTGCTCATTCCAATGGGCGTTTGCTCCGAGTACGGGGATTTCTGCCCCCACGTAATGACAGGGACGCATCCGACCGGTGCGCAACAGGTGTGCTGTGAGCGATGATGTGGTTGTCTTTCCATGTGTTCCCGCTACCACCACACCGCGTTTGCTGTTCAGGATGGCGGCCAGACACTCTGCGCGACGAATGCAGAGGCAGCCCTTTTCTCTTGCTGCGTGCAGAGCTACATTGTCCTCGCGGATGGCGCTGGAATAAACCACCACCTCGGCGTCCTGCACGGCCGCAGCGCTATGGGGGCTGAAAAAAGCAAGTCCAGACCGTTGAAGTTTTTCAGTTTCAGCACTGGTGACGCGATCACAGCCGCTGACGCGGTGTCCCATTTCCAGGAGCATACGTGCCAGCCCGCTCATTCCACTTCCTGCCACGCCGATCAGGTGAACGCGCAAGGGATGCGTCCGATCCAAAAGTCTTCGCCTTAGAATATCAGCACTCATTTCCTTGCGCGGCATTATACACGATCACGTCCCATGAGCAAGGATAATGTAGGAAAATCTGATAAGAGGGCTGTTTTCGAATGGTTTGCGCTTGACGAACCGCGAGAATATACGCTATACATGATGGACAAATATGCGAGGGCTGAAGCTTTTGTCGATACTGTTTTCCCTCGGTTTGACGGCATGTCAGACCGAGCGGACGTTTTATGACGAATTCGGACGCGTCGTGCCGCAGGATAAGAAGAAATCCGGAGGAGAACGTAGCTTTGAGAGCTATTTGGAGGAAAATTACGACAAAAATGTGCAGGAAAAAAAGACAGAGAGCGGGGTGCCGCAGACCTACTCCACCAAGGTGAGTAGCTTCCAGAGTAAACTTGATGACGCGAAGCGGTTGGATAAAACTTATTTTACCGGAGAGTACAGTGGAGCGGGAAAAGAGAGCTCCGCCAGGAAGGAATATGCAGGGAGCGGTACTTCCGCTTATGCTGACCACCGCTATGCCGGGGAGGCACGAGAAAAACGCATCGACCGCGAATTGCATCCGGCCTTTGCGTCCGGGTCACGTGGAATTTATGCCACCGAAGATGAATACGCCGGGCGGAAGGATGCCCCTGCGATCTCCGGGAAAGAGAGTGGAATGGAGGGTGAGTTCCCAACAGGAGAAACGGCAGTATTTTCACGAGATGAACGCAGCGGTTATTTTGAAACGCGTTCTGAAAATACTCTGCAGCCGCCCATCTACACGAGGGATGAATATTACGGCAAAACGATTCAGGATACTCGCGCTTTGCTTGGGCGCGATAAGGAGACAAACTGATCGTAATTGTTGCTGTACAGCACTTTGTCTAAAAGTGTTGTGAGATGTGTGTTTGCCTATCATTCTTAATGAATAGAAAGTGGATGTTGAGGTGTATATCGTATTCCAATAAAGAGGTATACATCCCCATGTACCGAAGCTCTCACGTGTCGTGTATATGGTGAAAAAATATTGAATCTCCCACACTTAACACTGGTAAATATACCGAAGTTCTCACATGTATATGGTGAGGGCTGAGTGAAAATTCAAACTCTAAAAATAATTCCTATGAAATTATACCTACCTCATATGTTGCGCGCCGCATTGCTGGCGGCTCTTCTGTGCTGCACAACAGCATTTGGTACAGTCACTGTGACTGTGGATGGTCAAGATTCAAATCTTGAGGAATTGACAGGAACTCCGAGTGGGTCGGTTAATATCGAAGTGGAAGGTGAAGACGCTACTCTGAGCAATGCTTTAAAACTGGACGGTAACGAACAACATGGTATCTCTGTGGGAGAAGGGGCCAGTCTGACCATTAGAGGCGGGATCACGTACGATGGTCAGCGAGTTGATTATGACGGAGAGTTGGTTCGTGTAGAGCTGGGATTGTCGCTCTCTAATGGTGCAAAAATTATCTTTGCCTCGGGGGAATCCAAATTGGGTGGAGTTAGTGGACAAGGCGGTGATGCCGGCACGATTGTTGTGCAGAAGGGAGCAAAGCTTACGTTGCAGGATGGTAATGTTTCAAGCGTTGGTTTGACCATTGAAGAAGGAGGAGAGCTTATCGCAGGAGATCAAGTGTACTGCTCCTTTTTGGATGGAAGAGGAACTCTTCGATTTGCAGGAAGTATTGAAGATTGGTATGACGGGGAAATCTGCATTGGGGGAACCGGTGGCGTGTTTGGAGGTAATGTGGAGGGACGGGGTAACATAGATGTCATGGGTGCTGGTTATTTCGCGGGTGAGGGTTACGAAGAGAATTTTCTGCCGGCAGAACAAACTTTCTCCAATGTTATTGCGAAGGAAACGGAATTGTCGACGAGTTGGAGCAATGTAATCCTTTCTGGTTCCAAGAACGAGTTTCAAATGATAAATCTGGGAGAACCAAGCGATATTACATTCGACGCCGACGAACATCTGTCTGCTTCCATTCCTGACGTAACAGATACACTGTCAATTGAGACCGGCACCAAAGTTTCGCTTGGAAAGTTTTCCTTCTCAGCTGAAGATCTCGAATCTGATCCCCGTGATTTCTGGGATCCGAAAATATATTCACCCCTCATACAAAGAGGGCTCAGTTTCTGTATGGAGCATCGGTCGAAATTGGTGGTGAAGTACGGTAAAGGGGAAATAGGGGCGAAGATTACAGCCTCTGGGGCAATTAATCTGACGACCACCACGTGGGAGGGACATGGTGACCCGACCAAGTTGGCCGTTCGGGTGGAATTCGCAGAGAATCCGGGTAAGGATTTGAAGCAGCTTCTCATTCAGGCAAACGGCATCGTTCTCACGTCTATGGGATACAGCGAGACGGGGGATAGGTACAGTGAAGACTACACGACGACGTTCACCCTGTTGGAGCAATATACGGATGAGAACAGCGAGGCAGACCTCAACAAATGGCTCAAGGAGAATGTGACGGTGGAAGTGGACGACTACGAGGATCCGTACTTGGTTGTTAAAAAGAAGGGTGGAAGTTTGGTTCAGCTGTACGTGATAGCCGGGAATGGCGCCAGTCTTCCGGATGCTCCGATAGAATCCATTCCAGATGATCCTGGTTCCTATAACCCGGATACTTATTTTGCTCCTGTGGCGACTTCCGGGAACTCTCAGGTTGGCGCAAGCATGCTCTACCATGCTATGAATCATTCTTCCTCTCCGGAGCTTAAGAAAGTAGTCAGTGCCATTGAGGAATTGGCTAAGATCGGGCAGCAAACTGAACAACCGGCTGTGGCCGCGCTGATTGATGAGTCGGGGAATGCAGAATCGATAACCAGAGAAGCAGCCATCGATCCGACCGTGGCCAGAAGTGAGGCTCAGCGGCTCATGGCTGCCGTGGCCGGCAGTTCGGTGCCGGCGTTGGGAGCAGCCCAGCGCGATGCCATGCGCGGACAACTCTCACGTGCTACTTCGCAGGCGGTTCGCGCCGGGCGGGAGGCTGCGCGCGCTACCGATTCTTCCCAGGGTATGCGAGTGTGGATGGAAGGCATGGGCGGCAGCAGCAATCTGGATCGCGACGGAGACGAATCCGGCTATGAGCATAATGCGTGGGGAGCCAGTGTAGGCGTGGAGAAAGCTCTGCAGGGAGGAGCCACCACCATCGGTCTCTCTCTCTCTGCTTCGTACGGCGACCTGAAAGCCGATGCAGTGGATTATGCTAAAGGCGATCTGGATACATACTACGTGAACTTGTATGCGCACCACCGCAGTGGAAACTTCCACCATAGTCTTGCAGCATCGGTCGGGTTGTCGGATGCGGAGTTGAATCGCACCATCAGCGGCGGTGTTGCTCCCTATGTGGTCGATTACGATACCAACGGCAGCACGAATGGCACCGGCTTCGGCGTTGCCTATGAGCTAGCGTATGATGTAGCGCTCAATGAGCAGAAGAGCAGCATCCTGCAGCCGATGGTCGGCGTATCGTTCGTCACGACGAAGATGGATGGCTATGATGAGAGAGGAGCCGGCGGAGCGGGGCTGCATGTTGGGGAACAGGAGTCAACGCTGACGACGCTGACCGCCGGAGCGCGTTTCCTTTCTCAATGCGGGGAGAGTGCGCTTGGTCGCGCGGTTATGCTGGAGATGCGAGTCAATGTGGCGGTGGACATGGGGGATCGGCGCAGTGAAGCGGATGTATCGTTCCTCGGGGACCGCGGCTACAGCGGACGTGTCCGTTCGGCAGAGACGGGAGCTGTGGGAGCGCAACTGGGTGCGAGCGTCAGTGTGCCAGTGAGCAGCAGCACATCGATCTACGTCAACGGAGAGGCAGACCTGCGCTCGGGCTCCAACACATGGAGCGTTGGCGCTGGAGCTAGTGTCATGTTCTGATAGATCGCATCACAGAATGAGCATTCATGCGCCGGGCAGCGGGACTATCCCATGTCCGGCGCACTGTGTTTGGTGCGTCAGGTATGATACGCAACTGGGGTGAAAGTCCCCAAAGAGCCACTGACAGGGCGGAATCAAATAACCGAAGGCAACTGCGTCACAGTAATGTGAGGTAGGGAGGAAGCTGGAGGCGAACCACAGACAGGACAAACAAGAACCGGTGGGAAGGGCTGAATCCGGCGTGAGCAACCGCAAATCTCAGAACATGGAGCAGCAGAGCCAAGAAGTACTGAAATGTACGAGGCCTCGACCGAGGGATGGAAAGCGGTGCAAGTCCGAATCCACATAACGGTGCGGAGGAGCGGTCAGGGTATCCGGCGAGGAGAGAGAAAAAAGTTGCGGTGGGAACAGCGGTTTCGGGGCCCATCACACGCCGAGAAACCGCCGTATGCCATAAAAGGCACGTGCGGTGGTGTGAGAGGGGGCGAGAGCCCCCTACTCGATTAGGCTTGCTTATTTCTTTTGGAAAGCGATGTCCAGCAAAAATATTATCATCTCTCCTTTTGCCAGTACGTTAGCATCAAAATATCCTTGAAATTTGAAAGAGGATCGAGGAGAAAATTGCTGCTCACAAATTTCGTAATATATTCTTAATGAATGGAAAATTAATGTTGATGTGTATATCGCTTTCCAAAAGAGATATACATCCCCATGTACCGAAGCTCTCACGTGTATATGGTGAGGGCTGAGTGAAAATTCAAACTCTACAAAATAACTCCTATGAAATTACACCTACCTCATATGTTGCGCGCCGCATTGCTGGCGGCTCTTCTGTGCTGCACAACGGCATTTGGTACAGTCACTGTGACTGTGGGTGGTCAGGATTCAAGCCTTGAGAAACTGACAGGGGCTCCGGAGGAATCAGTCAGTATTACAGTGAAAGGCGAAAACGCTATTCTTGATCATGATTTAACATTGGATGGCAGCGTTGATCATTACATTACCGTGGAGAAAGGGCACAGCCTGACTATTCGGGGGAGTCTCACGTACGATTGCGATTATTCATCAGAACCAGAACGGTACCCAAGCAGTAGACTTCACTTACTCAGTGGTGATGGTAGTTTGACTGGTTCGGGCGAGCAGGGAGGAAAAATCATCTTTGCGGCCGGGGAGTCTGAATTGGGTAGTGTGGTAGGAGGTTCGGGAGAGATTGTCGTGCAAGCTGGAGCAAAGGTCACGGTGTCAGATGATTCATTCTCCTACCTCCTCGGCTCTCTGACGATCGAAAAGGGAGGACTAGTGACTGTAGCCGATATGGGCTGTACAGCTTTAAATGGGAGTGGGACTTTGAGCCTTCGGAAAAACTTGAAAGATGGCTATAGCATCTTCAGTATTTATGGCAGCGAGGCGGGTAATTTCAGTGGGACGATAGAGGGGGAGCAATTTGTTGAAATCGATAACGGCCCCTCTACTGTGGACCCAATGAAGATAAAACAAATTTTTACGGATGTCACGGCAAAAGGAACCAAATTGTCCGTGTTCATCGGTGAGCTCGTCCTTGCCGGGGGAAAGAACGAGTTCAAGGGGCTGCAACAGGGGTACGATTATAACATCGGTGCATATAAAGAATATGATTGCCGGGACAGGTTGACCATCGAAGAGTGCACTAAAATCTCCCTCGGGAAGCTTCTTGATGACCCTGATTGGCATTATAACGACCACGCAGGGTACGAGAAGTTTGATCCGCAGATATACCGCCCCGTCAAGGAGAGAGGGCTCAGCTTTGATATGGAAGATCAATCGGAGTTGGTGGTGAAGTTTGGCAAGGGAGAGACGGGAGCCAAAATCACAGCGTCCGGGGCAATCGTGTTGAAGACGACAACGTGGGAGGAAGATGCATCAAATCCGACCAAGCTGGCAGTGCGGGTGGAATTCGCGGAGAATCCCGGCAAGGATTTGAAGCAGCTTCTCATTCAGGCAAACGGCATCGTTCTTACCTCCATGGAGTACGGTGAGCATACGGCTCCTGACAACGAGGGGCAGCTCCATGACCACCTTACGACGTTCCTCGTAACAGAACAGTACACAGACGCAAACAGCGAGGATGAGCTTAACATATGGCTCAAGGAGAATGTGACAGTGGAAGTGGACGGCTGCGAGGATCCGTATTTGATGGTTGAAAAGAAGGGTGGAAGCCTGGTTCAGCTGTACGTGATAGCCGGGAATGGCGCTAGTCTTCCGGATGCTCCGATAGAATCCATTCCAGATGATCCTGGTTCCTATAACCCGGATACTTATTTTGCACCTGTGGCGACTTCCGGAAACTCTCAAGTTGGCGCAAGCATGCTCTACCATGCTATGAATCATTCTTCCTCTCCGGAGCTTAAGAAAGTAGTCAGTGCCATTGAGGAATTGGCTAAGATCGGGCAGCAAACTGAACAACCGGCTGTGGCCGCGCTGATTGATGAGTCGGGGAATGCAGAATCGATAACCAGAGAAGCAGCCATCGATCCGACCGTGGCCAGAAGTGAGGCTCAGCGGCTCATGGCTGCCGTGGCCGGCAGTTCGGTGCCGGCGTTGGGAGCAGCCCAGCGCGATGCCATGCGCGGACAACTCTCACGTGCTACTTCGCAGGCGGTTCGCGCCGGGCGGGAGGCTGCGCGCGCTACCGATTCTTCCCAGGGTATGCGAGTGTGGATGGAAGGCATGGGCGGCAGCAGCAATCTGGATCGCGACGGAGACGAATCCGGCTATGAGCATAATGCGTGGGGAGCCAGTGTAGGCGTGGAGAAAGCTCTGCAGGGAGGAGCCACCACCATCGGTCTCTCTCTCTCTGCTTCGTACGGCGACCTGAAAGCCGATGCAGTGGATTATGCTAAAGGCGATCTGGATACATACTACGTGAACTTGTATGCGCACCACCGCAGTGGAAACTTCCACCATAGTCTTGCAGCATCGGTCGGGTTGTCGGATGCGGAGTTGAATCGCACCATCAGCGGCGGTGTTGCTCCCTATGTGGTCGATTACGATACCAACGGCAGCACGAATGGCACCGGCTTCGGCGTTGCCTATGAGCTAGCGTATGATGTAGCGCTCAATGAGCAGAAGAGCAGCATCCTGCAGCCGATGGTCGGCGTATCGTTCGTCACGACGAAGATGGATGGCTATGATGAGAGAGGAGCCGGCGGAGCGGGGCTGCATGTTGGGGAACAGGAGTCAACGCTGACGACGCTGACCGCCGGAGCGCGTTTCCTTTCTCAATGCGGGGAGAGTGCGCTTGGTCGCGCGGTTATGCTGGAGATGCGAGTCAATGTGGCGGTGGACATGGGGGATCGGCGCAGTGAAGCGGATGTATCGTTCCTCGGGGACCGCGGCTACAGCGGACGTGTCCGTTCGGCAGAGACGGGAGCTGTGGGAGCGCAACTGGGTGCGAGCGTCAGTGTGCCAGTGAGCAGCAGCACATCGATCTACGTCAACGGAGAGGCAGACCTGCGCTCGGGCTCCAACACATGGAGCGTTGGCGCTGGAGCTAGTGTCATGTTCTGATAGATCGCATCACAGAATGAGCATTCATGCGCCGGGCAGCGGGACTATCCCATGCCCGGCGCACTGTGTTTGTCTCCACCTGCTTTTTTCTCATTACTCTTCGCTTTCGGCGGAGGCGCAGTCAAGCGGAAGCATCACAGAGAAATTCTCTGCAATTCTTCTTGTCGAAGAGCGGAAAAGCAGATAGAATGCGGTCATGATTGAGATGCAGTATCCACATGGTGAGGATTTTCCCATCGTCAAAGTGAGTACAAAATTTTGCGAAGCTGAGGTGTCGCTCTATGGCGGACACCTGATGAGCTGGATTCCCGCGGGGCAGAAGCCGGTGTTTTTCATGAGTGAGAAAGCGGTTTTCAAAAAAGGGAAGGCTCTTAGGGGGGGGGTACCCATTTGCTGGCCGTGGTTTGGAAAGCATCCGTCGGATTCTGCGCAGCCTTCGCACGGATTGGCGCGGATCGGAATGTGGAAACTCGAAGACTCTACCGAGGACGAGGAAGGGGTACGACTTAGTCTCAGTTTTGAGGCGCCGGAACTCCAACTCCAAGCAAACTATGGTCTCATGATGCAGGAGAATTTACTATATGCCGTGCTCACCACACAATACACAGGCTTTGAGCCCCTGCCATACTCCGCGGCTCTGCACAATTATTTTGCTGTGAGCAATAATGAGCACGTCGCCATCACCGGGTTGGAGGAAGCTCCTTTCACAGAGTTCGCTTCCGAACCCACCGCTCACGGCGAGGATCCACTCGTGCCGTCAGGTTCTATTGATCGCATATACCATCCTGTGCAGGAGCATCAAATCATCGCTTTGCATGATCCGGGATGGAGTCGTTCACTGGAAATTGTCCGGCAGGGTTCTTCTTCCTGCCTAGTCTGGAATCCCGGCGAAGCCGGGGCAGCATGCATGGCGGATCTTGGGGCAGAGCAGGCGCATGCTTTTGTGGCAGTGGAACCAACAGTTGTACCGGCTGAGGGAATCGTTTTGCGGCATGCTGAGGAGCATGTACTCGCGATGGGAGTGAGAGTGACTCCGGTATGACGATGAGCAGCTATGCGTATTGATGCTGATACGACCCAGCAAGAGCTGGAACGTCTTTTCTCAGCTGTAGCCCGACGAGATTTCTTGCTGGGAACTCCGCTGAACGTAAAACGTTTCTTGTGCGACGGCGTGTTGTTTGCGCTATTCCCGTGCATGCGGCTTGGTTTTCTCGTCGGATGTACTGTCCTATGTGTTTTTGCGGCAATTCTTATCACTCTGTTGAGTTGCGGGCAGCAGGATCTCGCCGGCGAGGCAACAAAACTGTGGTTGCTCTGCGGTGGATGCGTGTGGTTCTACGTAACCTTTACACGTTTTTCAACGGCCTGGCGGAGATGGAAGGAGAGCATGAGCCCTCGAACAGCGGACGCTTCGGCGGTGGGGGCTCCTACGGCGGTGACCAATCACCTGGAACTTACAAGGATACAAACCTCACACAAGAATTCGTGTGTGAGCACGAATCTCTGTATCGCGGAGCCTGGGGGCATTGTTGCATTGCTCGTCGAGAAGCAGGGGAAAGAGGGAGCTCCAGAATTGAGTGACCGCGTTGGGGTGTGCCGGGTGCACACCCATCGCTCCGGAGAAGTCTCTCAAACTCTCCTGCTTCTCCGTTTGTCTCCCGGGAAGCACATCCTGAAATGGATTTGCAGTGGAGAGGAGGCAGATTGTACGGCAGTGCGAGTGCAGCTGCTGTGCGCGCCGGACAGAAAACGCTGAGATTCGTATCAACAAAAAGCCCTTTTCTCGAGATGGAAAAGGGCGCTGAAAATCCGAGCAAGATATCGCTAATTTCAGTAGCGCACGTTGTAATTACCGGGCTCGCGGGGGGCTTCCGGCTCGCGCTCACAGGGAGGCAGCATGCTGTTGAGGTGGCGCTTCTGGATGGTCTTCTTGAGACCGGCATCATTTTTTGCTGTGATATCCCTTGCCTCTTTGATCGCCTCCTCGCGATCCTTTTCGGCCTTAGCTTTCGCCTTTTCGTACTGGTCAAGGCTCGCTTTCTGGCGTTCGGTTGCAATCTCTTTGAGAGTATCGCTCGAGATATCCTTCGGTTCAACCGTCGGCGCGGCAAAAACCGTGGAAATTGCCGTGGCATATGCTAGACCAATGAGAAGAAACGGAGTTTTCATAGGAGATCAAATGCAGTATAGGAGAATGAGGCATGGAATGTCAAGCCCATTTTGACCCTTATCCACTAATTTTGTCAGATTTTACGGGATAGGAGATGCGGCGCCTTCTCAATTGTCCGCAGGCGGCGTCAATATCATGCCCTTTTTCGTAGCGGAGAGTGCAGGGGATGCCGTGGTTGATGAGTTCGTGGCAGAAGCGACGACAAATGGATTCCTGCGGTCTCTTCCAGGAAAGTCCCTCCACTGTGTTGTAGGGGATAAGGTTAACCTTAGCGCGCAGGCGACGCGCAATGTTGACCAAATATTCGGCCTGTTGAGGGGCATCATTCACTCCGGAAATAAGGATGTATTCCAGTGTGATAATATGTTTGGAGTGGCGGCACCAATTCTCCAGCGCCGGCAGCAACTCGCTCAGGGGCCACCTGCGGTTGACCGGCATAATTTGTGAGCGCACATCATCCGTTGCCCCGTGCAGAGAAACTGCAAGTCGAACCGGAATGCCACATGTCTCAAGCTGCGCCAAGCCCTGCACGTGACCGGACGTGGAGATAGTGATGTGGCGAGCTCCAATGGCGAGAAACGAGGGATCCGTGATGAGATGCAAAGCCGGCAGAAGGTTGTCGATATTGGCCAGGGGTTCGCCCATGCCCATGAAAACCAGGTTGTCCACACGATGACCGACGAGACTTTCAGCAGCGAAGACTTGGCCGATGAGTTCGGCAGTGGTGAGGCTGCGTTTGAGTCCCAACAAGCCGCTGGCGCAAAAGCGGCAACCGAAGGCGCATCCAACTTGCGAGGAGATACAGAGGGTAATGCGGTTGCTGTGATCCCCATCCTTTCCAACGGCGGCAGGGATGATCACAGACTCGATGAGTTCATCATCCCTCAACAGACGGGAGAGGAACTTGCAAGTGGCGCTGCCGGATTGACTCTTGTGCTGCTCGACCACTTGAAGGGGCATAATTGAATAGCGGCTGGCGAGTTGCTTGCGTAGGTTGGGGGGCAGATTCGTCATCTGCTCAAAATTCGTGACTCGCTTCTTCCAGATCCATTCCTGCAATTGCGAGGTGCGAAAGGACTTCTGCTCGCCGAGCTCCACTAGGGCAGCAGCAAGTTGCTCGCGATTGAGACCCAGGAGGGAGGGTAGTTGCGCCATGAACGTTCTTATGCGAGGAAGGAAGCGGAAATCAGAGCAGGGTATCGATGTAGGCACGCACCTCAAATGGCCGCAAATCATTCACCCCTTCTCCCGTTCCAAGCAGTACGGGGGATATCCCAAGCTCATCGCGGATAGCAATGGCAACGCCTCCCTTGCCGGAACCATCCAGCTTCGTGATGATGAGGGCATCCACCCGGGTGGTCTTCTGAAACTCCCGCGCCTGTAATAAGGCGTTGCTTCCCGTCGTGGCATCCACCACCAGGTAGCAGACATGCGGCGCCGAGGGATCCTGCTTAGACAATGTCCGGCGTATTTTGGAGAGCTCCTCCATGAGATTATGCCGTGTGTGAAGTCTTCCTGCCGTATCGCAAATAAGGTAATTCATACCTTCGCGAATGGCGCGCTGATGGGCTTCATAGCAGACGGAGGATGGATCCTGGTTCGGCGCCCCCTTGTGGAGATCGATTTTCAATTTGGCTGCCCAATGTTCCAGCTGCTCCACAGCCGCGGCGCGGAAAGTGTCAGCCGCGGCGAGCAGAACGCGGTTCCCACGCTGCCGGAAGAAGTTTGCTAATTTGGCGGCGGTCGTTGTCTTGCCTGCGCCATTTACCCCCACGAGAAGGATGACGCAAGGTTTACCGGCTTGTCCCGGTTCCGGCAGAGAGGGCAAAGGCGGTGTGAATGCTTCGGCAAGTCGGTTTTTGATGAAATCCACGATTTCGCAGGCATCTTGCTCATCGCGGTCACGTAAATTTTCCAACATGTGCACCACACGGCTTGCGCCTACATCAGCAGATATAAGATCAGCCTCCAGGGTATCCCAGTCAATTTGCGGTTCCCCGAGAAGCTTGTCGATGAGTTTGTTGAAGAAATTTGCCATCGTAGGAGTAAAGAGCGGGGTTATTGGGTCGATGAGAGTTCTTCCACGGCGGCTGCAAGCACGCCATGCACAAAAGGCGAGCTCTTCGTTCCGGAAAATTCATGAGCCAGATTATTGGCTTCGGAAATGACAATGGGAGCGTCCAAGCCTCGATACTTGAGCTCGTGGAGGGAGAGATAGAGGATGGCTCGATCCACACCGTCCAGTCGTTGCGGGATGTAGTTGCGTAGCAGTCGACTCAGGAAATTTTCCCATTCTTCCCGATGTTCATAGACATCCAATGCGAGCTTTTCCGCCTGCGGCTGCAGCGCGGCGAGTTCTTTGGCACTGCGACTGAGGCCGACGTATTCTTCCTTGCCGCTCATGCGGATGGGATTTTCCAAAGCGGCACACTCGCGCAGAATTTTCTGCCAACGGCGCAGGGAAGCAAAAAAAGGTGCACTACGCGGGGACTCCGCACCCGAGAGAATTTCCGCACTCTTCTCATCAAGTTGCCTGGCGAGGCGCAGTATGATGGTCGTCATCTTCTTCGTCTCCGTCATGGTGTTCCTCCGTTTGTCCCTAACGATCATTCGGAGTTCGTTGAGCGCACTCAGCAGATTTTCCGTAGCAGACAATACGCGTAGGATTTCCGTCTGGGGAGTGCAGTCGACCAGTTCATGTCCTCGCTTCAGGACCGGTTCCGCCAGATCCTCCGCACTGCGGCACACGTGCAAAATGACCTTGGTGAGAGCCTGCTGCAAGTGCATGTTTTCCTTCTCCAGGGCAATTTCCCAGAATTCGCGGAGAGGGAAGGTCGATGTGTCCTCGCAATGCTGTTCCAGCAGCGCGTAGACAAGACTGAGAGCTGTCTTGCGGATGGTACTTTGATGAGGCATGATCTATTTCAGGGATTGATTATTGATGAGTAAGCGCCAGCATGCAGATAGCCGTGCGCGCCGCTTCGCGCCCCCGGTTGAGAGCTTCCCCGCAGCATCGTTCTTCAGCCTGTTCCTCGTTTTCCAACAGCAGTACCTCATGAATCACCGGCGTGAGATGGTCGCACGAAGCGCGCAAGAGCTCGCGTGTTACGGCTTCTCCTATGAGGTTGGCATGCGCTGTGCTTCCTCGGATAATGACACCCAGCGCTATGATGGCATCCGGTTTCTCTTCGCGGCGCAACTCACGATTCACCACCATGGGAATTTCGAACGCTCCTGGCACACGCACAACCGTCACTGCCACGCCCGGTGCCATATGACCCAACTCCCCCCGACAATTCTCCACGAGCGCGTCGGTGTATTTCTTGTTGAAGGTTGAGGCGACTATAACGGCTTTTAGTCCCTTTCTTCCGCGTAAAGTCGGCGCTTGCAATATCTCGTTGGACATCTCGTGCTAGGGTTCATACATGGGAGACGTCTTGCCGTTCCCCATAACGAAGATTAGCACGCTTCCCGCCTCTTTGTCAAGACTTGCATTGTGAAAGAGCTGAGTATGGGAGTTGCGGGGGATAAGTGCACCAGAGAACAAAGGTCTGTGCATCATACCGTGATCGGACAAAAATAGTGTACCGAAAAAAGAAAGGTGATCGGACATAATTAGTGTACCGAAGTTCTCAGCGAT
>CANQJI010000032.1 GCA_947624205.1 uncultured Akkermansia sp. | reverse complement strand
TCGTGCGCTTTGGCCTTCTATCCGGTTCTTGTTCATCCTGTCTGTGGTTCGCCTCCGGCTTCCTCCCCACCCCACGTCACCGTGACGCAGTTGCCTCTGGCTATTTGATTCCGCCCTGTCAGCGGCTCTTGGGGACTTTCACCCCAGTTGCATGTCATGCCTGACGTACCAAAAAAAGGATGCTTCCTTTGCGGGAAGCATCCTTTGAAAACACAGCTGGAGAGAAATTACTTCTTCTTGGTGGCAGCCTTCTTGCCGCTCTTCTTCTTGAAGATGGAGGAGGGTTTGAAAGCAAGCGTGGTGGAAGCAGCGATCTTCATGGCAGCACCGGTCTGAGGGTTGCGGCCTGTGCGGGCAGCGCGAGTCTTCAGCTCAAACGTACCAAATCCGATCAACTGGACCTTTTCGCCACCCTTCACAGCAGCAGTGATGGAATCCAACACAGCACTCAGAGCGGCCTCGGCGCACTTCTTGGTAGCGCCATCACCAAGCTTGGCCTGGATTTCGTCTACAAGTTGAGTCTTGTTCATAGGACTTCATGGTAGCATTCCCCATGGCTAATTCAAGCGAAAAAGCGCGAAAACCGCGAAAAATAAGCTTTTTTTGTGATTGGACGGTGAGATAAATGCAATACACGACGAGAAACAGGGGAAATACTGGCAGGATTTTTTCTTGACAAAAAAGTATTTTATTCTTTTGGAAGCAGATTGTACGCACGCAGATCATCGCGTAATTCCTGTACGTCATCCGGTGGAAAAAGATGTGAGCTGATCTCGATTTTTGTACCGTCGGAAAAGATGAAAAGAAGGGAGCAATGACGGATGCCGTTGAGGTCAAATTCCGAGAGTTCAACATTGCGCAAGAGAGACCAGAAGAAAAGGCGGTGAAAAAACCAGATGCGGCGAGAAATGCCCTCAGAGTTCACCTCCATGCATAAAGTTGTGTAGAAGCTGCCCCAGAGCAGAGTGATGATGGTACAGATGGAAGCGATGAGTTGCTGCCAGAGTTCCGGCAGACGACCGGTGGCGAGGGTGTACACCATGGCAGCAAAGACAGCGAGCATCATGCCAAAATAGAGAGAACGGTTTGCGCAGCGGAAACGCCGGGAAGTGACAGATGCGTTCATTGAGTGAGCACGGGAAGAATGATCAACTCTTCGGAGTAGATTGTGGGATGTCCGAATAATCACCGCCGGGACGATATTTCACATCGATGGGGAGCACGGAACCGCCGCGATTGTAATCCTCCACCGCTCGGGAGATGTACACCGGCATGCCTATGATGCTGTACTCATATAGCTTGCGCGCCGTGGCGTAGGGAGTGCGAATGCAGCCGTGCGAGAGACGGCGTCCGGGAACAACCCTGCCACCATGGATGCCGACGCCATCCCAGGTGAGGCGATGCCAGCAGGGCATGGAAGACGGGCGGAATGTGGCACCGCTGGGGCGCGAGTCATTCAAATCAGCATTGGAATCAATAACTCGTCCCTTTGAGTTAACCCATTTTCCATAGCGGGCGGAGTGATGGCTGCGATTTTTTTCCATGATTCGGAAGACGCCGGTGGGAGTCTCATGTCCATCAGTGCCGGTGGATACAGGCCAATCGAGAGCGACACGACCAAGGACGTAGAGGCGCGCGCGCTGCTGAGGCAGGCAAATGATGATTTTCGAGTTGGTGGCGGTGATGCGGTTCAGAAGGTCATCGTTGCTGTAGACACGCGATGTGTTGGGGTATTCTTTTTCTGCTACGAAGTGTTCGTAACTCCCGACAGGGAAGGGGTTGGAGTAATTAGAACCCTTTTTTTCGAGCATCAGCAGGGGATTTTTTCCTTGCGTGTCCACTGCCGGAGGAAGGGAGTCCGATGCGATGTTGTTCCCCTCTTCCAGAGGTGCAATGGTCGGAGCCGTCTTTGTCGCATCATTATGCGGAATGCTTCCTTTCGGTGGTGCCGGATTTGTGGAACAGGCACTGAGCAGGAGGAAAAGAACGGCGCTGCATGTGATACGTACCGCAACCATATTGGAAGAGTCCGCGGATGAAGGAAAGCAGCTCTCAGTGTGCGCCCGACGGGAGACGCAGAACTTTCCCTGCTTGAATCTTGTTGGCTTGATCAGGACTCATGCCATTCGCGCGCAAAATGTCTGCTACAGTAGTGTGGTGTCGTGCAGCGATGCTGCTGAGCGTCTCGCCCGGCTTGATCTTGTAGCTATGTGTACCGGTCACGGGCCGGTTGATGGTGTTAGCGCACTTTTTCCCGGCGGCAGGCAGAACCAGTTTTTGACCGGGACGAATCACAGAAGTCGATGTGAGAGCATTCGCGGTACAGAGGGCAGAGAGAGTAATTCCATGTTTGCGAGCGATGGAAGAAAGGGTATCTCCTTTCTGCACCTGCACACTGCCGACGGTTGGAATTGATGAGGCGGCAGATGCCTCCGGTCCTGGCGCGGAGGTAGTCATCAGACCTGGGGAGCTGCTTTCCTCTACCGCAACCCGATCCTCCTGCGGGGAACGAATCGTATCCGATGCCAGGGAAAAATTCTTCTCAAGAAAATGGCAGGAGGAGAACCCCAGCGCACAGCCGAATGCGGTGCAGGAAAAAGTCACGAACTGGGGTAGTCTCATCATGTCTCTGTGCTAGCGGAGCGGGGATATAATTCAGCTTAGCGCTTGGCAGGTATTACCAACTTACGTCCCGGTCGGATTTTAGAGGCTTGGGAAGGACTGATCCCATTAGCTTTCATGAGGCGTGAAAGACTTACTCCGTACTTCGCGGCAATGCCGGAAAGGGTCTGTCCGGCGGTGACAGTGTGAGTCCTGGAAGAGCCCCTCTTTTTGGACGAGGTCTTGGAAGAGGGCTTTTCAGCCTTGTAGCCTTTCGGTGTATAGCGCACCTTGATTACTTGCCCGGGATGGATGGTGTCGCCCTTGATGCCGGAATCCCTGCGAATTTGTGCCACGGTTGTACCGCTACGTTTGGCGATAATAGAAAGATTGTCTCCGGGCCGCACTTTGTAAACAATCATCGTAGGTTTCTTGGGCTTCTTGCCGGCGGTGATCTTCTTCTTGCCACTCTCAACCCTCTTCTTCCCCGTGTTGCTCGTCTTAGTCACAGAAGAGGTGTTGTGGGTGAGTCCTGCGTCAGCAGGATGAGGAGTAGCGAATGGGTCTACCCCGCCACCGCTTCCTCCCTCCACGATAGGAGCATCCTGCCCACTCTCTGCAAGTTTGGGCTGGTTTTGCCGCGTTGAGCCGGAAGATGTCGAGTTTGCTGTCGGTTCCGGAATAGCGTAATCGTTGCGAGAGGCAATTTCCGGGGTGCGACTGCCGGCCCCAACCTGCGCACCATTCGCGCCGTCATCTTCCAACAGCCAAGGCGGAATTTCTCCATCTGCTACCTCACTCATCGGCAGGGCTGATTCCGTGTAGCCGTCAGCATCCGTGCTCTGACAGGCAGAGAAAGTAAATAGAACACCAACTCCTAAACATGCGATTCCGCAAAACTTCTTCATATGCCCGTCAGGATACCACACTTATGAGCCGGTATCAAGTGCGAATTACGAGGGCAATGTGCGTCTGTAAAACCAAATGAGGTGTGCGGTCGGAGAATTTGTATTGCAAAAACGGGTAGCGAGGTGTAGAATGCGTCGCCTTCCCTACTAGGGAGGAGAAAACAAAATAAAAGACCATGATGAACCCCGAGATTTTATTCTGGATCGTGCCGGTCGCGTCGGTAGTGGCGCTCCTATTTGCGGCAATTTTCTTCTTCAGCATGAAAAAGGCACCGGAGGGAACCGATCGAATGAAGGAGATAGCCGGCTACGTACGTGAAGGTGCTATGGCATACCTCAAGCAGCAGTACAAGGTTGTTGCTCTTTTCTTCGCTATTATTGCGGTTGTTTTCGGTGTGATGGCCTATTTCGGGCTTCAGAATAATATCGTCCCGGTGGCTTTCCTGACGGGCGGTATTTTCTCCGGTCTCGCTGGGTTCATCGGCATGAAAACTGCCACCTACGCCTCCGGGCGTGTGGCTGAGGCGTGCCGCGATGAGCAGGATGGATTGAATCGCGGACTGAAGCTCGCTTTCCGTTCCGGTGCAGTGCTGGGGCTCACCGTGGTGGGCTTCGGATTGCTGGATATTTCTGCGTGGTATCTCATCTTGGACAACACAGGCCTTGTGCAGGGAGAAGGGGTGAGCAAGTTGGTGGAGATTACCACGATTATGCTGACCTTCGGTATGGGCGCATCACTGCAGGCGCTCTTTGCACGCGTGGGCGGCGGCATCTACACGAAGGCGGCGGATGTGGGCGCAGACCTGGTAGGCAAGACTGAGTTTCACTTCAATGAGGACGATCCCCGCAACCCCGCCACCATTGCCGACAACGTGGGCGACAACGTGGGCGATGTGGCAGGCATGGGCGCGGATTTGTACGAGTCCTACGCCGGATCAATTTTGGCTTCTGCAGCATTGGGCGCAGCGGCGGTGGCTGCAGCTAAGGGAACGTACGAGCAGGGGCTTCAGATGGTGATGGCGCCCATGATTATCGGTGCCGTGGGAGCCATCCTTTCCGTGCTGGGAATCTTCATTGTGCGCACGAAGCAAGGTGCGACGCAGAGTCAGCTGATGGCGGCGCTCAACCGTGGCATCAACTTCTCGGGCGTGTTGATCGCGCTTGCCGCTGCCGGGGTACTCTACCTGCTGGGTATAGATAACTGGCTTGGGCTTTGGGGATCGATTGTAATTGGTCTGGTGGTAGGCATCCTGATCGGTAAGGTGACAGAGTATTACACCTCTTTCGAGTATAAACCTGTTAAGTTCATCGCGGAAAACGCCACGACGGGTCCCGCCACAGTCATCATCTCCGGTATCGGCGTGGGCATGATTTCCACTTGCTGGCCGGTGATTTTCATCGTGCTGGGCACCATTGGCGCCTACCTGTGTGCAGCCGGCGGACTTGAGTTTTCCTCCACCAATCTGAGCATGGGACTCTACGGCATTGGTATTGCGGCAGTCGGCATGCTTTCCACGCTCGGCCTCACGCTGGCGACGGATGCCTACGGACCTATCTCTGACAATGCCGGCGGCAATGCTGAGATGAGTGGTCTTGGTGAGAGCGTGCGCTCCCGCACGGATGCTCTGGACGCCCTTGGCAACACAACGGCGGCCACCGGCAAGGGATTCGCGATCGGCTCTGCCGCTCTCACGGCTCTGGCACTGCTTGCCTCCTACATCGAGGAGCTCAAGATTGCCGCCGGTCGTCTGGGCGACGCGGAGATCTGCTTGAGTTCCTTCAGCGACAAGAGTATTGGTACGGGCGCAACGGTTGCCACGTGGGATATAGCCACTTTCATGAACAAGTTTGAGGTGACGCTTATGAACCCCAAGGTGCTGTTGGGCATATTTATCGGCGCGATGCTCTCTTTCCTGTTCTGCGGACTTACGATGAACGCCGTGGGACGTGCTGCGAAACGCATGGTGGAGGAGGTGCGTAGCCAGCTGGCAGACAAGGATGTGCTGGAAGGACGCAAGAAGGCGGATTACGCGCGTTGCGTCGGTATATCGACTCAGGGCGCTCAGCGCGAGATGATCATCCCTTCTCTCATTGCCGTAGTTGTTCCTATTTTAACCGGTTTAGTGATGGGTGTGGCTGGAGTATTCGGATTGTTGGCCGGTGGTTTGGCTGGTGGGTTTGTACTGGCCGTGTTCATGGCGAACTCCGGTGGCGCTTGGGATAATGCGAAGAAGTTCATCGAAACGGGCGATGCTGAGTTCTGCGGCAAGCACACGCCGATCCATGATGCATCTGTCGTGGGCGATACGGTGGGCGATCCCTTCAAGGACACTTCCGGTCCCTCGCTGAACATTCTCATCAAGCTCATGAGCATGGTGAGTATCGTTACCGCCGGTCTGAACATTGTGTTCTCTTTGCTGTAAGGCGCGAGACGTTGACATCCTTTTTCGGCGCGAAATTGCGGATCGTTATTCTTCCGGTGATTTCGCGCCGAAGTTGTATCGTGATGATGTCTCTGAGGGAGTCCCTGCATACATTAATGATTCGAAAAAACTGTGCAACGCGCACATTAACAATAAATCGTAAATCATTCATCGTTATTCGTAAATAGGTAAACGCATTTCCTAATGCATTTGCCCTGGTGCTGCACGGTGATGGGAAATATCAAGGGGTTCCATTTATCCGGACTCATCCGGTGATGGAGGGGGAAGTTTCTTCGAGCATGCGTCGGCGGAGAGCGGCGTGGGTCGGAGCGGAAAGATCGGGGTCGTCATCCAGAATCGAATTGGCAAGGAGAGTGGCACGGTGGATGAGACGCGTATCAACAAGCCATTCGGGAAAGCGGACATCAGCAAGACCGCTCTGCGCCGTGCCGAGAACATCCCCGGGACCGCGAAGACGGAAATCCTCCTCCGCAATTTCAAAGCCGTTGGTAGTTCGACAGAGGATGTTGAGCTTTTCGCGGGCAGGATCACCCGCTTTAGCAGAGGAAAGGAGGATGCACCAACTTTTGAGTGAGCCGCGACCGATGCGTCCACGCAACTGATGCAGCTGTGAGAGTCCGAAAGAATCCGCGTTATTGATGATCATGACCGTGGCATTTGGCACATCTACCCCGACTTCTACGACGGTCGTGCTGATAAGTACCTGGGTTCTTCCTGCAGCGAAGTTAGTCATGGTTTCCTCTTTTTCCACGGCGCTCATTTTTCCGTGCATCAATCCGATGCTGAATTCCGGTAAAATTTCGCGCCAATGTTTGATTTCTTCAGTGGCGGCAGAGCGTTCGGAAGCTTCGCTCTGCTGAATGAGCGGGGCAATAATGTACGCCTGGTGTCCTGCGGATATTTCTGAACGCAGGAAGTCGTAGATACGCTCCATTTTCTGGGGGTTGCGCAGTGCCGTGATGATCTCGCCTCGTCCGGGAGGAAGTTCATCGATGGTAGAGACACCCAGGTCGCCATAGAGGGTGAGGGTGAGGGTACGGGGAATAGGAGTGGCTGTCATCACCAGCACATCAGGGTTTGTGCCGGTGCGGATGAAACGCTCACGCTGTGCCACCCCGAATTTATGCTGTTCATCGATGACAGCGAGGCCAAGGTTTTGCGGGCGATTTTTGTCGTAGAGGAGCGTGTGGGTACCAATGATGATGCGAGGCGTCGGGTCCTCGGCAATGCGGGCGTCATACGAAGCGAGGTGCGAATCATCTGCGTGGTCAGAAGTACGCAGGGAGAGTCTTACATCAGTATGGTGGAGAAGTCGGCGAAAATTACGATAATGCTGCTCGGCCAAAATTTGTGTAGGTGCAAGAAGTGCCGCTGTCATACCGCTTTCCACGCACATTAACATGGCGCAGAGGGCAACGAGGGTCTTACCACTGCCTACATCCCCCTGTAGCAGACGGTTCATAGATGCGGGGGATGACATATCGCGGCGAATTTCGGCGAGACAGCGCTGCTGAGCCGGGGTTAAGTGAAAAGGGAGGGAATCCAACAACTCGCGGCAGTAGAAGTCCGTCGTGCACGTAACACGACCGGGAGTGAGGTGAGAGCGTCGTCGTCGCCAGGCTACGCGAAACTGACGCGCAAAACACTCGGAGAGGGCGAGACGTAAGCGTGCCTTGTGGGCGGTCTGTTCATCCTGAGGAAAATGCAGGTCTCGCAGCACTTGAAACATGGGGTAAGTGGGCGCGGGATCAAAGTCTTCCCAGACAGTATGCTCCCAATCTACTTCTGCAAGGGTCTTCCAAACGATACTGCGAAAAGAACGCGGGGAGACGCCGGGAATACTGCGGTAAATGGGGACAATGCGGTCCGTGTGTATCTTTTGCGCGGAGGTGGCAGCACGGTGTGGTGTCGAGAGCGTGGGTTCGCCCAGCGCAGCAGCGGCAAGTCTCAATCCGGTGTCCTCTTCCTCCAGCACTTCAAAATCCGGATTGCACATCACCCAGTGTCCGCTCATAACACGCACTTTGCCGTAGACAGAGAGTTCCATGCCCGTAGCAAGGATTTTGGCAATGTAGGGCATATTGTACCAACGCAGCAAGATCCGCGCACCTGCGTCCTTTGATGATTCTTCGATTGACCCGGCCACGAGTTCATAAAACCGCGTGTAGGAGAAGCGCCAGGATGCGCTGTAGATACGCAACTGCAGGCAGGCGCTTTCTCCGTTTGCAAGCGAGATTAGTGGAGCGCTCCGGCGACGGTCTTCGTAACGTCTGGGGGCAATGCGCAGGATATCTGCGACGGTATTAATACCGCCGGCAGAGAGTGCTTTTCGGTCCCGCGCATTCAGAAAAGGGAGCTCGGCAATGGTTGTATCTGCCAGAAGCATGAGCCCGAAAGGAAGAAGAGACGAGGGGGTCAACGGTTTGGAATTCCCCCGTTGATGCAGCGGTAATAGTAGTCCACGCGGGAGAGGAACCAGCCCCACTTGGGACCTGGTCGACCGTTAGTGAGCAGTGGAGTTGGACAGTTCTTTCCGGTCCAGTGGTAGTGCGGTACGACGTGGCGCAGGTTGATGTTGTAGCGTTTCATCAGCACTGCTGTGAGTTTAGCAGCTCTGTCCCATGTGCGAAAATGATTGTGTCCGCGGTTTTCGCATTCGCACATCTCAATGCCCAGAGAATGATGATTCCCCGCGGCATTTCCCGCGTGCCAGCCGCTTTCATTGAGTGGCAAATTCTGCACAACCATGTATTGATCCACTGTGAAGTGCCAACTGCGGTTGGAGAACGCTCCCCGGCACAGCGCGCGCGAGTGCTGCATTGCCGTCGCCGTTGGCGAGTGATTCGCCGTGCTGTGAATAGTCAGGAAGGTTGGCCGTATTCGTTTAGCGGCTCGTCGTTGCCGTGAGAGTGCCGGTACCATGCGGATTTTTATATTCGCTTCCCGAGCCAAACGAGTCATGCTTCGAGGCACAATCGGACTTGTCGACGGTTGAAATTTGAACAATCGAGGAGCACGGGGATAACTGCCCACCTGTTGCTGACAGCCCCCGATCAGCAAAAGTAGAAGACACCCTATCGCTGCAAAATGACCGCTCCTCAGCATGGGCGCAATTGTGCCACATACTTCTGTTTTTTGCAAGGTTTTCTTTGCCTTTTTGGTTGATTGTTTGTTCCGAATATGAGGCGCTGGGGAGACCGCTCACCGAAAAGAAGTAAACGAGGTCACGAAACACATCCGTGATTAGGCGGAAAATGAAGGCGACGATACGGGAAAAACTAACCGCGCGACAAACTTGTTGCGGCCAGACGCCCGTACGCCGTGTGCGGGAATTCCCCGGCCAGGCGCTCACGGATCTTTTTTGCTTCCTCCTCACGACCCTTTTCTCTGAGGAGAAGAATGGAAGCCCGCCACAGCAGCATTGCCCGGTCATCCTTGGACTTCACTGCCGCAGCGCCACGTTGCAGCGCATCAGCTGCAAGGGAAATATCGTGAGCCTCTTGCTCTAAAGCTCGTGCGAGTTCGAGCCACGCTCGGGTGCGAGAAGAATCTGCGAGAACGAGTTTTTCCAGTTTCGGTATGAGGTCAGGACGGTGTTGTGAAAAAATTGTGGCTGCGAGAGAGGCGATCGGGTCATCCTCCGGCACGTAATTGCCTGCGTAGAGGCGTTCTCCGATAGCCTGCGCCCAGGACGGCAACAGCCAGAGCTTGAAAATAATGCCCTGGATGATAGCCATCACGATCAGCCCGCCCAGAAGCATCGCAATGGCACGTAGAGCGTGATGTTCCAGCTGAGGTTGCACGAACAGCAGCGCCCAGCCCGAAAAAATGTAAAGCGGTATGAAACCCACGATAAGCTGTCCCAAACGGTACATCATTTCTTCTTATCGGGAATATCGTCCATTTCCAGATAATCTAAAGCTATGGTGCGACGGTCATTTTGAGGATTGCGAACCTCCATCTTCATTTGCTTGAAGAACCATGTACCGTCGGACAGCCTCTGCACAGACGTGATAGAGAAACGTTTTTTTAGCTTACCATTGACTCCGTAGCCATCCACCTGCCACACAGTACCGTTTTCTTTATCGATCCACATACGGACGGTGGCAAATTGACCGACGCCCGGGGAAGGATTTGCCGCCTGCACGATGTAGCAATCACGACCCTTGATGCGAGAATCTGCGGAATCCGGCAAGATTTTGCCGCCTTTCCAGTAGAGGAAGCGCAAGGATAGATCCTCGTAAGTGACATCCGTTCCAGCGATATTTTGCGAGTAGTTGGAAGGAGCCATCACGACGGCTTTCCCGTTGTTTACCAGCATGAGACGAGCCTCTTTGTTCCCGATGTGCACATCGAAACGTTTCCATGTGCCGTCTTGCTTGTACTGAAAGGCAATGGTATCACCTCGTGCACTCAAACTGAAGGGCACGCGTGTCGAACCTTTTCGAATATTGCCGAGTACGTCTCTGCTACCCTGACTCGTGAGCGCCGTCCGCATTTCTTTCAAGAGTTCATCCGCCTCCCCCGATTCCGCGTACACCACTCCGGTCAGAAGCAAGCTGACGACTATGCTGAAAATCTTTCTCATGCCTCGAATTTAACATACTCATGCCGCTGTGGCAAGTCCGACGGGAATGTGTTCGCGGCAACCGCATTTGAGGGAAGTCAATCAACAGAGGGAATGCTCTTATTGACTGATATCCAGTTTATACGCATCAAAAATCATGACAACCAGCGGTCATCATGATGATGGCTCCAGAGGGATCTCAGCATACATTAATGATCCGGTAAAATCTGCGCAACGCGCACATTACTAATAAATCGTACATCCAACATCGTACGTCGTACATAGGTAAATGCATTTCCTAATGCGTTTGCCTTGCCCTTGTCCCCAATGCCGGATTCCCTTCAAGAGCGTGTGAATTGTCATGTGTCATAATGGAGATTGTGCTTGATTCATTTTAGAAATGTGGTAGAAGAGGTGAAGTAACATTCCCCATGACGTAAAGGAGTGGGGACCTAACGCGAATAATATAGCAATCAAATCAACCATGGACACACAAGTATCCGTACTATGCGATTACGCAGCTGATTATCAGGGGAAGCTCTGCGTGCAGGGCGCGTTCGACACACTGTTTGCGCGTCAATTCCCGGTCGTTCATCCTATCTGCTCTTTGGCATTACGCCTCTGCCTGGAAACTGAGGATTCCGGGGATCACAAGCTGGGCATCAGCATTGTGGATGAGGACGGCGTGGCTTTGGACAAAGAGCACGTGCCCATTACCGGCGATCTGAAGGTAGCGCTTCCGGACGGAACCGCATTCCTTACGCGCAACTTGATCATCAACTTCCAAGGCCTGCGCTTTGAGAAGCCCGGTACGTACTATGTGGACGTGACTCTTGATGGTGAGTTGCTGTCGCGCACGCCGTTGCGTCTGGTGCAGGTGCCGGCTGAGGATCAGTCCGCCGAGCAGAACGCCGCGCAGGCTTGATGCGCAGCGTGTGCGCTCTTAATTCTTTCAAACCCGAGTGTGGGGATTCCCCCTGCCTCGGGTTTCTCTTTCTTGAGGAAGGGAACACCGTGTATCGGCATGAATCGAGTTGAGTCCATATCGCGCGGAATGTTAGTGGCGAGCAGTTTGCTGGTCGCTATTGCGTTCTGTTTGCCTGCTGTGGCTCAAAATCCAATCATGCTGGATGAGACGACACGGGAGAAGCGTCAAACCGGCACGGATCCCGGGGATGCTTATTTGAAGGCATACCAGTTGTGTCGAGAGTCAGAGATGCTTGCGCAACGCAAACGTTACAACGCCGCTTTGCGTAAGGGGCAGCAGGCAGAGCGTATCCTTGCCACCATCGTACGCGATCATCCGAATTGGAAAAAAAATATGCTGGAGATGCGTCGCCGCATGCTCGCGCAGAACATGGCTCTCTACCGGAATGAAGTGAAAAAGTCTTTGCCGGAGCGAACAAAGAGAGAAGGGGAAAAAGTAGTTCAGGTTGCCAGGGATTTGCAGAGAGAGTTGCCCGGTACGAGCGGGCAGCGTCGAGGAGAGAATGTTAACGCCGGACGCGTCGATCAACAGCCGCGCTACGAGCCGACAGAGTTGCCGAACTATGATACGACGGATCGACGACTCTACAATGCTTTGGCTCGTGCTCAGGAGGAGTGTCGCCGCATGGCGCAGGCGTACAGCGAACTGAATACGCGTTTCAACGAGATGCAAAAAAATCTCCTTGCCACGCAAATGGAGAAAAACAGCTATAAGGAGCGCTATGAGAAATTGCGTGAGCAAGTGGCCACCGAACGCGCTGCCGGCAATAGTGTGGTCGAGTCCTTATCCCGGCAGCTTGAGGAAATGGGCGCCAAGTACCAACAGGCAGAAACTGAGTTGAAACAGGCTACTGCCCGAGCAGATGAACTTGAGCAGAAGTTGACTCAGACCCAGAAAGAATTGGAACGCATAACCCATGAGCGCGATGTATTGGCGGATGAAAATGAGAAGCTCCGCGCTGTGGTAGAGCTCAATAGTCCTGAGAAGACCAAGGCTCTTCTGGATCAAAATCTGACCCTATCTGAACAACTCAAGGCAGCTCAAGATAGGATCGAGGAGCTGGAAGCCCGGCAAGTCGGCGCAAGTGACCAGCAGGCGGTGCTTGTGGATGAGTTGGAGCGGGTGCGCACCGAGGCGGCGCGGCTTCGTGAGGAGCTTCAGGGAGTCTATGATGAAAACATGGGCTATCGTCGGCGCATTGCAGAGCTCACTGAACAGCTCAACAACCTCGAAAGTGATCTTGCCGCACGTGAGAAAATTCCCTCTCCTGATCCCGCCCTTCAAGAAGAAATTCGCCTTCTGCACGGGGTCATTGAAAAGCAGCGGAGCGCTATCGCCATGCAGGAGCAGAGTCGCAGGCTGCTCATGGAAACTTACAGCAAACTCAAGAATAATGATCCAAACGTGGAGGAGGCGCTGCGTCGCATGCAGGAGGAGAGCAATCCCGGTCTTACTGAATCGGAGCGTCGTATGCTTGAGGAAATTCGCCGCGCTTTCGCTGCTGAGAAGGAACAGAAAAATAATCGTTCTCCCGAACCGGGGCAGGTTGCCCGCGCCCAACTTGAGGCCAGTACATTGGCACGCCTTGCTCAGACTGCTTTTGAGCGCGAGCGCTACGAATCCGCAGAGCAAATGTATCTTACTCTTTACGACCTCCAACCCGATCATGTGGCGGGGCTTGTGAATCTGGGTACAGTTTTGCTCTACAACGGCAAAAACGAAGCGGCTCTTAACTACTTACGACGCGCCATGCAGCTGGCTCCGAAATTGCCCGTTACTTATTACTTGGCGGGCATTGCACTCTACCGGGAGGAACAACTCGGTGAGGCTCGTTCGATGTTCACGCGCGCTGTGCAGCTCAATCCCGGAAATGCAGAGGCCTTTTTTTACCTGGCCAATATCGAAAGTCTCACAGGGGAAGCGCGACTCGCCCTCAAACATTTTGCTGCCTCTGTGAAACTCGACTCATCTCTTGCGGATGCTCATTACAATATGGCGCGTCTCTACGCCGAGATGGGACGGCTGGCAGATGCTGCTCGCTCGTACGATCGCGCCGTCCACGATGGCGCCGCGCCGGATGTGGATCTTGAGCAGTTCCTGCGTCGTCATAACGCCTCTTCCAAGAGTCCGGGGGCGGATCTTGTGAGTACTATTCGTCCGGAAGAGGAAGCAAAAGAATTACCCCTTCAGGAGGAAATGACAAGTGGTTCTGATGAGACCGACAAGTCCGGCGAACCGCGAGTCGGAACCTCGGAAAAGGGGGTTGCTGTTTCAGACGAACAAGGGGATGACTTCATCCTTATCTGGGAAAAGACAACACAACCTATCCGGACGGTTGAGTCGGCATCACCGGCTGGGCGAGGGCATGAGACAGCACCTGAACGCTTCGCTGAAGTCCGTGTCAAAACACGTCGGGGTTTTCTTCCTTTGCGTTTGAAACGTCCGGAGCCTCAGCGGTTCCGGACGCGAGGTCAGGAAGAGATGCAAACTGTGGATTGCAAAAACAAAAGCAACATATGACAGAAAAAGTTGAGATCATGCGAGGAGAAGGGTAAAATAGTGAAGGAGGGATTGAACTATGTGCCAGGAGGATCTGCCGTTGAAGGGGCGCGAGGGTAATGATCCATCCAGAGGACAACGAGGTTGAGTATAATGGTGCTTCCTAATGCGTTTGCCCTGGGGAAAGGCTGTGTTCAGCCTTGGATTTTCATGCAATATCAATTCTTTTGAGGGAATAAAGGATGTTGTTACTTGCCGGGCATGAAATGAATGGTTGATTGTATGCAATAAAAAAGTTTGTCAAAGATGGGAAATTTATCCGTACTATATTGTGGGGACGTGGCAACATATTCCTGGGCGCTGTTTTATTGCCAAAGAAACGACAAACAAGAAAATCGAAAAACACGTGAAAAAAGTTTCCATCCTTATTATTATGCTGGTGGTGCTTGCCGCTGGGGGCGCGGTGTGGATTGGGCTACCGGGAACACAGAAGAACGAGCTGCGAATGGTTACGGCTCGAGTGGTACGCGGGGATTGTGTGAACAAAGTACAAGCTACCGGCACCCTGGAACCGGAGGAGCTCGTGGATGTGGGGGCGCAGGTGACCGGGGAGATTAAGGAATTCGGTACGGATGTGGAGGGAAAACGCGTGGATTATGGCAGCGAGGTGAAAGCCGGGCAGTTGCTGGCGCGAATAGATGATGCTCTTGTGGAACTGGATATTAAACGCGCGGAGGCTTCTGTGGCTCAAGCGAAAGCGCAGATCATTTCTGCTAAGGCTGCTGTAAAGCAGGCAGAGGCCTCCATCGCTCAGGCGACGGCCAACAAAAACAAGGCAGATCGTGATCTTCTGCGCGCGCAAAAGCTTGGCGTCGGAGATGCTCTCTCGCAGATGGAATTTGACCAGTACGTCAATACCGCTGAAAGTGCAGCGGCGGCTCTGCAAAGTGCAGAAGCCCAGCTGCACACTGCGCGTGCACAACAGGCGAATGCCGACGCATCTCTTCAGAGTGCGCAAGCTCAGCTCGCCATTGAAACACGTAATCGCGATTATACTCGCATCACCACGCCGGTAGACGGCACCATCGTCGTCCGTCAGGTAAACGTTGGGCAGACAGTGGTGAGCAATATGAGCGCTACCACGCTGTTTCTCGTTGCTCGGGATCTGAGTCACATGCAGATTTGGGCGAGCGTGAACGAGGCAGATATTGCGAAGGTGCACCAGGGACAGGAAGTACGCTATACGGTGGATGCACTGCCGAATGAGACCTTTAGCGGGAAGGTCAACAAGATACGTCCTAATGCTACCATGGCTTCCAATGTGGTCACCTACATTGTGGAAGTCGACATTGACAACCCCGACCGAAAATTGTTGCCCTACATGAGTGCGAATGCTAACTTTATTGTTGAGGAGGCGAAGGATTGTCTCATGGTGCCCGACACAGCTTTTGAATTTCATCCACCTCATTCTCTCATTGTCCCGGGGCAGGCCGAATCGTTTGCTCCGCTGCGGAAAAAGGAAAAGGCGAATGAAGGGGATGAGGAAGGCGAGAATGGCAAGGCAGGAGCATCTGCGGAACAGCATAAGGCGTTGGGAGATGATGCTCTCGTGATCTGGAAGAAAGCAGGTAAATATGCGATGCCCGTGCGCGTGAGACGTGGGCTGGGAGACGGAACTCGAAGCGTTGTTGTGCCCTTGGAGGGAGAGAGTTTGAGCGAAGGAGATTTAATTATTACGGATGCTATTGGAAATAGCGGATCAGCAGTAAAACCGGCAGAGGGTGAGAGGAATCTCTTTGGCATGAACCGTCCGCAACGTCGCGAGCGCAGTACAGGCGGCGCTGCTCCCAAACCGGGACAAAACGCAAATAGAAAAGGGCGTCCCGGTCCCCCTCCCATGTGAGCCAAAATGGAGACGATACGTATAACAACCATATTGCTGTGATTGAACTACGCGACATCACGAAGGTTTATCATCTCGGAGAAATTGATTTGCCTGTTCTCAAAGGGATCTCTCTCAGGATTGAGGATGGGGAATTCGTGTCGCTTACGGGAGCCTCCGGCAGTGGGAAATCCACACTCATGAACATTCTCGGGTGTTTGGATCATCCTAGTGGTGGGGAATACTTGTTGGATGGGAAAAATATTGCGGGACTGAATCCGGATGAACGGGCGAGGTTACGCAATGCTCGTATAGGTTTTGTGTTTCAAAACTTCAACTTACTACCGAGGACCTCAGCCATAGAGAATGTGATGATGCCGGCGTATTATCACTACCCGGCTCAGAGCAATGGAGTTATTCGCGAAAGGGCCTTGGAGCTCATTCGTCTTGTGGGATTGGAAGATCGCATGCATCACACGCCTGCGCAGCTTTCCGGCGGTCAGCAGCAGCGTGTTGCCATTGCGCGTTCTCTAATCAACAATCCGGGTATCCTGCTGGCAGATGAGCCTACAGGAAATTTGGATTCTACGACCTCAGTGGAGGTGATGAACATGTTCCGCAACTTGAATCGACAGCAGGGTATCACCGTTATCATCGTTACCCACGATCCCAAGACGGCAGCCTTTACTGACCGAGCCATCAACATGAGCGATGGGTTAATCATGGAAGGTGTATCGGACGAACTTTCAGCGACCTTGAAAAAATGAAGTTTCGCATTTTGCTCATGACCTGTTTTCGCGGTCTTATCCGCAATCCGATGCGCGCGGCGCTCACCGTGTTGGGCATTGTCATCGGTATTGCGGCGGTGGTAGCGATTATGGAAATCGGCGAGGGTTCCAAGCAGCAGATATCTGATAAGTTTTCCAACCTTGGTGCGGATGTCGTCAATATTTTCGGCGCCTCGGTGAGCACTTCCGGCGTGAATTCCGGTATGGGTGGAAGAGCATCTCTTTTCCCGGATGATGCTCGCGCTATTATGGAGGAGTGTAAAGACACCGTTGTATGCGCTTCCCCCTTCGTGCGTGCCTCCGGACAGGTCATTGTGGGCAACACGAACTGGAGTCCCAACTCCATCAAGGGAGGTAATGAACACTATCTCGCCATTGAGGGCTGGGAAGTCGAGCGAGGCAGTGCATTCACCGAGAAACAAGTAGATGAAGCTGACCGCGTTTGCCTTATTGGCAAAACTATTGCAGACAAACTTTACCCGGATCAGGATCCCATCGGTCAGGATATTCGCATCAAGGATGTTGCCTTCAGTGTCATTGGCGTATTGGCGGCAAAGGGGGCAGACGGTATGGGCAACGACCAGGACGACTGTCTCATTCTCCCCTGGACCAGCATACGCATGCGCTTGATGGGGGCTTCCGGCAGTGCGACAATTACCAAAGGGGGTGCGGCTAATAGTACTGTAAAAGCTTCATCTACAAGCACTTTTCCGACATCGGCAGTGAATTTTTACCCCGGTTGTGATTTGCAGCCTTACACCAATGCGCCACACCCTTTACGCACTCGCACGGTGGACGCCATTTTGGTCAAAATACGCAGCAGTGATGATGCTACTCCGGCTATGGATGCCATCACTCCGGTGCTGCGACGGCAGCATCAGTTGGAACCGGGGGTATTGGATGACTTTGAGCTGCGCGATCGATCTCAATTCATCAAGATGGTCACGGGTACGAGCGAGACGATGAGCCGTCTGCTCATTGCTGTGGCGATGATATCTCTGGTGGTTGGCGGCGTGGGAATCATGAACATCATGATGGTTTCCGTAACCGAGCGCACGCGGGAGATAGGTCTGCGTATGGCTGTGGGTGCGCGTCCTCGAGACATTATGCAGCAATTCCTGTTGGAGGCCGTATTGCTTTGCATGATGGGAGGTCTCATCGGTATCGTTGTCGGTCGCATTGCTTCAGAGGTCGTGAGCACCAAGTTTGGCTGGCCTGTCATTACTTCCCCTGTCGCGATGGCTCTCGCCGTTAGCGTGGCTGCTACCATCGGCATCATTTTTGGCTGGTACCCTGCCTTCAAAGCTTCCCGACTCGATCCTATCGACGCTCTCCACCACGAATGATTTTTATTTTCGCCGTCTCTTACTCTGTAGCACCGTTCTCATCCGTCTCTCTCTCCTTCATCTATGAAACGTTTTCCTTTTCTCCTCGGTTTCCTGCTCTGTTGTGTGCCGACCTCGTGCCGATTCGGACCGAACTTCAGCGGTGCGCCGCAACAGGGACTCCCGGTCACGTGGGTGAATAATATGCCGCCGTCCGGGAGAACGGAGGATCTCACCGTCTGGTGGAATTGCTTCGGTGATCCTCAGCTTTCCGGTCTCATTCTCCGCGGATTCTCAGTAAATCCGGATATGGTGACGGCCGCTTTGGCCATAGCACGAGCCGAGACCGAACTGCGCACAACTCGCGCGGATCTCTTTCCCACCGTGGGCGGTTCCATCGGCGGCAGCAATAACGGCGGATTTGACACCTCGACACCCCACGGCCGCTGGAACGGTGGATTATCCGCTTCCTGGTCGCCGGACATTTGGGGCGGCACGCGTCGCAGGGTAGAGGCTGCTGCAGCCTCTCTCGGTTCCTCGCAAGCCGCTGCTGCTGCCACGCGGGTGGCTCTTGCTTCCAGCATTGCTACGACCTACTTTGAGTGGATTTCAGCCAAGGAGAGCCTGCGTTTTGCCAAGGCTCAGCTGGAATACCAGCAGCGCACCTACGACATTGTGAAACGCCGCGTGGAAACAGGGTTTCAGAATAATCTCGACCTCGCGGAGGCCGAGGTCTCCATCGCCAGTACCCGCGCTCAAATCCCCCACTATGCGGCAAACATCAAATCATGCGAAAACACCCTTGCAACGCTGCTGGGCACGACTGTGGACCAGGTGCAACTCTCCATGCCTTCGTCGTCGGTGTACAATCGCATTCCTCGCGTACCGACCGGATTGCCTTCTGATTTGCTTCGCCGCCGTCCGGATATTGTGCAGGCGGAATACAACCTGCACCGCGCCACTGCAAACATCGGCGTGCAGATTGCTAACCTCTTTCCCCGCATTAGCCTCACCGGCAACGCCAGCGCTTCTTCCTCCTCCGACTTCGCGGATTTCTTTCGCGGTGCGGGGTGGAATCTCTCTGGCACTGCCGCGCAGACTCTCTTCAACCGGACGGCACTGCGCGCGGATGTCCGCCTTGCTCGCATCGCCCGTCTGGAGAGCTCTCAAGTTTACCGCAAAACTGTGTTGAGCGCCTTTGCAGAGGTTGAGTCATGCCTCATTGATTATGCGCGCCTCACTAATCAGCTTCCCGAGTACGCCGAGGCGGCGCGTGCCGGCAAACTGGCTGCTGAACTCTCCTTACGACTCTACAGCGTGGGCAACTCCAATTTTCTGAATGTGGCCACAGCTGAGCGCTCTTGGTTGAATGCCGAATTGAACCTTATCGCCGCCCGTCAGCAGGTTCGTATCACGCTCGCGCGCCTCTCCGCCGCTCTGGGAGGGGGATATTGAGCTCCCCCGTGTACTAAAACCATTTCAGCGCAGGAAAGGGATGCGCAGTAGAATGGAGGAGCGGGGATTGTCAGCGAGCGAATCTGAATGCTTGCGAAGGTCATCGGCATTACGGAGAATGACGCCCGCGCCGCTTTGCTCAAAATGCTCAGCGATGTTCTGCGGCATGGGTTGCACAATTCCCGTGGACAGAGAATAGTTTTCGAAATTCTCCTTCCTCAGCCCGAGCATCGGGAGAAGATTCGTTGCTTCAATGCGCACCTTGCCCAATCGGGCGTATAATTCCGCATATGTCCGGGGAAGAATGGTTGAAGTTCCCGGTCGTGCGCTTTCCGGATGATTGATGTAGTTGAGGGGAAGAGTACCGGGCAGCACAGTGACTAAGCGTGTGTCACGGCACGCTTGCAAAAGGTCTTCGATTTGCTGCGTGTTTTTGAGATCAAGCTTCTGCTGGTGAATCTTATCGACGTCGTCTGCAACTGCCAGGCGTTTTTCCCAGTCGTGAAGAATGAAGGCGATTTCCGGACTGTACTTATGTTCTTCTTTCAGGTAGTTGGTCACCCTTTCACGCCGACCGTGCACATCGGTTGCAACCCCGAAAATAGCGCGTGCATCCTGAATGATTTGCGCGGGTATACCGGAGGGATCCTCTTCCAGAGCTTTGAGCATGGCGTCCAGAGGCATGCCTTTACGACAACTCTTTGGCTTTTTGCGGGCAAAGGTTCTGTAAAGATGCCTGGAGAGGACAACGGCTTCTCGTTTTACCTTGGCCATCGTACGAAGAATTGGCGGAGCTTGCGTGTCTTTTTCGATTTGTAGCAGCCATTCCTCTGCCCCTTCCCTCGGGGGACAGTTGGTAGGTTGAGCTTCGACAAGCATTCCCTGCAAATGCGAAAGGTGTAGTAGCTTCTCATCCTCTTCAGCAGTGTTTACCCATGTACCGATGGCGGCGTACTCCTTCAGTCGCGGAGACATTTGCCGCATGCTGCTCCTAATTTTAGCAGCAGCATTGGGACCGATAGCCCATAGCGCATGGCGAGCTATGGTATCACGTAAGAGAAAACCCAAGGCGGCGGGGCACTTCAGTTTGCCAAGTCGAGCAATTTCGTCTGCGACTTCTTGTGGGGATAAACCCTCCCATTCTCCCTTGTGGGCAAACCAATCTGCAAGAGGAGGATCTTCCGTGAAAATCTCCTCAGCAAGCAGCTTCAGCACAGCTCGTCCTGCAGGCAGAGCATGCTCAATGTTCAGGAGGTGCTTTTTCAGCAAACTGTGTGCTTCCCTTGATCCATTGACATTCGGTTTATTGCTACGGGTACACAGGAAGAGAGCAAGACGCGCGCACCACGCTCCGATGGCAGGTTCATTGCTCTCACGTGCCACGCGAAGAAGCATTTGCTCCGCTTCTTCCGTTTTTCCATTGTTTAGCAGTACAATAGCTTCCTGGAGGGCTTGCGTTTCTGCGTTACGCAGATCGGCCTTTTTCATGGGAGCCGGTACGGGATCACGAAATACATCGAACTTTGCAGGACTGAGAATGAGGGCCAGCACCCCTCCCAACAGCAGGGAAACGGCGCCCAGCATTACGTTCCGTGCCGGTCGCTTCCAATGTAGTTTACTCCCCACATGATCCTCGCGCCTTTGTTTATCCAATTCCCGCCGCACATCCTCAAGCTCTTCGATGAGTTCATGGTAATTAGCAGATCGCTTGCCCGGGGAGAAGGCAGTCATGTGATCCACCAGAGCGCTAAGAACGGCAGGTGTGCCGGGTTTTTGCTCAGCAAAAGGAGGTCGGTTCCGCTTCAAATTCAGCAGTTGATTCACGGATTCGATTGGCTCCGCGAATTGTCCCACTCCGGTTAGTAGGAAACTTAGTGTGATTCCCAGTGCGTAGATGTCAGCTCTCGCATCTTCTTGCTCCCGATTCAGCGTTTCCGGTGCGGCGTAGTAGGGTGTAGCCCAGATGACCTCTTCCGTGTCCTCCTGCTTTTCAGCCAGGGCGAGCCCGAAATCAATGATTTTTGCCTTGCCCTGGCGAGTGAGAAGGATGTTACCGGGTTTCATGTCGCGGTGCAGCAGCCCGGCTTTCTGAGCTGCTGCTAATCCACGAGCCACCTGTATCACGATACACACGGCCTCTAAAGGCTGAAGAGGACCATGCTTGTTGACGTGATACTCCAGGTTTTCACCTTCCACCAGTTCCATTGCGATGAAAAACTGGTCGTAAGCGCGCCCGGCCGAATAGACGGCTGTGATATTTTCATGCCGTACACGCGCCATCATGGCACTCTCATTTTCGAAACGTTCAATGCGCTCTGGATCGTTTCGAAAATTATCGTTAAGCACCTTGAGTGCAAGCGGCCGCCGCAGGGAAATATCCAGCGCACGGTACACCACGCTCATGCCGCCGATACCCAGAACATCCTCCAGGAGAAATCCTCCGAGCTGCACGTGTACACGCCCGATGAGATTACAACGCGAGCAGGTCACCTCGGCGAATAAACCGAGGTCCGCGGTATCCACCTGCGCTCCACAACGCGGGCAAGTCCAGATTTCACTGCCCTTTTTGGTCATGCGGGCGGGGTATTGGGTGCGCCTGTCGTTATTTGATAATCTTGGGCAGAGAGGCCGCTGCTACAGCTTGCCCGTGACGCTTTGTCCGCTCATCCGGGACGCAGAGGTTGATTTGCAGCTCGGGGAATTCCCCATGCAGCACCTCCGTGGCTTTGTCGATGATGATCTGACCGCCCTCACCCGTGGCTACACGCCCCAGGAAAAGGAGATTCTTCACACTATAAAAGCGCGCAAAGTATGCCACGGAATAGCCGAATTCAACACCGATGGTTTCGTAGATCTTGCGGGCACGTTCATCGCCCTCTGCCATGGCGGCCTGTACCTTTTTAAGCTGCTCCGGGAAAGGCATATCGCCGAAGTCGAAGCCCGCACGAGGGGCAAGGCGAGCCACTGCTTGTTGCGAGAAATACATGGCGCCTACGCCCTTGTCCTTTGACCACTCGTCCACGCCTCCATCCTCCTGGTAATCCACCGGCACGAAAGCGAGTTCGTTGAGCCAGGGCATGATGTGTCCTTCCGGATCCACGTAGCCGGAGGCGAGAGAAGTACCCATGGCGATGCCGAGTACCGAGTCATCGTTCATGCCCATGGCGCCGGCCAGTGCAGTGACTTCTCCATCGTTTACAACTTCAAAAGGCACTTCTTTTCCCATCCGCTCACTCCAGCGTTGCTGCAACGTTCGGAACATGGGACGGATTACACGACGAAAGTCTTCCGAGTCGATTCCGCGGAAGAGCGAAGCCACGCGCGGCTCATTGTTCACGTACACACCGGCAGCAGAACCACCGATGGCATCCACTCTCGGGAGGTGTTTGGCAACACGCAGGAGGGAATCATCTACACCTTCCAGGTGATAATTCGGATCCTTTTCGTGGTAAGGGTTCCAGACGATTTCTTCGGAATAAACTACCTCACCATTGACAACAGCAGCAGCCTTGCGATCCGAACCGCCGAGATCAAACCCGATACGATAACCGTCGAGATTGCGTCCCAGCGAGATAGAACTGAGATGCTCTGTCGGTAGATCAGCGGCACTCGCAACCTTGATCACTTCGATGGGTTTGTCATAGATCAGCTTGCCGATGAAGTCCCAGTCGAATTCTCTTGCGCCACCCTTGCAATAGGTCGATGCCAGCATATCTGCCACTTTATCGTCTCCTGCCACCATGATGGTGCAGCCCCCCTTCATCCAGAGCAGAAATTTTACGATGCGCTCCACGTACCGGTTGTTGAGAGCCTCATTCTCTGCCCCTTCCGGTAGCAGTTGCCCCTTCCAACGAAAGCATGTGCCGTCCTGCCGCGTGAGAGCAAGTTCAATCGTGTGGCTTTCGGGCGTTGCCGCCACTTTTTCTTCAAATGCCTTGTTCCATAAAACCGGCGCTACGAAGTCCGGATCCAGTTCGGGTGTGTATTTTGCTTGTGTCTTCATGGGAATCCTGCCCCATATATAGCATTTTCCTCTTGGTATGACCAGAAAAAAACAATGAAAACATTTTCATGGCTGGTGGGTGTCACACATGTCCCAATAAAAATTTCTCCGGGCTCATTCAACCCATTTCCCCATGCGTTTCCCATGGATGAAGAAGGTAAGCCAGCAAGACGGCAAACTTCGCCAAGTTCGCGCGCAAGCGCGGGAATTTCTTAAATCGTGCCTCGTACATCGTAAATAACCAACGACTTATGCTGCATGACGTACCGTTAACTACCATCGGGTGTGCTTTTTTCTTGGGACGGATGTGGGTGGGTGTTGCTCTGTTTTGTGTCTGTATTGACTCTCAAAGGAATTTGTTCAATTTGGAGACCTGCGTCACTCAGCGTGTCGAGAACTTGCAGCAGCGCCCCGAGGGAAGCCTCATCTGCCGCGGCGACCTGGAGACGCGATTGAGGGGCTTGTTCCAGCAACTCGTGGAGGGCGGAGGAGAGCTCATTGCGCGATATCCTTTTGCCGCTGAGGGCAAGAGTACCGTCCGATGCGACTTCGAGAAGCACTTGAGTATTGTCTCCCTTTTCGGTTGCGAGATGTTGCGTGTGCGGTAGGGAGATGTCCAGTACACTTACCTGGTGCTTGAACTCTGTGTGCACGATGAAGAAGATGAGCAGGATGGTGAGGATATCCAGCATCGGCACGATGGGGATGCTCGGTACTCCCGCAGATTTTCGATAGATATTCATGATGCAGGAGAGGAGGGGATTTATGACTTTGTGTCGGAGAGTAGATCCGTGAAGAAGCGGTCGATGCGGGCAGCCCGATGTTCCAATCCTCGCTCGAAGCAGGTGAGCGCGATGATACCGGGAACCGCGATAGCCAGACCGAATATTGTGGTGTACAGAGCCGTGGAGATTCCCATGGCGATGCCGGGTTCAGCACCGGATCCTCCGAAGACACCGAAGATTTCCACAAGACCCCAGGCTGTGCCGAGAATGCCTATCATGGGTGCGATATTGGTGATGACACTAATCGTGGCCATGCCCGCCCGTTGGGAATCGATGAGCAGGCGCAAACGAGATTCCGCTTGTTCTTTAATGTGCGGTTCGCCGCGATGTTGGAGCACAAAGAGCACTTCTTGTGCGAGGGGAGAACTATCCCGCAGGCAGCAGTCGCTCAAAGCCGGAGTGGGGTTAACATCGTTATTGCGTGCAAGTGTTATGGCATGTTGCAGCTTGCCCAGGAAACGCCCGCTTCCGGTGAAAAGTAGGTGGTAAATGATTGCCGCTACAAGAATAAGGGAGCAAGCTAGCAGAGGGTATCCAAACGGCTGGCATGCGTCAAAGAATCGGAGGATGGTTTCTGTCATGGTGTGTGGTTGTGTGTTAATCGAAATTGAAAGTGAAGATAAGTTCCAGCAGATCTCCGTGGATTTCCCGCTGAACTTGTGGCGGCATAGGGGGTAGGGATGCGCTGCGAATGGCTCCGAAAGTGAAGGACTGCTGAATCATGCTCGCGCCACGTCGTCGCACAAGCTCCATGTTTTCCAGCAATCCATCGGCATTGAGACGCAGGCTGACGACGACGCTACCGGGGATGATATCTCCCCTGTGCTCATCGCATGCTCTGTACCAGAAATAGGCGATGCGTCGGTAGATCTCCTCTTCATAGCGTCCGCGTGGGGTGGATGCCACGTTCAGCGAAGGACGGCTGCCTACGACAAATTTGCCGGTGCTTCGAGTGAGGCGTTCATAAGTGCGAAATCCTGCGCCGAGAGGCTGAGCGCTGTCTGCTAGGGAAGGATCGTACACCGGACCCGGTCTGCCGAAGGACGGAGCGTGCGAAGGGATCACAGCGGGTTGGATGCGGATGGGAGCTTCTCCCTCCCCACCCCCATCTCCCGACTCTTGCGGAGTGAGCCGCATTGCTGCAGTATCCGTGTCTCTGTCGCTTTTTGGGGGTGGATGGATGGCAGGGATCCCGGCAGTTCCCTCTTTTCCCTGAGTTTGGTGTTGGTTTCCCGTCTCTGACCGTTGCATCGGGAGGGGGGCGGTTGCCATGGCAGGTGGCGCAAGAGGAGGTGAGGTGTGATGAGGGGATCCCGCATTCTCGAGAGGCCCCTTTTGTGCACGTTGAGAGAACGTGACCACTTCTTCGCTGTCCTCCCCATTTTGTGTGGGAAGAGGAGCATCGCTCCTGCGCTTTGGAGCGAATTCGGAGGCGCTTTGCACGCTGTCGCGCGCGCCGACAAAATCGGCGTGGGTCGGAGTTTGTTCTTCTCGATTGGGGTCAGTCTTAGCAAAAGGGAGTTGGTCTTCACGTTGTTGTTCTTCTTCAACTTTCGTGATCCGCAAGACGCGTTGCTGCCTGGTACCACGCACCGCCGTATCCGTTTCCCGGTGCGTTGTTCGTTTCATTCCAAGAGACAGGACGATGACTACCGCAATTAAATGCACCAGGACAGAGAGCGCTACGCTCAGCGATATTCGCCCGAGCATTATTCTCTTTTCTGATCTCCCGTGCATTCCTTGCTTTTACCACATTTCGTACAAACTCGCAAGTCTTCTC
>CANQJI010000031.1 GCA_947624205.1 uncultured Akkermansia sp. | reverse complement strand
ATCGACTTGAAATCAAGGAGCATAAGCGGTTTTACCGGGTTTCATCTCCATTCCGTGTACGTATTTGCAATACGCATCTGAATCTATCTAGGATATTGAAAATAGCCGGTTAGTAAGAACATTTTTGAAGGCATTTTCCCTTGCTCTGAGATACTACTGCTTTCAATAAGTCATTGGAATGGAGAAGAAAAAAATATCAAATAGAGGCTTGACATGCGTATTGCAAATACGTACCCTCTTTCCGGGAGCGCAGAAACGGTAAAAATCGTGCCGCAACTGCCCTCTCGAAACCAATACTTATCTAACCATACATTTATAGACGATGAAACTTCATTTGCCCATTAGTTTACGCGTTGCTTTGTTCGCAGTTATGGCGGCACTGCCTGTAACATTCGGCGCCGTATCTGCCTCCTACACTCACGAGGATGGAACAACGGAAGAAATAGCACCTAAAGAGCTGGAAGGGAACAAGGGAGAACTGGAACAAGGAAGTTATACCGGTGGAACGCTTGTTCTCAATGTAGATGATTCCACGAACGGCGAGAACGCGATCACCGAGCTTGATTCCTATGTGACGACTCAAAATGCAACAACTTCGATAACGATATCCGGAAACAGTTCCGTTTCCGTGGATGGCAAAACCATTGGTCTTGTTGCTTCTTCTTCCCAAGGGTTCGGAGAAAGTTTCTCCAACATCAACGTCACCGGCGGTGGAAGTTTCCACATGTCCGGTACAGCATCTACTATTGGTGAAGTGGGTTCCAAACACGGGATAAGTCACACGACAATTGAGATCAGCGGGCAGGATTCGACCGTTGACTTTAACCAATCAACCATCGGCTACATCAGAGCATACAACGGGGAGAGCCATACCGAAATCACGATAACGGATCATGGAAAGTTTGAGGTCAAATATGACTCCCAACAGCCCTTTTCCATTGGCACGATTGATACCTACGACAGTTCTTCTTTCACCACGATTACTGTTTCAGGTGAAGGAGAGTTCCTGCTTGCGGGCGAAAGAGACACGGTTGATATAGGCAGGCTTAGGTTCGATCAGGCCGATATGAGGAATGAGGGTGAAGAAGCTAAAGAGCGCACAGGCTATACAGAGACCATCATCAACGTAAATGAGGGTGGAAAATTTACGCATCAAGGCGGCAGCATAGCGACTTGCGGCGGTGTTTATGGATCTGTGATTGCCAACGGAGCGGACATCCCCAAAACGGATCTGAAGATCAATGTGAATGGCGGCGTGTACGCCATTGAACAGAAAAAGGAGTACGGAGAACGGTGGATTGGCTGTGCGAGTGCTACGTACGGGCTGTACGCCGCTTCCGCTAGCACCGTGATTAACGTGACGAATGGCGGACAATTTAATATCGACGGTAGTGGGGTTCGCATGGCGTATGCAGATGCACAAGGTTCGAACTATGGAGCAGAGACGTCCTTAGAGATCAATGTGAGTGGTAAAGATAGTGTATTCTTCATAGAGCCTGAGGAAGAAGGAACAAACCCCGAAATCTACATAGGAGACACTGCAGATGGAACGACGAGTGTGATCGTCGATGTGAGCCAGGGAGGAAGTTTCTCGATGCTTTCCAAAGCGGTGGGGAGTGCGTCATCAGCCGAGGTGCTCGGAGGCGCGTATGCGGCTACTGCGGAGCGTGAAAATCCCGCCAGCAGCACGGTCAACATCAAGTTGCATGATCAAGGCGCCATGACGTTGCAGACCGCTGATCATAGCACGATGTCCAACAAGAACAAGTTGTATTCGTTGCCAAACGGCATTGGTATTTGCCGGGCAATATCAGGCGGTAACGCCAGTGTTGAAACGACTATCTCCGTTGGGGATCAAAGCACGTTTGAGTTTAAGAGCGGCGAAATAGGCATGGCCTATATCTCCGGAGCGAGTACAGCGACATCTACCACATCAATTATCGTGGAAGAAGGCGGAACCTTCACGATGGACGGCGGCTATCTCAGTCACAGCTATGTTGCTAGTGCAGCAACGGGATCTGTCAATCAAACGCTCTCCATCGATCTGAAAGGCGCGAATATGACGATTACGGGAGGGAGCATTCTCGCTTCAGAAGGGGGACGCACTGCGGGTGAAAGAAGTGGTTCCATCGACATCTCCGGTGATTCGCTTCTCACCATCGGCGAAGGAGTGGAGATTGGCGATGACGTAGCGTTTGCCATCACCATGCACGGCGGTACACTTGCCGGAGATGGCATCAGTAAGTTGAGCGAGAACGAGAATGTCACCGTCTCCGTCGATGTCGAAAAAGATTTCTCCGGGAAGATTAGCCTGGGGGGCGTGTCAACCGATCGTATCGAAGAATTCAAGGTAAACGGCGCAAACACGTTGTTTGAGGGGATTGGCGATGGCACGATCACCCTGCAGGGTGGCGACAGCATCACGTTGGGAGCGGCAAGTGTGTGGGTAGATGGATCTGAAGAAGGAAAAGATCAGAGGCACGCCGCTTTTCAATTCGCGACTTCCGTCAACGGAACCGTGAATGTTCAAGAAGAGAATGGTGAGGGTGACAAGTTTATCTTGCATCTGGATCCCAGAGGTTTGGATTTTACCGGTGCCGAAAAGGGTATCACGCTGAAGGTTTGGATCACTGACGGTACTCTGGATGAATCATCGGCGGACAGATTTGCCGTTGGCACCGGTTGGGGTCTGACGGTGAGTGAATACGATGCTCAGGATGGTACGCTTACCCTGACAGGCGAACTCAATGTATGGGATGCTGAGCAGAATGGTGATTCCGGTCATACTGGTCATGCATCTGCCAATGCCGGTGATCTTACCCATTTCGATAAAGTGATCATCGATGAGGAAACCACGCTCACGGCGGATCAGGATGCAACCCTCAAACAGCTTGACGGGGTGGGGAAGGATTCTAACCTCACCATTACCAACAAAACTCCCGAGAATCCAAAGGACATCACTCTGCACAACGAGGACACAGCTTCGGTCGAGAATTCCGGTCGTACAAGCTTTGCCGGGGACATCACGATCAACGAAGGGGTGAATCTGAAGAAAACGGGCAATGCGGAACTTGCGATAGAAGGCAACCTGAACGCCAAAGGTGACGTCAGCGTGGAGGAAGGGACGCTCGCATTCGGGAAGGACAGCGAGAGTTCTATCGGCGGCAAATTGACGCTCGGTGAAGAAGGCACGCTGGATGTGGACGGCAAGCTCACGCTCAATGGACAAGGTAACGACCTTTCGGGCGTCACATCCGGACAACTCACCGGCGAAGGATCCATCTTCGTTGGAGATGGCGGTTCGTTAAAGGTGGACAGCGAGATGCTGGGCGCCGAAGATGTACCCGGCTTTGGCGCTACGGGGAGCGGCAGGCTTGAGCTCACAGGCAACGCCCCTGTCGACCTCGAGAAACTGGCTGAGGGCACGACCGGCACAGTGACGGGAAATTATTTCACATCGAGTGCTGAAGATGCCTCCTTTGCGGGATCCATCGAAGGGACTCTGACCGTGGAGGGAGGAAGCCTCAATATGAGCAATGCCGCAAACAGCAGCTGCGATCTTGTGGTGCAGGGAGAGGACACGCAAGTGACCATCGCGGCAGGTTCGACGTACAAGTCCATCGACAACCAAGGAAGACTGTCAACCTCGACCTCGGAAGAAACCGGGGATGTCTGCATCACGGCAGAAGGGAACATCATCTTCCGCAATGGTGCGCATTCACCCGTGAGGATCGACCTGAGCGATCCGGAGTTGTCGCAGAGCGGTGAAGAAATCAACTACAAGTCGACAGCCGGGAAGATCATCATCGAACATGAGACGGAGCTTGACGTTACACTGACCGGCAACATCCTGGATGCGAAGGGAGACCTGAATGTCGTGATCATGGAAGCCACCGGGGGAATTGAGAATCACGAGGAGTACAACGAACAAACAGCGAACTATAAGATGAAGACTGTTCGATTCATGGCGGAACCCCAGGTAGAAGAAGGATGGACAAAGGTTGAAGCCGCAGCAGTGGTGAAACCGGGAGAAGGCGTCAACGAAGCCGTCATGAATCAGCTCTATGACGTCGGCAAAACCACATTCTGGACAAAAGATGGACAGCTTCTCACGTACATCCCGCAGCGGACGGAAAGCCCGTGGGAGCAGTATGCGACCACATCCAACAGTCGCTCCGGGTTGGGCTTGCTCTACCGGAACCTTCATCAGAGCGGCGTGATGGAAGCCGACCGGGACGTTGTGGCGCTGGTTGATGGGATCGACAGACTCGTGCAGAGCAATCCTGCCGAAGCTCGGCGCGCACTGGCGGCTGTGGCGGGCAGTACGCTCACTTCACTCTCCGCGGCGCAGAGTGCGGCTTTGCGCAACCAGATGGGCCGCGTGCGCGACCATGCCCTGCAGGCGGGACGTCTGCGCTGCGCCGGTAATGACGACGAGGCAACTGCCCAGCAGCGTCCCTGCAGGAACTCCCACGTCTGGGTGGAAGGTACAAGCTTCTTCTCCGAGCAACACAGCGTCGGTGATGAGAGCGGCTATCGCCTCAACTCCTGGGGTGGCGCCGTGGGCATCGATGCTCAGGTGGATGCCCACTGGAGCGTTGGCGTGAGCCTTTCTGCCAGCTATGGCGACCTGGAAGCACGTGCAGCGGACTATGCCAAGGGAGATCTGGATACGTACACCGTGAGCTTCTGGAGCCAGGCGAAGAACGGCCGCTGGGGCAACACGTTGCTCTTCACCCTCGGCACGAATGAGGCGGATCTCAAGCGCACGGTGAACTACGGAGCGGGCAGCTACACCGCCACGAGCAACACGAGCGGCAGCAGCCTGGGGGCGATGTGGGAAGTTACTTATGACCTCCACCCGGTGAAGGACAACAAGAGTAACATCCTCCAGCCGCTGTTCAACGTGGCAGTGATGCACACGAGCATGGACGGCTTCAGCGAGGGGAATGCGGGCGGCGTAGGACTTACGACGGAGAAGCAGACGCGCGACACGGTAACGCTGGGCCTTGGACTGCGCTGGCTGGCGGCGATCAACTCCGCGAAGGCTATCAACCGCACGGTGACGACCGAGCTGCATGCGAATGTGGCGCAGGACCTGGGCGACCGCCGGAGTGTGGCGAACGTGGCTCTGCTGGCAGATCCGAGCTACACGCAGAATGTGTACGGGTCAAAGGCAGGCAGCACGGCGTTCCAATTCGGAGCGGGAGTGAATGTGCCGATGACGCCGAACTCGCAGATCTACGTGAACGCGGGCGGCGAGTTGCGTGAGCACGCGAATGCATGGAACGCCGCCTTGGGCGTCCGGATGGGCTTCTGAAGAGAATCCACAAACGCTCTTCTCAAAAGAAACAAACAACAGGTAAATGCAGTGCCGCTCGTCGGGAAACCCGGCGAGCGGCTTGCTTTCGCAGAAAAAAGCAAGCCTCACCACACCCGACGCTCGCCTTCCCAATTCCGCGCCGAACGGCGCGCGAACTCCCCAAATCGTACGCGAGAGCAAACGCATTTTCTAATGCGTTTGCTCTCGCGTACGTATTGGTAATACGTACGTCAAGCCTATATTTGAAAAACTTTGTCTTTCTTTTCCTAGGCTCTAACGAATGCAACGGTCTTCTCTAACAGCAAAAATGGAACTATTCGTATCTTGCAGTCGATACATTATCAAAGCATTTGATAACCATAGATACGTATTACCAATACGTAGACTTTCCCTAACTAAAATTATCTGACAACACTATGAAACTTCACTTACCCATTGGATTGAGAATCGCTCTCCTTACGGTCATCGCCAGCCTTTCCTTCGCTGCGGGGGATGTCACCATAACTCACGACGGACAGCCGGTTTCGCAGGAGGAGTACCCGGAGGGAATCATTCAGAAGGGAACTCCCATGGAAGGAGATATTGAGATCACTGTATCCGACAACGAGCAAAACCCGCTCATCATTGAGGACGACCTAGCGCAGAAGGGTGATGCAACGATCACCGTCGGCAAGGGCGGGCAGATCGTTTTGAGGGAATTGGGCAGCATAGGGGCGGTCAGCATCGACGGGGATTTCAAAACAGAAATTACGGTTTTAGAAGGAGGCGAATTTCATCAGACCGGCGCCTCTGCCGTAGGTGGCGGCGCGCCCTGGAATGGTAAACATGTCAGGGAGATCACAACAGAGACCGTTGTAACGGTTGATGGCGGGTTATACGAAATGAAGTCTACCGGCCAGGTATGTGATGAAAAGGGTTTTCCATACACCCGTTGCACACTGGGAGGATCGGACATCTTATACTCCGATGAAAACATCGTCGATACGACAACCATCCAGGTGAAGAAAGGCGGGAAGTTTCAGATGATTGCCGCGCAGGGGAGTCTTTCCACTTGTCTTATTGGTTACGCCGCATGGAAAGGATCTCAAGTCGTCCTCGATATGACTGTTGAGGGGGAGGGGAGTTTGTTTCAACTCCGATCCGAAGCAGGTGCGAACGCGTATCTGGCGTATGCGGCGGCGGGGACTGTGAAAGATACCATTCATATCCTTAACAAGGGAAAGTTTGAATTGAGCCAGGCAGATGGTGAGGAAGAGACGTATATCAACTACGCGAGAGCCGGGGAGGAAGGACCGGCGTCCAGTTATTGCGAGATCAAGCTGGAAAACGGAGGAACGATGGAGGTGCAAAGCACTTCCCTCTATGATAGGGCAGGGATAGGTATTGCCCAGGCAGCGATCAGTAGTTCATCCCCAGGCGCCATTGCCACAGCGGTGACGAAACTGACTGTCGTAGGAAAGGACAGCTCTTTCCGGATGCAGAGCGGAGCAATAGGATGGGCGGAGGCCAGGAATAAGGGGAGCATCGCAACGAGCCAAACTTCTATTCTGGTTCAGGATGGCGGAAGTTTTACCATAAACGAAACGGATCTGGGAACAACTTACTACAGCCAAAATGGAGGCGGAAACGGTAAGATGGTTGCGCAGACGGACATCACGGTGGAAGGTTCGGGTTCTTCCTTCACTTTGGAGGGGGGAGCATCGATCGGGAGAATCGCCTCGAAGGCTGATCCTTTCACTGCAGTGAACACAACGACAATTCTGGTGAAAGATGGCGGACTGTTCAAGATGAACGGAGGTATGTTGGGTTATAGCCAGAGCGATGTCAGGAAACTCACCGTTGAGGCTGGGACAGTCGCCATCGAACTGCGAGGCGAGGGGTCCGTCATGGAGATATTATCACCCGCGGACAAAACGAATCACCTTCGAGGGGAGGTGACCATCGATGTGTACGATCAGTCTCGCTTGGTGTGGAATGATTCAAAAGTGAATCTGAGTAGTTCTGGGAAAGATCCCATCATCACCATGCACGGAGGCGCATTGGGGGGGGATACACAAGTGCCTTCGGGTGTGAAAGTGAAGATTGATGTCGATAAGAGCTTCTCCGGAGACTTGGATATGGGCGGTTTGAACGCACAAAGAATCCAATCGGGATTTAAAATCGATGGTGCGGGAGCCGTGATTCGGAATCTGAGCGGTACGCTCAGTATCAGTGGAACGGACAATCAGATTCGGGTCGGGAGTCGAAGCGTGAGGCTCAGTGGCGAGGGAGATGCGGGAGATGCTAAGGCTCTCATTGACCTCAATGACGGGGGCAAGGTGTCGTTTAGCCGAGGGAGCAGGCTTACCCTCCTGTTCGGCGGAGATGTGATTAAGGATCTGGCCGATCAAAAAGGAAAGGAAGAGGTTTCCCTGGAGATTTGGTTCACGGATGGAACAGTGAGTTATGGAACGAGCGAAAGTGCCAAGACCGTTTTCCTGGTAGGCGCCGGTTGGGGGCTTGACGTGGAAGCCGTAGACATAACTGCCGAAGGAGGAAAAATCACCCTCTCCGGTTCCACAAAGGATGTGTGGTTTTCTTCGGAGGCGGATAAGGGAGGAGGACACTATGGGGAAAATTTGAGTGTCGTTTCCGACAAGAGTAAAATCGTGATCGATGAGAGCGCAACCCTGAATGCTGATCAAAACGGCACGCTGAATCTCCTGGAAGGAACAGAAGATCTCGCCATCACGGGCAATGCGGAAGTTGTCCTGGATCATACAGGTACTCCTTTCCATTCGAGTGATACGGAGTTCCGGGGTAACATCAATGTCACGGGTGGAGCAAGTCTCAAGAAAACCGGGGAGGGTTCACTGACCGTTGATGGCAACCTGACAGCCGACGGGGATGTCACCGTGGCGCAGGGAACGCTGACCCTCGGCGACGGGGAGAACTCCATCGGCGGCGCCCTCACCGTAGGAGATGCCGAATCGGATACAAGCGGCAAGCTGGATGTGCAGGGCAATCTGAAAGCGAACGGCGCTGTGAATGTAGCTGCCGGTGAACTTGTGCTGAAGAGCGCCGACAACACGGTTGCGGGAGAGCTCAGCATGGCAGCGGAAGGGACGTTGCAAGTGGCGAAGGACGGTCAGCTCACCCTTTCCGGGGATAGTAATTTGACCGCCGGCACACTCACCGGGGAAGGCACGATCACCGTGGCGGAAGAAAGCGGCAGTTTAACCGTAGGAGAAGGAGTTACGCTGGGCAAAGACCTTTCTCTGCGGGTGAAGGGCAACTTAACGCTTCATGGGGAGCGTGGTACGGAGGAAGGCGAGGGCGCCATCACCGGCTCCGGCACCTTGACCGTTGATAAGGAAGGGCAATTGAGCACCGGTTCACACCTGAATGTGGGAATCTCTACGGTTGAGGTGAAAGGCACCCTGAGCCAGGGAGGTGGCCAAATTGTCGCAAACGATATCGTTGTAGAAGAGGACGGCACGTACGAGCTCAAAGACGGCACGATTGGTGCGTTGCCGCAGGGCGATGCACCCGGAACGTTGAGTCTTCAGGTAGCGGGCGCCTTTGAGATGAGCGGCGGCGAGATTACCGACGGCACGTTCACGCTGAGCGATACCGCGACCCTGACGCAGAGCAACGGGACAATCAAGGGCGGCTCCATCACGCTAAACGGCAGCGCGACAATGAAACAGACAGGCGGCAAGGTTACCGGCGGCACGTTCACGCTGAGCGATACCGCGACCCTGACACAGAGTGACGCTGGAACAATCAACGGCGGCTCTATCACGCTAAACGGCAGCGCGACCCTGACGCAGACAGGAGGCCAGATTACCGGTAGCACGTTGGAGCTGAGCGATACCGCGACCCTGACGCAGAGCAAAGGAACAATCAACGGCGGTTCCATCACATTGAGCGGCAATGCGACCATGAAACAAGATGGCGGCGAGATTACCGGCGGCACGTTGGAGCTGAGCGATAACGCAAGCCTGACGCAGAGCAAAGGAACAATCAACGGCGGCTCCATCACATTGAGCGGCAGCGCGACCATGAAGCAGACAGGAGGCGACGTTACCGGCGGCGTCTCCGTCACATTGAGCGGGGAGGGTACTAGTTACACCCAGGAGGGTGGAAGCATTGGTAAGGATGCGACATTCTCGCTGAGCGGCGGAGCGACCCTTACTCTCAGCGGCGGGAGCATGAATGGCGCCGTCACCATGGAAGGGGAAGCAAGCCTCTACGACCTGGGCAATCAGACCGCGCAAGGAAGCATCATCATGCACGGCGGGAGTCTGGAAAATGCCGGGAGCTATGCGGGGACCCTGGCCATTCAGACCAGTGACAAGTACACCGGCGCGTTGGATCTGGGCGGAGTCGATGCCACGTGCATCAAAAGCATCCGGCTGGCGGGCAAAGACACTTACCTCACCGGACTGAAGAGCGGCACCACGCTCACACTGAATGGACAGAAAGAGGAGGACGGCTACGACAATTCCATCATGGTGGGCATCAGCAGCGCCTGGGTGGTCACTGATACTACTACCGATATTACCGTCATTCCGGATGGGAAGAGAGCGCTCATCGAATTCCAGGATGGGGAGGGTACGATCAACTTCACGGAGGGCAGCAAATTCTCCCTTGATTTTAGCGGTAAACTTGTGGATAAATTGGTCGAGGGTCATGCAGGGGTGAGTTTTCAGGTGTACTTCACGAACGGAGAATTAACTTTTGGCTCTGAGGGTGTGAAGTCCGGGGATGTGAAAGACTACTTTGCACTGGGCGCCGGCTGGGGCCTGCAAGTCGAAGAATACACGGTGACGCCGGACGGTGGAGTACTCACGATCACCGGCGACATGAGCAATGTCGCTGTACTCAATGGTGGCGAGCCCAAGATGAATGAGTTGAAGGATAAAGAAGCGGTAATCGTCACAGGCGATACGACATTGGCCTCCACCGAAGGCGGCACTCTGAGACACCTGACCGGAGAGGGGGACCTGACCATCACAGGATCCGGCGAGGTGAATCTTGAGAACGAAAAGGACGAATTCGACCTGGGCGACTCAAAATTGACCGGCAAACTCACTACAGATCCTGATATTAACCTGCACAAAACGGGCAGTGAGAACCTGACGCTGTCCGGAGGCTTGGAGGCGAAGGGAGACCTGACGGTGGATAAGGGAGGACTGGTACTTGGCGAGGGCAGCGAGAGTTCCATTGGCGGCTCGCTGACACTCGGCGAAGACGGGCATCTGCAAGTGGATGGGCAGCTCACGCTTTCCGGCTCCGGCGACCTCTCGGCAGGGAAGGATGGTCTTTCCGGGAAAGGAAAGATTGTGGTGAATGACGGCGGTTCATTGAAATTGAACAGCGATATGCTGGGTGCCCCCGGTTTACCCGCCATTGACGCCAAAGCGGGCAGCACGCTTGAGTTTGCAGATACGGATCCTGTCGACTTCGACCTTGTAAAGGACATGGCATGTACAGTGGCGGGGGATTTCACCTCAACGGGAGATGCCACCTTTGCAGGTTCCGTCGAAGGGAAACTGACCGTGAAGGGCGGAAGTCTCAATATGAGCAACACCGAAAACGGCCTCTGCGACCTTTATGTGGTAGGTAAGGATACGCAGGCGACCATCACGCCGGGGTCGGAGTACAACTCCATCACCGTTGGTGACGATGTCCAAGACAACGACAAACTCATCGTCACGGCAGCCGCAGAGGGGAATAAAGCCGGCGCCGACATCCGGGTGACAGGGGACATCGTCTTCCGCAACGGAGCCGAAGCGGACTTCACGATCAACCTGAGCGACCCGAATCTCTGGGGTTCCGATATGCACGATGCCACAATGCTCTCGACAACGAAGACCATCTACATCGAGCCGGGAGCAAAGTTCGTGGTTGATTGCCTGGCAGACACGCTACTCAATGCCAGAGGCAATCTGAGTCACGTGATTCTCCTGCAAGGAGACAAGATTGAGAATACGGAATATCATGGTGATGAGGAAGCGATGATTTCCGGTATCATGCTCACGAGTTTAGAGCCTACGTCTGAAACTGGAGCGGAGTTGGATGCAAACTGTGACCTTGGTGTCATTCTCAGCCAGCTCTATGAGGATCCTCAACTCTTTACGGATGGTGAGAAGGTCTGGTTTGATGCTACACACCGCAGTGCCAGTCCCTGGACGCCTGTTGCCACAAGTCGTAACAGCGGGGCTGGTCTGAATCTGCTTTGGCAGCACATCAACACCGCAGGCGCCGCGATTGACCCGCAGGTGGAAAACATGTTCACCGTGCTGGATAATCTCGTTGCTGTCAATCCCACCGAGGCTCGTCGGGTGATGGCGGCTGTGGCGGGCAGCACATTGACTTCAGTCTCTGCGGCACAGAGCGCTGCCCTGCGCAACCAAATGGGTCGCGTGCACGACCATGCCCTGCAGGCCGCCCGCCTGCGCTGCGCCGGCAATGCCGACGAGGCAACCGCTCAGCAGCGCCCCTGCAAGAACTCCCACGTCTGGGTGGAAGGTACCAGCTTCTTCTCCGAGCAGCACAGCGTCGGCGATGAGAGCGGCTATCGCCTCAATTCCTGGGGCGGCGCCGTTGGCATCGATGCTCAGGTGGACGCTCACTGGAGTGTCGGTGTGAGCCTTTCTGCCAGCTATGGCGACCTGGAAGCGCGTGCAGCGGATTATGCCAAGGGAGATCTGGATACGTACACCGTGAGCTTCTGGAGCCAGGCGAAGAACGGACGCTGGGGCAACACGCTGCTCTTCACCCTCGGCACGAATGAGGCGGATCTCAAGCGCACGGTGAACTACGGAGCGGGCAGCTACACCGCCACGAGCAACACGAGCGGCAGCAGCCTGGGCGCGATGTGGGAAGTTACTTATGACCTCCACCCGGTAAAGGACAACAAGAGTAACATCCTCCAGCCGCTGTTCAATGTGGTAGTGATGCACACGAGCATGGACGGCTTCAGCGAGGGGAATGCGGGGAACGTAGGACTTACGACGGAGAAACAGACGCGCGACACGGTAACGCTGGGCCTCGGTCTGCGCTGGCTGGCGGCGATCAACTCCGCGAAGGCTATCAACCGCACGGTGACGACCGAGCTGCATGCGAATGTGGCGCAGGACATGGGCGACCGCCGGAGTGTGGCGAACATGGCACTGCTGGCAGATCCGAACTTCACGCAGAATGTGTACGGGTCAAAGGCAGGCAGCACGGCGTTCCAATTCGGAGCGGGAGTGAATGTACCGATGACGCCGAACTCGCAGATCTACGTGAACGCGGGCGGCGAGTTGCGTGAGCACGCGAATGCATGGAACGCCGCCTTGGGCGTCCGGATGGGCTTCTGAAGAGAATCCACAAACGCTCTTCTCAAAAGAAACAAACAACAGGTAAATGCAGTGCCGCTCGTCGGGGAAACCCGGCGAGCGGTTTAATCTTACCGGGCAACGCATTGAAACGCTCATCATTTGAAACGCTCATCATAATAGCGGCTCTAAAGCAGTCTTCTCGTCCACCAAATTCGCGACGTAGCCGCCGAATTTCCCAAATCGTACGTCGTACATCCTACATCGTACATAGGCAAACGCATTTTCTAACGCGTTTGCCCTGCACACACCTCCGCCTGAGTGGCAGCTCCGCAATCTATTTGTATAGTTGAGAGGACAGGAAACAATTCATGGACCCGCAACCGTGTGAGAAAAAACACGTACGAAAGTTTGTGTATAAGAAATAGAAGAAGTCAAGCTCGACCATGATCAGAAATGCAGCGTCCTTGTCCCACCAACTGCAGCAATTCGTCGGCGGAAAAATCGAGCAGCAGCTTCTCCAACCCGCCGGAAAGGAGAGAATCCGCCATCGCCATTTTTTTCTGCAGCATCAAGTGGATATTTTCTTCGATGGTGCCGGTGCAAATGAGGGGATGAATGAGAACCGGCTGAGTCTGCCCCAGGCGGTGGGCGCGATCGCTGGCCTGATTCTCCACGGCGGGATTCCACCAGCGGTCGAAGTGGATCACGTGGCGGGCGCGCGTGAGAGTGAGGCCTGTGCCGGCGGCACGCAGGGAAAGCAGGAAGAAGCGCGGTCCGCCCGGGGCGCTGAAAGCCTCCACCATCCTGCGACGTTCCGGCAATGGAGTAGATCCATTGAGAATCAATCCGGGAGAACCGAAGATATCCTTCAAGAAATCATGGAGGAAGGGCATGATGCTGCGGTACTGCGTGAAGACGAGGCAGCAATCCCCGGCATCGCAGATACTGCGCGCAAGGTGACCCAGACGGGAAAACTTCCCACTGGCAGCAGGATCGTAATAATTCTCTCCGCGGTACTGGGCAGGGTGGTTGCAGATCTGCTTGAGGCGTCCCAGGATAGGCAGCATGAGCATGAGACGCGTAGGGGCATCCTGCTCTTCGATGACCGCTCGCAGCGCCTCCACCTCCCTAGCGTAGAGAGCAGCCTGCTCGGGGGTGAGGTAACAGAAGCATGGTTGCTCGGTCTTGGAAGGCAAGTCGGGAAGCAGTGAGGGGTCAGTCTTGAGACGGCGCAGGAGGAAGGGACGCACCAATCGACGCAGAGGGGCAAAGTCGTTTCCCATGCTGCGCAGGAGTTCGGCATATTCCTTCTGAGAGCCGAGCAGACCGGGATTAAGGAACTCGAAGAGACTGCGCAGCTCGCCGAGTCCGTTTTCAACCGGGGTGCCGGTCAGAGCAACCCTGCGGGGGGAATGGAAACGGAGGATGGCCTGAGAGCGTTGGGAGGTTGCATTTTTGATGGCCTGGGCTTCGTCCAGAACCATAGCGGCGTAGGATTGTTTCGCGAGTGATTCCTCCCGCGCTGCGATGCCGTAAGTCGTGAGCACCACATCCGCCCGCCGCAAGAGGTACTGGGGGGAAGAGTGCAGTAGATTGGCATCCGCTCGACTCAGCGCGTAGGGATGCAGCAGCAGCACGCGGAGCTGCGGAGCGAATTTCTCCAGCTCGTGCTGCCAATTGGTCAGCAGAGAAGCGGGAGTGACGATGAGAGCCGGACCGTTCTGCGAACCGAAAACACCGATGCGTTTCAAATGCAGCAGCCAGGCGATTACCTGCAGAGTTTTCCCAAGTCCCATATCATCCGCCAGGCAGGCGCCGAACCCGACCTCCGTCACATTCAGCAGGAAACGCACGCCCTCGTGCTGGTAAGGGCGCAGTGTGGCAGCGAGTTCTGCCGGGAGATCCGGGAGGAAATTTCCAAATTTCAGGTTGCTGATAGCCAGAGCGAGTCGTGCGCCCGCCACGGGTTGCACCTCCGGCTCAGGCGGTGGAAGAGGCACAGAGGCGGAGCCCCTCTTTGCGAGCAGAAAGCGCAACCCGGAAAGCAGGGGAATGCCTTCCTGCGCCATACGCGCGGCGCCCCACCAGGAGTCCATGAGACGTTGCAATTTCTCCTTGTCCAGCAGCACCCATTCTCCGCGGAAGCGCACAAGGCCATCCTCTCCCGCCATGAGTTCCTGCCATTCCTCCTCCGTGAGGCGGCTATCGCCCAAGACGATCTGCGGGGAAAAATGCAGGAGAGAGCGCAGATTCAGGGAAGGAGAATCAGAGGACCGGGCATCCGTCTTTTCCGGCAGTTCAAACTGCACCTGCAGACTCACCCGAGGCGGCTCCTTCTTCCACAAATTCACCATGCGCACCTCGATTCCTGCCGCCTCCAGCACAGGAACCTCGCGCAGAAATTCCAGCGCCCGCCGCGGAGTCCACGCGCAGGGCTTGTACACCTCCTGAGAATTGATCAGCTCATTCAGAAAAGAGCTCTGCGTCGCAGCAGTCTGAAGAGGGCGCAGAATCTCCAGCAGAGCCGCGTGGTCATTAGCAAGCTCCGTGGCGGCGTAACCGAGCGGCAGGTGACGCGCCTTGCCGTCATGCCCCACCTTGTGCACGAAGGTCGCGAGGAAGGCAAAGGGAGCCGCGGCAGCATTCTCCCCATCATTTTCCGCGAGATGGAAACAGACAGCGCCGAGCTGCTGCCAGCCTTCGCCGAGACGAGAGAGCCACTGCTCCGGGGAGCAGCACTCGCGCCGGGCGAGTTCAGCGAGAGCCACGGGCAACTGGGACAGCCAATCGCGAAGCAGAGAAACCGACAACTCACCGGTGACGGGCGGCGGCATGCTTTCCAGCCACCTCGCCAGCTCAGCATCGGAGGGCAACGGGAAGGAAGAGAGAGAATCCCCGCGGCGCAGCCCGCGCAGGCATGCCATCATGAGCTCCCCGGCTTTCTGCCGCAGCCAATGAAGCAGGGGAGACGCCGCCGGCGGGACGCCATAGCGCAGCAAATCGAGCATGCCCCGCCCCGCCCCGGCAGAGAAGGCGCGCTCCAGGCGCGGATATTGTTCGCGCGGCGAGAGGAAAAGAGAGCCATCCGCCGCAAGGCAGAGTTGCGTTTCCTGGTGAGGCGACTCATCCATGGCAGGGCGAAAGGGGAGAGACACAATCAGAGAGACGGCACAGCATCCAGCAGTCGCTTCGTGTACTCGTGCTGCGGGTGAAAGAAGACTTCATCGGCAGTTCCCTGCTCCACGATACGACCGGCACGCATCACCGCGATGCGATCCGATACATGGTACACCACACCGAGGTCGTGCGAGATGAAGAGCATGGTCAGCCCAAGATCGCGCCGCAAATCCAGCAGAAGGTTCAGGATCTGACTGCGCACGGAGACATCCAGCGCGCTTACCGGCTCATCCGCCAGCAGCAACTTGGGACGCGGCGCAATGGCTCGCGCAATGGCCACGCGCTGCCGCTGCCCCCCGGAGAACTCGTGGGGGTATTTGAACATCTGATCCGGACGCAGTCCCACGCGCGTCATGAGCTCCGCGACGGCCTCCTCCCGCTCTCCGCGCGGCAGCGGAGAACGACGGCTGAGAGCTTCGACGAGGGTGGAATAGATGCTGAAGCGAGGATTCAGGGACGCGTAGGGATCCTGGAAAACCATTTGAAAATCGACGCGGCGGCGACGCAACTCCCGCGGAGGAAGAGCGGAGAGATCCTCGCCATCCAGGCGCATCGACCCGCTCGTGAAGGGCTGCAGCTGCATGATCGCGCGGGAAAGCGAACTCTTCCCGCAGCCGCTCTCGCCCACCAGTCCCAGCACTTCCCCTTTTTCCAGAGCGAGCGATACGCCATCCACCGCGCTCACGACGCGATCGGAAGCCCCCCATGCCGTGCGTACCGGATAATGGACGCAGGCGTCAGCGATTTCCAGGTAAGCCATGCTCTGCAGACAGGTGAGGATCCAGCGCATAGCGCACTGCCGATACGGCAAAGAACACGGCACTCTCCACCCGCAGGATGATGGGACCGAGACTCACCGGGGAGAACCCCGCCTCAGCCGCCGCCGCATTCTCCTCCGGCGTGAAATCACCCTCGGGACCGACGAGCACCACAGCCTCGGATTGCCCCGCGGCACGCCCGGCCTCCAGAGCCTCGCGCAGCGATCCGGCCCGGGGAACGATGGCGCAATGCAAACGCAGGGGAGGCAGCTCCTCTGCCCCACGCAAAAAATCGGCCCACGGAAGCGGGGAAACCACGGAGGGGATGTCATTCACTCCGCATTGCTTGCAAGCTTCCAGTGCCGTGCGGCTCCATTTTTTACGCTTGTTTTCAGCTTCAGCCGGAGAGAGTCGGACAATGGTGCGGCTCGTGATGAGCGGGATGATGCGCCGCACCCCCATCTCCACCGCCTTCTGCACGATGAGATCCATGAGCGCTCCCTTCGGGATGGCCACAGCGAGGACAATCCCCGCCGTGCGAGGCAGAGGCGGCAGCACGCGCTCCACCTCGAGCTCCAGTTCGCCCCCCATTGCGCCACGAATTTTGCCTTGCGCAGCGTGCCCAGCCCCGTCGAACACCTCGCAGTCGTCCCCAATCTGCAGGCGCATGACACGCAGGGCGTGGTGAGCTTCCTCGCCACGGATACGCAGAATTCTCCCCGGCTCATAACTTTCATCCGGCAGATAGCAGCGGTGCATGACTGAATCGAGGAGAGACGTGGAACAATTGACGAGGAAGAATCAGGACATGAATTTCTCCGCCCGTTTCAGGAAGGCAGCGCATTCCGGCTGATTCTTCTCGGAAAGAGTGGCAGTAAAGGTATCCAGAGCTTTCTTCTGGGCGGCATCCAGCTTCACCGGAGTCTCCACCTGCACTTCTACCATGAGATCCCCACGGGCGCCGCCCTTCAGCGCGGGCATCCCTTTGCCACGGACGCGGAAAATCGTGCCGCCCGAAGTGCCGGCCGGCAATTTCAATTTCGCCGCCCCATCCAGCGTCGGCACGCTGAGAACGCCGCCGGCAGAAGCCAGAGCGAAGGGCACGGGCATGGTGTAGCTCAAATCCCTGCCGTCGCGGGTAAAGACATCATGCTGCACAACTTCGATGAACACGTACAAATCCCCTGTCTCCCCGCCGCGCAGACCGGTATCGCCGTTCCCGCTGGAGCGCAACTTGGTGCCGGTATCCACCCCCGGCGGGATGTGCAGGGTGATCTTCACATCCTTGTGGACGCGCCCCTCGCCGTGGCACTTGCTGCAGGGATTACTCAGCGTTTGTCCCATGCCGCGGCAGGTGGGGCAGGTGCTCTGCTGCACAAAGAAACCGGACTGCCGCGTCACCACGCCGCTTCCATGGCAGGTGGGGCAAGTTTTGTAGCCCTTGGCGCCATCCTTGGAACCCGTCGCGCCGCAGGCATCGCAGGGCACGAGACGCTCGATCTCCAGAATCTTGTCGCAGCCGCGCGCCGCCTCCTCCAGAGAGATATCCAGATCGTAGCGCAGATCAGAGCCCGGTCGCCGCGGGTCGGCATGTCTGGCCTGACCACCGCCGAAACCGGCAAAACCGCCCATACCGCCGAACATCTGAGCAAAGATATCCATGGGGTCGCGGAAGCCGCCGAATCCGGATCCCGCGCCGGCGCCGCCCATGCCGCCCTGTTTGAAGGCTTCGTGACCTAGGCGGTCGTACGCGGCGCGTTTATCGGCATCGCTGAGCACCTCGTAAGCCTCCCCGATCTCCTTGAATTTTTCCTCAGCCTGTTTGTCATCCGGGTTGCGATCCGGATGGTACTTCATGGCAAGTTTGCGGTAAGCCTTTTTGATAGTGGCGTCATCCGCATCACGCGCCACCCCCAGCACCTCGTAGTAATCTTTAGACATGGTCGTTGTATCCCGTGTTATTTCACGCCTCCTGCTCCGAGCTCGCCGCCGTCACCACGTTCACAGCGCGCAACAACTTGCCCTTCAGACGGTAGCCGGGGCGCAATATGCGCACGATACTCCCCTCCTCCAGGTCGGACGGTTCGCTCTGAATCGCCTCGTGGATGTTGTGGTCGAAGGTATCACCCACCTTGGTCGGAATTTTCTCCACTCCCTGCGCAGCCATGAAGTCGGACAACTGCTTCTTGACCATATCCATGCCGATGTAAATCATCGAGCCCTTCTCCGCCTCCGCCATCTGCATCCCCATCTCGAAGTTATCCACAATCGGCAGTAACTCCTCCAAAAGGCCCCGCGTGGCATAGCGCGTGAACTCTTCGCGCTCCTTGACGCAGCGCTTCCGATAGTTATCGTACTCCGCCGCCGTGCGCAACGCCAACTCGCGCCATTTGCCGAGCTCATCCGTAGCTTCCTGCACTTCTGCGGGGTCTGTTTGATCGACATCCCTCCGCTGATCCGGCTGCTGCTGTTGGGCTGCTGCCGGGTCGAAATCACACGTGCTGTCATCCTGCTGAGGGGAGGAATGCTGATCCGTCTGTTCTACCTTCTCTTCATTTTCTTCCATGCGGGACATTATAGACTTCCTCCTCGCCGCCGTCAACTGCCGAATATTCGCCCGCAAGCGCAGAAATTCCCTAAATCGCACATCGTACATAGGCAGACCTTGTCTACCTCAGCCCCATCGACGGTTCGTCCCTGTCGAGGCAAAGGCTGCGCCTTTGTCCATCCGCACTTACCGCCCGCCTGTGCATGCGCCCTCAACGGGGCCGTCGTGCGTGTTGTACATCGTAAATGGGCGGCGCCAGCCGCCAAACTCGCGCGCAAGCGCGGGAATTTCCCAAATCGTACATCGAAAATCGTACATCGTACATAGGCAGACCTTATCTGCCACCGTCGTACATAGGCAAACGCATTTCCTAATGCGTTTCTTCGAGCTTGCCAGTGGGAAGTGTATGGTGTAGGATGGGCGGCATGAATCACTTGGATGCATTGAAGGAGTTTTTGAGCATCCCGAGCGTTTCGGCGCAACCGGAACACGCCGCGGATGTGAGTCGCTGCGCGGACTACCTCGTGCAGAACCTGCGAGAGATGAAATTCGACGCGCAAAAAATCAACACCGAAATCCACCCGGTGGTGGTGGCAAAAAGTCCGGTGGTGGCAGGGAAACCGACGGTGCTGATCTACGGGCACTACGACGTCATGCCCATCGACCCCATTGAGGAATGGGAAAGCGCGCCCTTCGAGCCGAGCGTGCGGAACGGGCGCATCTATGCCCGCGGGGCGAGTGATGACAAGGGGGAAATCATGGCGCACCTCCTGGGCGTCCGGGAGCTTCTTGCAGAGGATGGAGAGCTGCCGTTGAATGTTATTTTCCTGCTGGAAGGGGAAGAGGAGCGCGGCAGTACAAGCCTTCACAATTTGCTGCAGCAACCGGAGATGGTGAAGCAGTTGGGTTGCGACATCATCGTGGTAAGCGACACCGGCATGGCGGCGCCGGACGTGCCGTCCTTCTCCTACGGGCTGAAGGGAGTATGCTGCTTTGAACTGGAGGTGCGCGGTCCCGCCATGGACCTGCATTCCGGCATCTTCGGCGGGGCGGTTGCCAATCCCATCACCACTCTCTGCGAGATGCTTGCGACCACGCATGATGAAAACGGGCGCATCACCGTGGAGGGCTTCTACGACGGCGTGAGCGAGATTGCGGATTGGGAGAAGGAAAGCTGGAAGCGCGTACCGGGCATGAGCGACGCCGAGCTGGCACAGCTCACGGGAGTCCCGGAGCTGCGCACCGAGAAGGGCTACACCGGCGCCGAATGCGTCTATGCCCGCCCGACCTTTGAGCCGAATGGCATCGTCGGCGGTTACGTAGGCGAGGGTTCCAAAACAGTAATCCCCACCCACGCGATTGCCAAGATCAGCTGCCGCCTGGTGCCGGGACAAGACCCCGTGGACATCATGCGCAAGGTGGAAACGCATTTCAAAAAGGTCTGCCCGCCGAGCGTGCGGATGAAGTTCACTATGCAACACGCCGGCGATGCGTACATGAGCGATCCGCATTCTCCCTTCGGCAAGGCGGCACAGCAGGCTTTGGAGGAAACGTTCGGAAACCCGCCCGTGCTTGTGCGCGAGGGAGGATCCATCCCCATCGTGGCGGAGCTTTCCGGGAAATTGGGGAAAGATGCCCTCTTCCTCGGCCTCGATCTGCCGGATGCGCGCATCCACTCACCGAATGAAAACATGCGACTGGAGATCTTCGAGAAAGGAATCAGCATGGTCAAAAACCTCCTGCGCCTCATGAGTCGAGTGCCCGTATGAACGCCGTCGAGATCGAGAACGTGCACAAGAGCTTCCGCGGGCACCGCGGAAAGGGCGGCATGGTGTACGCCGTGAAAGGCGTGAGTCTCTCCATTCCCTCCGGCGGCGTGTACGGTCTCATCGGTCCGAACGGTTCCGGCAAGAGTACCATCATGAAAATGCTCGTCGGACTGCTCTCCCCCCATGAGGGCAGCTGCCGCGTGTTCGGTCGCCCCACCACTGACACCGCAAACAGGCGCGCTATCGGATTCCTGCCGGAAAATCCGTACTTCTACAAATTCCTCACGGGCGAGGAGACTCTGCGCTTCTACGGACGCCTCTGCGGATTGGGCGGACGCGCCCTGCGCGAACGCGTGGGGGAGCTGCTGGAACTCGTGGGACTGAAGGATGCGGCCGGGCGGCGCCTCTCCGGCTACTCCAAGGGCATGCTGCAGCGCATCGGTTTGGCGCAGGCGCTCGTGCAGGATCCACAGCTTCTGGTTCTGGATGAACCCACCGCCGGGGTAGATCCCATCGGCTCGCGCATCATCCGGGACATGATTCTGGAGCTCAAGCAGCGCGGGCTCACCATCTTCCTCTGCTCCCACCTCCTGGAGCAAGTGCAGGAGGTCTGCGACCGCGTCGGCATCCTCTACCAGGGATGTCTCATCGCCGAGGGCACCGTGGATGAGCTCACCCGCGATGCGCACACGCGGCAAGTCACTCTGCGCGATCCCTCCCCTGCCCTGCTGGAGCAAATGCGCGCCCTCGCCGGCGAAGCTTGGGTGTCGAGCTCTCCCGGACGCCTCTCCCTGGAAAGTGTCTTCATCTCCGGCATCCGGACCCGCGCCGAACAGGACAAAGCGGGACATCCCTGCAACTAAAGTAGCAACTTATTGACTACAAATAATCAACGGAAGAAAAAGAGCCGGATATCCGTTTTTTTGTTTGACAGGATATCTTGTATTATATAGAATTAGCTGGGCTGTTTTGTCTTCGAAATTATTCGGAAACTAGGCAGAAAACTCTTCATGACTCAATACACTGACCTATGAAAGCACGTTCTATCCTCCTCGCATTGGCCTCTCTTTTGGTGCCAACATCTTACGCTGCCCAAACCCTCACAGCTGAGGAATTTGCCAAGCTGCCCGGTCTCTCTACCAAGAGGCTCACCGGTTCTTTCACCGTGGGGTATGATTCCAACTACGTGGGTCGCGGTCTCGTGATTTCCCACTCTGTGGCAGAAGGTGACAGCTCCGAACTCGTTGCCCTCAAGATGAACTACGACATCGGCAAGAAGCAGCAACAGTGGAGCATCGATAACACCATCTCCTACCGCATGGTGAGCTCTGGGCACACCATGTACGGTCCTGCCCCCTACGCTAAGATCAATACGGCTGTTCCCCAAGAGTATTGGGCAGCAAAGGGTTTGCCGCTTGTCCCTCGCAATGTGGAGAACGAGTTTGCCGTGGCGACGGCTCTCAAGTACAGCGGTAAGTACGGCGCCGTCTCTCTGGGTCACGACTTCGTGCACGGCGGTCTTCTGGGCGCTTTCGCCAAGCACTTCCGCCAGCAGAGCGCCTCTTGCGTGAATGAGGTATTCCTGGATATGGTGTACACCCCGACGGCTTGGTTTGAGGTGGGCAATTCAGTGAGGTTGAGCTTCCAGGGAGTGCAGGGCTGGTGGTTTGAGCCGCACATGACCTTCAAGGCGCCCATCATCGGCACGGCGGAGGACGTCAAAGTGGCGGGGCTGCTGACCTTTGCCATGAGCGCCACGGCTAACTACTTCGACCAGGGGCATCACGCCAATGCCAACGGCGCACAGGCCTTCTGGATTCAACTTTCCACTCCGTGGTTCATCACGAAGCAACTCATCCTCACCCCGAGCGTGAGCTTCAACTGGCTGGGTGCGGGAGCGCAAAAGGCTGCCAAAACTTCCCTGCTTCGCCAACAAACGGGTGATGCCACCTTGGTGCCTTACCGGAACTTTGGCGTGGTGGCCGGCGTGAAATGCACGTACACTTTCTAAACGAGAATCGGTCTTCTCAACGGATGTGAAAAAGGGAGTGGGACGGATAAAATTCTCCCGGAAGTTCTTCCCGCTCCCTGCATCTGTGAAGATTTTAAAACGAAAAGCCGTTCTGCTTGATCATACAGGCTGAGCGGTTTTTTCATCGAGACAGCCCATCCTTTTCCCTCGAACCCATCGACCCCCATGAATAACCTGACCCTCCACGGCCAAGAGAATATCGTCGCCCCGGCATTCTACCTGCCGAATCGGCTGAGTGTGCAAGCGTGCAAGGCCCTCAACTATCTGCTGCAGGGACGTCTGGTGTATATCGCCGATCCGGCCTTTCCTCCCCTGCCGGAGATTGAGAACTACCTGCGGGGGAAGCGCATGCTGCCGGAGCGATTTGATTTTCGCAACGGGACGCCCCAGGCGGCACGTGAGACACTACAGCGCTATTTCCAAGAGGGAAAAAGCGTGGTCTTCATGCCGGGGCAACTGGCAAAGGTTCGGGGGTGCCTGGCCGATGTGCCGAAGCTTTTTCTGGATTATGCGCAGGGGATGTACCTGCCGATTTCACCGCTCTTTCTCGGATTCTACGGGGAAAGCATCGACACACTCTACCGCGATGTCAAGGAGGAGGACTGCTGCGAGGAGTTTTACGTGCTGCCTCAACTGCCCGCAGGGGCACACATGGCGGAGCGCCTCCTCTCCGCCTGGCTGGAGAAAAGCAACAGGGCCTTTTCCTCGCGTCCTCTCCTGAACGGTTCGCTTACCGAGCATCTGGTGCGCGCGCTCAGAAAATACGGCGCCGTGGAGATGATTGATGGCATGAGCAGGAAGTCCCTTCCCTATTACAAGATTCTCGGCGTGGCCATGACCATTGCGACACGCCTGCGCAAGCGCGGAGAGCAGCGTATCGGCGTCATCCTTCCCCCGGGACCGGGCGGCACTATTGCCCTTCTCGCCTGCATGCTGGCCGGGGTCACTCCGGTGATCATCAATTACGCGAGTTCCGCCGCCGCTTTCCAAAGCACGGTGCAGCAGGCCGAACTGAAGAGCTTTATCACCGCCCGACAATTTATGGAAAAGCTGCCGAGCTTCTCGTGGCCGACGGCGGACCGGCTCATCCTCATGGAGGAGTTACTCACCGGACTGACCACCAAGTTGCAGCTCATCAAAAACGTCATGCTGGCGCGTTTTGCCCCGGCGGATTACCTGTGCAAAAAGACGCGCGCGGCAGAACGGCATGGTGAGGACGAGGCTGCCATGCTCTTCACAGCAGGCTCCACCGGCGAACCGAAAGGCGTTGCTCTCACCCATCGCATGGTGCTCTCCAACGTCGCTCAGAGCTGCTGCCGCCTCGTGCTGGACAACGAGCGCGTGCTGGGTTCCTTACCGCTCTTCCACAGCTTCGGCTTCACGGTCGCCCTCATTCTTCCTCTGCTGAAAGGACGCCCCATCTGCACATACCCCAACCCCACCGACGCGCGCACCCTCTGCCGGCTCATCGAGAAGTATGAGCTGAGCATGCTCTGCGCCACACCCACCTTCGCGCGCGCCATGCTCCGCAGAGCCGATCCGTACACCTTCGCCACCGTGCGCTACTTCATCGTCGGCGCAGAGCGTTTGTCGCCGGATCTGGAGAGAGAGTACATGACCCATGCGGGAGTCCCCCTGCTGGAAGGATACGGACTCACCGAAGCGGCGCCGGTGTGCGCTGTCAATCTCCCCGATGCGCCGCGTGTACCGGGATCCGCCTTCAGTATCCCCTGCACCGTGCCGCGCAGTATCGGCTACCTGCTGCCCGGTATCGCCGTGCGCATCACCGATGCGGACGACGACGACAAGGTGCTTCCCCTCACCTCGCGCGGCATGATCTGGCTGAAAGGTCCCAATATGTTCCACGGCTACGCCAAGCGCCCGGAACTCAACGCCTCCGTCTTCAAGAACGGTTGGTTCAAAACCGGTGATATCGGGCGCGTGGATCTCAACGGGTTTATCACCCTGGACGGGCGTCTCTCGCGCTTCTCCAAAATCGGCGGCGAAATGGTTCCGCACGAAGCGGTGGAAGATCTCATCATTCGCATTCTTAAGCTCAATGCCGATGAATTGAGCATTGCCGTCACAGGAGTTCTGGATGCTCAGAAAGGCGAAGCCATCGCCTTGCTCACCTCCATCCCGTCTCATTTTCCTCCCACTGCCCAACGCGAATTGATTAGCAAACTGCGCAACGAATTCCCCCTCCACGGCGTTCCCACTCTCTGGGCTCCGCGCTACGTGATACCCGTCGGGAAAATCCCTGTGCTCGCCTCCGGTAAACAGGATCTCAGCCTCTGCCGCCGCATGGCTCTGGATTATCTCAAAAGTGAATTATCTTGATCTTACAGAGAAATGATTATCAAGCCTTGATAGCGTTCTACCCCGCGTCCTGACGGACTTCCCGGTCTTTTCCCCTTTGATATTTCAATAAAATTCACTTCTTCTCGCATTTTAGTCTTGCCTTGAGGCTCAAATCGCGTACAATGACTCTCGCACCCCTATCCTACTCTGGGATCGGGGAGTTCAACCAACAAAACAAGTAAGATAATATGAAGACCATCTCTGTTCTCGCTCTTACGGCTGTCGCAGTTCTTGCTAGCTGCCAGCAGCAGCAGCAGCAGCAGGCTCCCGAGGCTACTGTTCCTCCGCCCGCTCAGGTTCAAGTGACCAAGTAAGAGTCTTCGAGGGAAGGGGAGTCTCGTTTCTCTCTTTCTCACGACCATTCACAAGCGCGCTGGGATAGCAATTCCGGCGCGCTTTCTTTTACCAAAAATCTTTCACCTGTTCTTGATGGGAGGAATCCGCCCACCACGCGCGCGAACTCCCCAAATTGACTCGCCGCCGCCCCCGCCGCTTTCTAACGACGTCCGCCGGTCGTCCTCACAATCCCACTCCCGCTCCTGCTCCGCCAAATTCGCGCCGCACGGCGCGGGAATTCCCAAAATCGTACATCGAAAATCGTACCTCGTACATAGGCGGCGTTCCGCCGCCACCGCCCCCGCCGCTTTCTAACGACGTCCGCCGGTCGTCCTCACAATCCCACTCCCGCTCCTACTCCGCCAAATTCGCGCCGCACGGCGCGGGAATTCCCAAAATCGTACATCGAAAATCGTACCTCGTACATAGGCGGCGTTCCGCCGCCACCGCCCCCGCCGCTTTCTAACGACGTCCGCCGGTCGTCCTCACAATCCCACTCCCGCTCCTACTCCGCCAAATTCGCGCCGCACGGCGCGGGAATTCCCAAAATCGTACATCGAAAATCGTACCTCGTACATAGGCGGCGTTCCGCCGCCACCGCCCCCGCCGCTTTCTAACGACGTCCGCCGGTCGTCCTCACAATCCCACTCCCGCTCCTACTCCGCCAAATTCGCGCCGCACGGCGCGGGAATTCCCAAAATCGTACATCGAAAATCGTACCCGGTTAATTAGGGGTGTTAAAATACGCGGGACTGAGGTAGAATAACCGCAGTTGCGGAAGGAGGGATAGAGGCCATC
>CANQJI010000030.1 GCA_947624205.1 uncultured Akkermansia sp. | reverse complement strand
GAGATTCTAAGCACCCATTGCAGGCTCTCATACTCTATGTGCTCATCTGCCGCATAAAAGGCAAGCCACTCCGGGAGTTGCGCAGGGCAAACGCATTTGGATGAAGTGGAAACTAGATAAAACTTTCCGGGCCCTAGATCACGCCCGTTTCCGAACACGAAAACCTCAACGGCAGGTCGCACCTCAATATGCAGAAATGACCCCGCCTGATCATTGCATGACCCACTACTCGCCACGTTCCGCACCCCTTGCATACGAGTTTCTTCTCTTTCGCAGAACACAATTTCTTGTCCCTCGAGCACGTTTTTGCAATACGTATGTCAAGCCTCTATTTGAAAATTTTTGTCACTTCCCATCAATGATTTACTAGGAGAAAGTAATCTTGCAAAGGTGAAAACACTCTCATAAGTACATTCCTATTATTTTCATTGCTAATTTATTAGATGAACTCGGATACGTATTGCAAATACGTAGACTCTCCTCGACCGGGACGAATCCTATCAGACAAGGTTAGCTCCCAAGAACAGATAATTTCAACACAACACATCATCATGAAACTACACTTGCCAGTTGTTTTATTGACGGCGCTCATGGCAGTATTGACAGCCCTGCCATCACAAGGATCAGTGGTACTCAAGCACTATTACAACTTCCGGGGCGAAGACTATGAGGAAGTATTTAAAGATTCGGACGCTCAGAAGCCTGAGTTTAAAAGAAAGAACGGTACAGATTATTCCGAACTGACCATAGACGGAGGAAGTGAGCTTGTTTTCGACCTCGACCGTTTGTTTCGAACGTTGCGGGGCAGTTTCGACGTTACGGTAAGAGAAGGTGGCATGCTGACCATGCCGGATACTGGTAGTAGTTATGGGAACAACTACGGTTTCTTTGATGGTAATGGATCATGGGAGAAAGGATCGGTCAATTTAACAATTGACGGGGGAACTGTTGATATGGGGAATAACCTCTTGGGATATGTGAACGGTGATCGAGGTTGGAGCGACGAAGGCAGGTCCCTGCAAATGGAGGTTAAGATCACCAACGGGACACTCCGCATGCGTAATGGATCCCTTGGAAAGGTTAACATGAGTTACGCGTCTTTGGAGGAAAAGATCACCATCAACGGCGGCGGTGTTCTGCAAGCTTTAAGTGATAGTACAATTGGCTATGGTGCAAATTCTCTCAAGATACACCTGCTTAAGGACTCGAAAATGGAGATTTCAGGCAAAATTGGCGGGTTTTCATATGGCGGGACTTCAAATTATCCTCCCACGCAGCAGGAATCTCTCACCTACGGACACGAGATTATTGTGGATGAAGGAAGTGAGCTAGTGCTAACTAGTGGAAAATTTTCTTGGTGGGGTACAGCTGAGAAAGAATTGACGTGCACAGCCACTTTGAAAGTGGATGGAGGTCATGTGACCATTGGTTCCAAAGAGGTCAACTCATCATTCGAGTACGGTTACAATCATTACGGGAGCCACAATGTAACCACTAATCTTGTCCTCAATTCGGGCAGTATCGATGTGTATGCAAAAACATTTGGAATAGGCGGAGATTCATCCTATTCCGATGGAACGCACCCCTCTACGGAAACGTATATCACCATAAATGGAGGTGAGTTCACCATACATGAACAGGAGGAGAGCGAGGGTAAAGAATACGTCAAAGGGATTAAGATTCAAATAGACATCAACGGAGGTATAACTCGTTTTCACAGAGGCAAAGTCGTTGCCGGTTTGGGAAGCAAACAGGTTGGCTCCAGCGTCCTCAACCTGAACGGAGGCGAACTGACCATCGACAGCAAGGCGAGATTCACCGGCAACATCAACGTAACGGGCGGCAGTCTGACCTTCGGGGAAGGTTGCTACCTCGGCGGTTTGAGTGCGGAAGGAAACGGAAAGGCAGATCCCGACATGAAAACCGTCACCATCGACATTGCTTCAACGTGGAACGAAGCGGTCACTCTGAACGGGCTGGACGCGAAGTACATCATCAGCAACGAAGAGACGGGGTTCAAGATCAAGGGGGCGGGTGCCACGCTTCAGGGGCTCCTGGCGGGCAGCACACTCACGCTCAGTGGTGCTGACAACACCCTCACCGTGAGCAGCAAGAGCTCCGGTAAAGGGGAAGGTTCCACAAAGGAAGGCAAGACTCCGCTTATCGGATTCGCCGAGGGTGAGGAGAAAGGGACTGTGCAATTCAAGGATGCAGACACCCAAGTCACACTCAACTTTGATGATGACAACTTGAAAACGCTTGCCAAGGCAGCCGAAGAAAACCAGGAAGAGGTAAGCTTCGAGGTGTGGATCACGAACGGAACATTGAAGGATTACGAAGGGGGAAGTGATATTGCCGGTCACTTCATGGTCGGCACCGGATGGGGATTGAAGGTGGAACCCGAGCCCACAGTTAGCGATGCCCAGGACGGCAGACTGATGATCACCGGCAACATCGCCAATGTGGCGTTCACCGATAAGGAGGGAACATTAAGTGAAGCCGAGAAGGCCGACAAGGTGGTTGTCATGGACGACACGACGCTCACCGTGGATGAGCCGGAAGGTACCATCAAACAGTTGGAGGGAGCAAAGGACAAGAACCTCACCCTCGAAGGGAAGGGTACCGTCTCGCTGGAGAATCAGCACACGGCTGCCACAAATGGCGACACCACTTTCAAGGGTGACATCATCACTGAGAATGGAGTTGATCTCAAAAAGACGGGCAATGCGGAACTCGCGGTAGAAGGCAACCTGCAGGCCGGCGGGAATGTCACCGTGGAGGACGGCACGCTGACTCTCGGCGGAGATGACAACTCCATCGACGGCAAACTGAGCATCGAGAAAGATGGTGCGCTGCAAGTTGAGGAGGACAGCAAGCTCACACTCAATGGAAAAGACAATGATCTTAAGGATGTCACATCCGACCAACTCACCGGCAGTGGATCCATCACTGTGGGCAAGGACGGCAAGCTCACGCTCAAGTCCGATACGGTGAATGATTCCGACCTGACATTCGGTGCGGACGCAGGCGGACGTCTTGAGCTCACAGGCGACACACCTGTCGATCTCGGAAAACTGGCTGAGGACACGACCGGCACAGTGAAGGGGGCAGAATTTACCTCAACGGATAAGGACGCCTCCTTTGCAGGTTCCATCGAAGGGAAACTGACCGTGGAGGGCGGAAGCCTCAATATGAGCAACACCGAAAACGGCGGTTGCGACCTCTATGTGGTAGGTAAAGATACGCAGGCGACCATCGCGGCAGGATCGAAGTACCACTCCATCACCGTTGGTGACAACGATCGCGACAACGACAAACTCGTTGTTTCGGCGAATGAGGAGAACGGAAAGGCCGGCGCCGGCATTCGGGTGACAGGGGACATCGTCTTCCGCAGAGGAGCCGAAACGGACTTCACCCTCAACCTGAACGACCCGGATCTCTGGGGAAGCGGTGAGCACGATGCCACGATGCTTTCAACAGAAAGGACCATCTACATCGAGCAGGGAACAACATTCGTCATTGATTGCCTGGAAAGCAGCCTGTCGGGTACGCATAATGACCTGCGGGATGTCGTCATCCTTGAAGGAACAAACATCGAAAATCCGGAAGCCTACAATGCACCGATAACTGCCCGCATTCTCGTAAGCGATGCACTGAGCGAGAACACCCGTGAGGGAGAGAAAGAGGTGGTGAAAGCCGATGTCCGTCTCGGCACCATTCTTGACCAGCTCTACGAGAATGTGAAGATGACGCAGGATGGGCAGAAAGTGTACATCAATGCAGATGCCCGCACGGAAAGTCCATGGATGAGCTACGCCACCACCGGCAACAGCGTAGCCGGTTTGAACCTGCTCTGGAAAGCGCTGAGCAATGCAGGCGGCGCGGTTGACCCGCAGGTGGAAGGAATGTTCCATGCCTTGCAGAACCTTCTGAACGAGAGCCCCGCGGAGGCGCGGCGCGTGATGGCGGCTGTGGCGGGAAGCACGCTCACTTCACTCTCCGCGGCGCAGAGTGCGGCTTTGCGCAACCAGATGGGCCGCGTGCGCGATCATGCCCTGCAGGCGGGACGTCTGCGCTGCGCCGGCAATGCCGATGAGGCAACTGCTCAGCAGCGCCCCTGCAAGAACTCCCACGTCTGGGTGGAGGGTACCGGCTTCTTCTCCGAGCAGCACAGCGTCGGCGATGAGAGCGGCTATCGCCTCAACTCCTGGGGCGGCGCTCTGGGTATCGATGCTCAGGTGGATGCCCACTGGAGCGTCGGCGTGAGCCTTTCTGCCAGCTATGGCGACCTGGAGGCACGTGCGGCGGACTATGCCAAGGGAGATCTGGATACGTACACCGTGAGCTTCTGGAGCCAGGCGAAGAACGGACGCTGGGGCAACACGCTGCTCTTCACCCTCGGCACGAATGAGGCGGATCTCAAGCGCACGGTGAACTACGGAGCGGGCAGCTACACCGCCACGAGCAACACGAGCGGCAGCAGCCTAGGGGCGATGTGGGAACTCACGTATGACTTCCACCCGGTGAAGGACAACAAGAGCAACATTCTCCAGCCGCTGTTCAACGTGGCGCTGACGCGCACGAGCATGGATGGCTTCAGCGAGAAGAATGCGGGGAACGTAGGCCTTACGACGGAGAAGCAGACGCGCGACACGGTAACACTGGGTCTTGGACTGCGGTGGCTGGCGGCGATCAACTCCGCGAAAGCTCTCAACCGCACGGTGAGTACGGAGGTACACGCGAACGTGGCGCAGGACATGGGCGACCGCCGGAGCGTGGCGAACGTGGCGCTGCTGGCAGATCCGAGCTACACGCAGAATGTGTACGGGTCGAAGGCAGGCAGCACGGCGTTCCAGTTTGGAGCGGGAGTGAATGTGCCGATGACACCGAACTCGCAGATCTACGTGAACGCCGGCGGCGAGTTGCGAGAGCACGCGAACGCATGGAACGCTGCACTGGGCGTCCGAATGGGCTTCTGAGGAGGATTCAACGAGTTCTTCTCAAAAGGAACAATACAACAGGTAAGAGAAGTGCCGCTCGTCGGGGAAACCCGGCGGGCGGTTTAATCTTACCGGGCAACGCATTGAAACGCTCATCATAATAGCGGCTCTAAAGGGATCTCAGCATACATTAATGATCCGAAAAAAATCTGCACAACGCGCACGTTATTAATAAATTGTACATCGTGCGTTGACTCACCGGCACCATCCTGCCGGTTCGCCCCTGCGGGGCAACGCATGCGCGCTGGCGCTTTTTGCTGCTCAATAGTCGAATGACGGTCTTTCGGTTCTTATAACCGGCCGATTGCATGACGTAATCGGATGATTCTTGCTTTCTTGTATCGAGAGGTCACCGAGGCATATTTTGCTCTCCATACAGAAAGTAACTCTATTCTTGCTTGTTTACTCATCTTAAGTGACATATGTTTGATGTTAACCCTTCATTTTTGAGGCAATGCGCGTAGAGGTAGATGCACCAAGTCTTTTCTCTCCTCTCCTGCCAAGAAAAGGACAAAGAAGAGGGGGAGGGGCTTTTCAACCCAGCATGATGGAGAGCATGTAGAGTATCATGTGCAGGGAAGAAAGCCCAAGTAGTGTGTTCATGCGCTTGTCTGCCGGTGTAGTGGCGAGTTTATGCAGGATTATGCCTCCAACGAGCAAAGAGGCGAGCCAGCACCAATTCCACCCGATGCCGGGGAGAACTTCTGAGAGTTGGCGGGTGACAGCGTAGGGAGCAACGAGAAAAGCCATGGCGAGACCGCGCGCACGTTTATCGCCAAGACGCACTGCAAGGGTACGCTTGCCGGTGGTGGCATCTTCCGCCCGGTCGCGGATGTTATTTACCTCAATAAGCACGCAAGAGAGAAGCCCGCAGATAACCCCCAGCATGATGGCGGCAGCGTAAATCGGGGCATAAACAGGCTGCCAGCCGATCTGAACAAAGGTTGTACCGACTACTGCCACCAGACCGAAAAACAGCAGCACGAACAGCTCTCCAAGTCCATGGTAGGCCAAAGGAAAAGGCCCGCCTGTGTAGAGATACGCACAAAGCAGGCAAGGAACACCAATAAGGATAATTCCCCAGCCTTGAGCGAGGATGAGAGGAATTGCCGTCAGAGACGCAAGCAGCATAAAGAACAGAGCCCAGCATTTCACGGCACAAGGACTCATGCGTCCGCCGGCAGTGATGCGAAGAGGTCCCTGCCGCTGAGCAGTGTCGGCGTTGCGTCCGGCATCCAGTGCATCATTAAAGAGATTGCAGGAGATCTGGATGCAGGCGCAGCTGAGGGCAGTAAAAAGAGCAAGATGATAATTCAGAACAAAGGGGGAATCAGAGAGGAAGGTAGAAAATTTCCCGACGATAATGCAGCCTGCCCAGACGGCGACAAGACCCGCCGGGAGCGTCTTCGGACGGGCAGCGAGAAAAATAGAGCGTAAGGTCTTTTGGAACATTATTTTTGACGAGGATAATGGCGAAAACCGCCGCGGGCGGCACGAAAAGGATCGAAGAGCTTGTCCAGTCCGCAATTTTTGATGAGGAAGGTTTGCTCCATAAGCCGACCGAGCTTTCCCTTGGGCCAGCCACGCTGGGAGAACCAATCGAGATATTCAGCAGGTAAGTCGGTGATGGGGCAGCCATTTGGAGGGAATTTAGCCGGTCCGTACATCCCGAATGGCATGTGCATCTCAGCGATTTCCTCAAGGAGGCGTCGCAGGTCTTCTCCACTTGGTATTTGAGCTTCCTCCATTTTTACCAATTTTTTACAACGCGCCAGGGTATTTCTTCCCCGGCGTACATGGGCACTACGGTTTGCCCATACCCGCGGTAGGATGTCGGGACGCACATCGGCTCATCGCGCAGCACAACTTCACGTGCAGGCGGGGTGAGTCCATAGCGACGGCATGCATTGCCGGAAACAAATTCCTGCAGGTGATCCAAAGCGCCATGCCGGGCGAAGAGCGCTGCAAGGCAGGGGAGAGCAATGGGAGCCGTGAATACCCCGGCAGCGCAGCCGCAGCATTCCTTTGCGTGGCGGGGGTGAGGTGCAGAATCACTGCCGAACATCACGCGAGGATTTCCACTCAGAGCGGCCTCCAGCAAAGCATCGCGATCCTCGATGCGTTTTGCGATGGGTTTGCAGAAAAGGTGCGGACGCATGTTTCCACCTACCACATCATCAAGCGTGAGTAGTAGGTGGTGCAGGGTAACGGTGGCGCATAAGTTCTCGTATTCCTCAAGCAATTTGATTGCTCCCGCAGTGGTGATGTGTTCCATGCAGATGCTCAGCGTGGGGTAGTTTTCTGCCAGATGCCGGTATATCGGCAAAAATTCCGCCTCTCGATCCATCACAAAACCGTGGCTTTCGCCATGCACCAGTAGGGGAATCCCCATTTCTTCCATGTATTTCAGAGTCGGCTCGGCAGCAGCCCAATCCACGAGCCCCTCAGCGCTGTTGGTGGTGATGCCGGCGGGATAGAGCTTAATGCCGAAGAAATCCTTTTGCGCTTTGGCAGCTTCAAGTTCGGTTGCACTGTATGCGCGAAAAAACAATGTCATGTAGCGCACAAATTCGTAATTCTTCGTTGCTCCGTTGGCGGCAATCTGCACGCGTTCTGCATAAGAGGAAAGCGCCGCAAGATCCTTTACCGGGGGTACGAGATTTGGCATAACCACCGCTCCGGCAAAGTGTGCCGCACTCAGGGGAGCTGTCAGCTGCAGCATATCTCCGTCCCTCAAATGCAGATGCATATCCAGCGGCGCCCTGAGTGTGATTTCCATGCCCGTATTCTATCAGGATTACTTTTGCGCAGCAAGCCTATTCAATTCGAAGCCAGAGCAATCGTACTGGATAATCAGTCACGATGATAATAATACCCGCCGGTTGCGAAAACGAGAATGAACGGCGCGAGAGTATCGTCTCTAAAGTTAGGAGGACTATCGATATGGTTGTGCTACTTGAAGCAAGACTGGATGGACGGGATGGGGTGCATGACCAACATCCGTCCCAAGAAAAAGCACACACGATGGTAGTTAACGGTACGTCATGAAGCATAAGTCGTTGGTACGAAGTACAATGTACGATTTGAATGCTAGCGCGCTACGCGCGAGACTGTCGATCCGGTGCGTAGCGGAATTCTTGAAATGATGATGCATTGATAGGAGGAAAGCAACTGCTGGTATGCTATGCCGGGTTCACTGCTATGCCTAATCATCAATGCTTTGACATCTTGTCGGGCTTACTTCCGTTGTCTGTTGGAAACGCATGGGGAAATGGGTTGAATAAGCCCGGAGAAATTTTTATTGGGACATGTGTGGTGCATGGCCTATGCTTCTCGATTTTTATCAAATATGATCGGGATGAATTGGGGGAGGACTTGCAGTCATATCGGTGCAATTTATTTTTAAGTTCAATCGACATGAGGTATACATTTTTCTTGCTCTCATACACGCTCTTTGCTACACTCAGGAGGTCAGTCTATGCTAGAAGCGCGTAACATTTGTTTGGAGGTGGATGATGACGGGGAGTCTTTATTCCTGCTCAATAACGTCAATTTTAACATTCCACTCGGACATTTTACGGCGATTGTCGGACCCAGCGGATGTGGCAAAACAACCCTGCTCAAAACGATTGCCGGCATCAAGACTGCCACAGAGGGCACTTTTATTTGGGAGGAGCGCGACCTCTCGGAAGATGGGGATTTTGAGCCCTGCGAGATAGGCTATGTTCCTCAATTCAGTATTGCTTATGAAGAGCTTACTGTTGATGAAAGCATTGAAAGTGCTGCTAGATTGCGCGTGCAAGCTGATGAGGATGAAATTAACGATATCATCGACGAGGTTTTGGCAGAAACCGGAATGACAGATATAGCTGATCGCCCGGTAAAACTCCTCTCCGGAGGTCAGAAAAGACGCCTGGCCCTGGCGATGGAGTTGGTGAGTCGTCCGCGAATTCTCCTGTGCGATGAGGTGACGAGTGGGTTGGATCCTCGCTCCGAGCGCGAGATTGTGCAGTTGTTGCATGATTTGAGTCGCAAGCAAGGGCGTATCGTCATCTCTGTAACCCACAGTCTGGCACAGATGGAGCTCTATGACAGCGTCATGGTGATGGTTCGTGGCAATCTCGTATACCACGGGGTGCCGGGTACAATGAATCATTATTTTGGGGTGGAGAATTTTGAGGAGATTTATCCACGGTTGGCTCTTCGCGAGCCGGATCAGTGGCGCATATCGTGGCTCAAGCACCGCGAACCGTACTACGAGCGTATGGAGAGGGATCGCAAGAGCAAATATGCGGCGCTTGGCGTGGCTCCTCCGATGCCCGAGACCTTTAATGAGAAGCAGAAGAGTCGTCGAAGCGGAGATGATGAAGACGAGGGGGAAGATGAGGCTGAGTTGCCTGGGTTTGGGACGCAGTTTGGTCAGTTACTCAGGCGTCGATTCAATATTCTACTGCGCGATCGAACCCAGCTGATGCTTCAGGTGGCAATGATCGTAATCTTTCCCATTCTTGTCGCGCTCTTTTCCAGCAAGGGACAGGATCAATTGCTTATTCTTACGGACACAACGAGCAACGACATCGCTGCAGAAATTCAGGCACAGCAGGACCAGGCGGAGGTGCGAGCTCGTGTGGGGTCTGCCGTTTCCGGCATTATCATGTTCGAGGTAATTCTGCTGGGGCTCATGGGATCCAATAACGCTTCGCGCGAGATTGCCGCCGAGCGTCTCATCATGGAAAAGGAGAAATTTGCAGGCATGAGGGTGGGGGCGTACGTGATGTCCAAGGTTGTGTATCTTGCGCTGCTGGTGTTGTTGCAGAGCGTGTGGATGTACGCTTTTGTGCAGTTCTTTTGGGAATATCGTGGGGATTCTCTCAATCATCTGTATTTCCTATTGCTGGCTAATGCTGCCATGACGAGCGTGTGCCTTGGTATTTCTGCGAACTGCAAGACGCCGGATCAGGCATCCCTGTTGAGCATTTACTTGGTGGGCTTTCAGCTCCCGCTTTCCGGAGCCGTGCTTGCCCTCCCGGATATGGTGGAGATGTTCACCCAGCCGTTTATTTCTGCCTACTGGGCATGGAGTGGCAGTATTGAGGGCGGTTTGAATGCGGATGTGCTCAAGGCAGTGAAAAGTATTGTGCAGACGAGTTTTTCCCAAGTCCGTCTTTGTGAGATTGTGTTGTGGGTGCATGTGTTGGTGGGCATCATGCTGGCTTGGATTGGGGCGCGCAGAACTCAGTGGGAGTAATTTTTTCTTTTTCAGTAGATAATCATTCTATGGCTACAAGAAGATCCAAAAAGAGAAGTGGTCGCGGACGGAAAAGAGCCGGTAACAATATGCTTACTCTTGGTGTCGTCGTGGGAGCAGTGTTGGTTTTGGCTGCGCTGCTTGGTTCTGGCGTTCTTAACAAGGGAGGAGCACGGGAGGCTGAACCTGATAATTCCTTTCGCGTCGCGGATTACCGTCGAGATGGTTCCAGATTTGCTTCTGCCGGTAATACGTACGTCTTCGACGGACGCGTAGAAAATATCGAAACGATCGGCAACAACCGCATTGTCAGCATCTCTATTCCGGATAATCCGGACGAGCGCTTACCTCTTCTTGTGCCGGGAAATGTGCGATTGGGCACCAACCTGACGCGCGGTGATCGCTTCATTTTTGAAACGACCTGCACGACCGGCAGGGCTCCAGATGGTTCCCAGGTAAAAGGAGTACTTATCGTGAGAAATGCACAGTCTAAGTGAAATGAAAACAAGATTCATAGGGATAATTCTTGGAACGTTGGCTATTAGCGCATGGAGTGAGGCGCAGATGCCCGTGTCAGGCGGGGGATCGACTCCGGCGCCGCAGTCGGGAGGAGGCGCCGCTCTCCCTAGTTCTTTTGATGCCTCCGGCAGTGCTGCTAAGCCGCAGCAAAACGATCCTACCCGAAAGGGGGAGACCCCTCCCCCGCAGCTGCTGGGGATGGAAATGCCCCTCATAGATCCCTCAAGTGATACGGTTTCCTATAATGGCGGTGTTTTTGACGTGGGGAACAATGCTGCGGTGCGTGCTCGGTTTGAGAAATACCTGCAGCAGATCCCGGATGACAGTGCGGAATCCAGACGCTACCGAAAGATCCTCGCCGAGATCCTCAAGTTGACACAGAGAGGAGGACGAGATTCGCGCTACATTGTTGGCAGTGAGACACTGATACGCATTGGTAAGGCACTTTACCATGCAAATGAGTTCCCTGCTGACGGTGGTCAATCCGGCGTGCTGGCCAGCGCCATGGTGAGTGCGCTGGACGTGCAACGCGCCAATTGGTCACGAGCAGGGAAGAATGCCAAGATGGATGCGGAGATCAGTGAGCTTGTCCGTAAGATGGATCGGGAGAATTCGAAGAATACTTGGGCTGCTCGCAATTTTGAAAAGCACAAGATTAAGTACACCAACGATATGAAAGACTCTCAGCGCACGCTTGCTGAGGGTGCTGCTACTGTGGCTGAAAAAAAGGCGGAGAAGGCTGCCAATAAGGTGGCAATGGAGGCAAACCTCCTTGCCTCAAAGGTGCACTACCAATCTGTTCTAGTTTCCATCTTTTTACAACGACGTTTTGACCACGCCGTTATCGGTACACGTGTGTACCGACATCTTTTCAAGGATGGTGATGTAAAGCTCAATATCGATGAGAATTCGCAGGTGGGCAAGGCATTCTCGCAAGGTGCCGGCATGCCTCCAACTGTTAATGCTCTCGATTCTGCTGCAAGCAATGCTCGCCGTGAGATTGATCAAAGTATAGAAGCCGTTCATAATGCTCTTGCTTGTAACAGACTGGGTGAGGCGACCCAGCAGTTGATTGCCGCTGTCGCCATCGGTGAGTATATGCAGAGTGTTGCAACTTTTCCGGCGGAGGCGCGTCGCCGCATTGCCCAGTATTGGACTCTGCGCAAGAGGGCGTACACGGCACTTAACGCGCGAGACTACGGAACAGTAGAAGAGGTGGCTGCGAAGATGAAGGAGATGGATGTAGATTTTGATAACTCGCTTTTGCTCACGTACACCACGGGCAAGAAACGACAGAGCGACTTGGCAATTCGGAACGCGATGAAAGCACTGCAAGCTGGAGATGAGGAAAAGTTTAACGCGTACATCGCCGAGGCTGGTACGATTTGGCCACGTAACCCGAATCTCGACAAGGGCGCGGAAATGCTCAACAAGATTGATGCAGGGGATCCTTTGAAGGAGGAGTTTCGCAATCTCTACAAACTTGGCGAGTTTCGCCGCATTGCTGCCGATCGCGAACGCTTTAAGGTGGTGAACATGGATCCTGATCTTGCCAAGCAGTACGAGGAGGTGATCACTCTCGTGATGAAAATAGATGGTCTCCTTGAGCAGCTCAAGACTGTTGCCAAGCAGGATACGACTCTTGGCCCCTGCATGGCTTACGAAAAGCTCATCGAGTGGCAGAAGGAAGATGAGCGCTATGCTCAGGATAAGGAGATGATGATTGCCCTGAAGGACTATGAATCGCAAGCGCATGATTTTGTGCAGGCTTTGCGGGATGCGGAGCGTTGTGAGGAGCGCAGTGAGTACGGATCTGCTCTCTCCTGCTATTACCGAGCCCAGTGTAAGTACCCCGGCTCAAGCGTTGCCAAAGAGGGCATTCGCCGCGTAAGCGACATTATCGTGAAAGCAACTTATCCATGAGCTTGCATTTTTCTGTGACGACCCGTTTCGCTCCCACGCCAAGCGGTGAGTTGCACCTCGGTCACGTTCTAGCTGCGTGGGAGGCGCGACGCCTGGCAGATGTGCACGGTGGGCGGTGTCTGCTGCGCATTGAGGATTTGGACACCGGTCGCACGCGTGATCCACTCGTCGTGCAGCAGATGCTAGATGATCTGGCATGGGTTGGTTTGCAATTCGATGGTGAGATTGTGCGGCAGAGTGAACGTACAGCTGCGTACGTTGTCGCACTCGATAGGTTACGCGCCATGGGGTTGCTTTATCCCTGCTTTTGTTCGCGTGCTGAGATTCGCGCCGAATGGGAAGAAATGTACCGGGCTCCGCATGATTCTCCGCGTTTTCGCTACAGTGGGCGTTGCCGAGATCTACCGGAGGACATCGTGGAAGAGAAACTCGTCTGCGGTGTTCCTCATGCATGGCGCATCAATATGCGACGTGTGCAGGATCTTATCGGTTGTCCCTTGTGGGAGGATATCGGACGTAGTGGGGTGCAGCGGTGCGTGCCATCGATCTGTGACGATGTGATTCTCGCCCGAAAAGATGCACCGGCCAGCTACCATCTCGCTGTGGTGGTAGATGATGCATGGCAGGGGGTGAGTCTTGTTTCCCGTGGAGAAGATTTGCTGGAGAGTACCCCTGTCCATCGTGCGCTTCAAGGTGTACTCGCGCTTCCTGTCCCCCTTTACGCGCATCATACATTGTTGCGCAACAGTGCTGGGTTCCGCCTTGCTAAGCGCGATCAATCCTGCAGCATTCGTTTTCTCCGAGAGCGAGGAGTTTCGCCGCGGCAGATCCTGGAAGCCGTACACTCTGCTGTTGAGAACGGGGGAAAATGCACTCTGTTCTGAGAATGGAGGAAGCGAAAGGAAGGGTGAGAGGATAGTTTATTTCCTATTCAGGGGAAAAATGCTGAAACACGCCTTGTTCGCTCATCCTGAGTGTCGAAAGAGCACAGGAAGGGCCGGATTGTGTTGAAAATCAGCCGCGGTAGAGCGCTTTGTGGTGTTGCCAGATGGCGAAAGCGAGGCAAAGAAAGTTCGGAAGCCAGAGGACGACGTAGGGAGTGGCGCCTGGTATTTTACGCGAGAGCTCACAGAAGACCAGAGCCATGAAATAGATAGCCGCCACAAGAATGCCAAGTGCAAAACCGGTGGTAGAATCACGTCGACGGGCTGTGATGGCCAGAGGAACGCCAATGAGTGAGAAAACGATACAGGCGCAGGCAAAGGAGGCGCGCTGCGCCCCTTCGGTGCGGAAGGCTAGTTCATTTTTAGGGTTGAGTTCGGCAACCTGACGGTTAATTTCACGCACGGTTTCTTGCACCAACATACGAGCACAGGGAAAGGAAGGAGTAGCAAGGGCAGCATTTTGAATTTCGTTCAATGTCTCGGCCTTGAGAGGGCGCACCCGTTCGAGATGTTTGAGGGTCTCGGCAATCTCTGTGTTGGTGAAACGATTGGGTTTCATTTTTCGGTGATTGCGCAGAGGAATATGCACCCGCATTGGCATTTCACGCACGATAGGAAGGTCGGTTTCTTCGCCTCGTTGATGCTCGATGGTGGTATCGTGCAGTTTAAGCAGGAGTTGGCGGGAGCTGAGATCAAACTCACCAATGTCTGCCGTGCGGGCGTGCATTGCTCCAAGCGCGGAAATATCCCCACCTTTTGCGTCCTCTGTCGGGTAGATGTGCAGTCCGATGAGGCGATCTCCCTCTCGTTTTTCAATGTAGAGGCGCACGCGATCAAGTTTTGTCACCGCCTGTCCGGAATGGAGCAAATTACGAGGATTGTCCATGGCTGCTTTTACGGCGATTTCGCTCATAGCGTTTTTCCCGCGTGGTGCCACTTCGATATTGATGTAATAGCACAGACAAGAGAGTAGTATCGCCATCACGATGGCGGGAGCACTCAATCGCCAGAGACTCAGACCTGCCATGCGCATGGAGGTCAATTCGTTGTCCGCCGCCAAACGCCCGTAGACGAGGAGCACTGCCGTGAGGAAGCCCCATGGTACGGAAAAGGTAAGAGAAAAGGGGATGACTTGCAGTACAAAGTCAATCACGATGCCGGGCGGGGCTCCACTTTCAACCAGCAAGGCATGCAGTTCCTTGAAAAGTTGTCCAAGCAGCAGCAAAAGCGTGAGAGACAGTACGCCCAAAAAAGTGACTGCAACCAGCTGGCGGAAGATATAGAGATCAAGTGTTCGCATGGCCTCATCTACCGGGCGTGAGTCTAGCACATGTGCAAGTTCTCTTCCAGCTCAAAAAACGCTCGAATGCCGGCATAAGAAGGTCGACAGGACTTTAATGCCGGTTTTTGGCGTACTCCTGCATTTGGAGATCGTATATCTTCTGCTTTAACTCCCGGATGCGTTTTTCATTTTTGCGCTGCTCCTTGCCAACATTAAGAGCATCTGGGCACGGAAACTGTGGTTCCACATCCTGCCGCACGTTTACCCTGGATCCCACGGCAAGAATGCGATAAAGTTCCCGAGCCATCTCTCTTGGAGTCCGGATACAACCATGCGACAAACGCCGCCCGGCACGCACTTTCCCGATGTGCATTCCAACTCCATCCCCAGTGAGGCGCATCCAGTAAGGCATCGGCGAACCCACGAAACGTCCTCCCGTTGGCACGGCATGGTTGAAAGCATCAGCATTTGAGTTGATGCATTTGCCTTCGGCATTGTACATTTTGCCGTAGCGGCTTGAGGAGTGATCCGGCTTTTTCTCGCGCACGGAGAAATTCCCCGTGGGAGTATCCCTTCCCGGAATCCCGGTGGAGACAGGCCAGTCTGCCGCTACCTGATTGCCTACGTAGAGTCGTCCTCGTTGCTGAGAGAGGCAGATTACAACATGCGAGGAAGCATTGGCCTTGGTAAGCAGGTTGTGGTTCTTGTAGATATTGATGGTAACGGGATAACCATTGTGGGAGACAAAGTACTCGTAGGAGTCGGCGGGGTAGTTGATCCGTGACTGGCGTCGCTCAAGTTGTGCGAGCTCCGTCTGTGCTGCCACCAATTCCGGATTTTTATGGGCGATGCAGGAATTGATGGAAAGTAAGATAAGTGTAAGACCGAGCCGCAAAATGTTTTTTGCACAGCTGCTCATAGTGGGAGGGGGTAAGAGAGTATTTCGTTCCGACGTGAATTTACTTGATGATGACCTTAGTGCCTATGGGAGTGTTTTCAAAGAAAATTTTGGCCATCTTGCGGGGCAAACGAATGCAGCCGTGACTCTCCGGCGCAGAGGTTACAATTCCTTCGTGCATCCAAATGCCACTGCGTGTGATTTGCATGCCAAAGTTCATTTTCGATCCTTCGTAATGGCCCCCCTTTGGTATCGGCTGTCCCACAGTATAGCTTTCTACCAGTACATTACCGGCGGAATCTACGATGCTGCCGTATGACGCTGAGACATGGTCTACATCCTTGTCAATGATAGAGAAAACTCCTCGTGGGGTACCGTGTCCGGCCTTGCCGGACGAGATATCGGAAAGCCCGACCTGACGCCCGCCGATGTAATACTTTGCCTGTTGCAGCTGAGTATCCACTACGATAACATGATTCCCCTCCAGATTGGCGGGCCTGTCCCAGTAACCATCCGATACGGCTTCCTTTGCATCCGTGAAAAGTTTTTCAGGACGGAAAAGGTATCCTCCACCATTCAGGGTAGAGGAAAGATCATTTTGAGTAGAATTACAGGCGCTGAGAAGCAGAAGCGCAACCGAGAGGTAGATTCGTTTCATGAAAAGGATATGGGGGAGAAAGAGTACTACGCGCTTCGGTTTTTTCGCCTTTCCCGGAATACTCCGGCGCGTAGCGGCGTCCGTTATGCACCCTGGCGGCGAAATTGTCAAGCATCTTTACGTCCGAAACGCAACACTGCTGTGTATTTTCAGTGCAGCAATTTTTGATGGCGGTTTTGCTCTCGGAGCGCGGCTTGCATTTTTGCGCAGTGACGGTAGCGCGTGCGATCCGCAAGCAGTTTCATGCTTGCCTGGGATGATCCCCAGCGAATAATTTGGATCTCCACGATGCGCAATCCCCACTGACGCATCAGTTTCTTGTTTGGCTGGTAGATGTCGATGGTGCCGGTGCCGACGAGGGCGGCTCCGTAATCATCCACAACGTAAATGTATGGTTCCCCCTTGATGCGGAAATGGGTGCCGAGAGGATAGACGGACCAGTCTGCCGCGGCACTGCGCACCTGGTTTGTGTACTTGAGAGGAGTTCCCACGGCGCTGCGAGCTCCATACGCTACATGATCCAATTCTGAATGCGTGTAGGCAGTGGTACGTACCACGCGATTGAGCTGTGAGGGGTGGTAGAAAGGCATGCCGTGCTTGTCGCGTCCCAGATTTGGTAACCGCGGATCCGGTCTGGCAGAAGGGGAAGGCGCTGCGGGAAGGATGAAATCGTAAGCCTCCGCGGTCTTGCTTGCGCCCACAGCCACACTGCCCATTGCCAAAAAGAGCAATGAGAAAGCAGATGTAATGAGCGGCTTAGTATAATTAAACATCCTGTGCGAGCGTTCCGGGATGAGACGAAGATTCAAAATGGACAGGGTCTTCCGGAAACCATTCTCAACCTTTCGTCCTCATTCTAGCATCTTCCGCACATTATGGCAAGCATATAAAATTCGAGTTGTTTGCGTCGCTGACATATCTGACTCAGAAAAGGCCTCTCTATGATTCTTTTCTTCCTTGGTTAATCTGCTACCGCAACCGTCGTGAATATGCAAGCGCTTCTCAGTTGCTCTTCCTGGAATCTTTGCCCTGTTCCAAGGGCAGAATTTTCCCTTGGGACGGGTGTGGCAGGCAACGGAAGAACTACATTTTCCCGCGGTCTTCCGGAAAATTGCGGTAGCCGATGGGCAAGGGGGAATGGCGGTCGAGTAGCAGGCGATCATAACGTCGCGTGGGGGGACTCATGTGACCGAGGGTGTGTTCGGTGCGAAAGAAAAATTGGAGGTAATATGTGCCGCGATAGCCGAATTCATACGCTTCACGAATCATGCGCAGGATATCCGCCTCATCCAGCAGAGCCGGGTGCACAGTGGTGCGTACTTCGTGCGGTATTTTGTATTGCTGGAGTAGCCCGAGTGTTTTGCGGAAACGATCGAAGAGTTGTCCCCCGTCCGGTAATTTCCATGTGCGATCTGCCGGCATTTTGTGATCCAGGGCCACGTAATCCAGCAGATGGTTTTGTAACAGCGGGCGCAGCAGGTGCGGGTTACTGCCGTTGGTGTCGATTTTGATGAGGTAGCCCATGTCCTTGATCTGTGCGCAGAGCTCCGGCAAGTGGGGGATGAGAGAGGCCTCCCCTCCGGAGAGTACAACAGCATCCAGGAAAGCTCGTCGTTCCTTCAGAAAAGCGATTTCATCCACTTCCCCTCGACTTTGAGCCAGGGCGAGGTCAGGATTGTAGCAATACGGGCAACGCAGGTTGCAGCCCTTGTACCACAATATACATGCGGCTTTCTTGGGATAATCCAGGAAAGTAAGAGGAGTGATATCAGTGGGGTGGATGATGGACACGAACCGCCAAAAAAACCCGGTTTACGACAACCGGGGAAGGGGTGGAGAAATAAAAAGACCCCATCCCCTCGCGCGCAGAATATCGTCTCTGCGGCGGGGGGATGGGGGCTGAAATCACTTCAGGATAGCATCGCCGCAGCAGCCGCAAGGCTCCACAAAGTGCTCGCGTTCCTCGAATTCGCCCTGCTTACCGGCATTAAAGGTTTCCACCGGACGGTGGTAGCCCATCACGCGGGTATAAACGGTGCATTTGGAACGCTCAGCTTCATGCTCAGCCAGGATTTGCTCGTCTGTTTTGACGACGGCTTTGATGTCTTGATCACTCATGGTTTTATTTGTTTTTGGGTTAGAGAAATTGTCTCAGTTGATTATTTGTGTTCGGGGAAAAGAGGAAGTTCCGGTTGCTCTTCGGCGCGCGCCCGGGCGATGAGTTCTTCATCGCAAAGCGGGCAGTAGTCGTGGCGACCCTTCAGGTAGCCATGTTTGTCGCACACGGAGAAGAGGGGAGTCACCGTGATGTAGGGCATCTTGAAGTTGGTGAGTACTTTGCGCACGATGTCGCGACAGGCTTCCGGGGAAGAGATAGCCTCGTTCATGTACATGTGGAATACCGTGCCGCCGGTGTAGCAGCACTGCAATTTGTCCTGCATCTTGAGAGCTTTGAAGAGATCTTGCGTGTAATTGGCGGGCAGCTGGGAGCTGTTGGTGTAGTACCTGTGCCCCGGGGAACCGGCCTGGATGATATCCGGGTATCTCTTGGCGTCTTCACGGGCGAAGCGGTGGGTAGTGCCTTCTGCCGGAGTGGCTTCGAGGTTGTACAGATTGCCGGTTTCAGCCTGGTAACCGCGGATACGCTCTCGCATAAAGTGCAGTACATCCTCGGCAAAGGCGATGCCGTTCGGAGTGGCGGTGTTCATCGTATCGCCGGAGAAGTTTCGCAGCATCTCGTTGATGCCGTTTAGCCCGATGGTGGAGAAATGATTGCGCAGGTGCGGCAGGTAACGCTTCGTGTAGGGGTAGAGTCCACGTTCATAGAGAGTATTGATGAACACTCGTTTCTTTTCCAGCGTGCTTTTGGCAAGATCCATAAGCTCGGCAAGCTTGGAGTACAGCAGATTTTTGTTGCCTTTGTACAGGTAGCCGAGGCGCGCCATGTTGATCGTCACCACACCGATGGATCCTGTCATCTCCGCCGAACCGAAAAGACCGCCGCCGCGCTTGAGTAACTCGCGCAGATCCAGTTGCAAGCGGCAGCACATTGAGCGCACCGCATCCGGCTTGTAGGCTTCCTCATCGATGACTTTGTTGCCGTTCTCATCAATTTTGTACTGGGAACCGACGAAATTTTGGAAGTAAGAAGAGCCGATCTTCGCAGCGTTGGCAAAGAGCAGGGGTACATTTTCACCTTCCCAGTCGAAGTCTTCGGTGATGTTCACGGTGGGAATCGGGAAAGTGAAGGGCTGGCCAGTGCTATCCCCCTCCGTAAGTACTTCGTAGAAAGCCTTCTGGATCACCGTCATTTCCGGCTGGAAGTGCTTGTAGGTCATCCCAGTAAGAGTCCCTGCTCCACGCTCCTTCGCCAGCGCTTCAAGTTTCTCGTTGTGCAGGTTCTCAAAGATGTGTGCGCCTCCGGAGAAGGGGGGCTGCTCGCGCAGGTCACGTGGAACCGTCCAGTCGATGGTAACGTTCGTGAAGGGGCTTTGTCCCCAGCGGGAGGGAACATTAAGATTGTACACAAAGCTCCGCAGCGCCTTCTTTACCTCATTGTACGGCAGTTGATCCCGGAAGAGGTAGGGAGAAAGATAGGTATCAAACGAACTGAAAGCCTGAGCTCCGGCCCACTCACTCTGCAAAATACCTAGGAAGTTTGCCATCTGTCCCAGTGCCTCGCGGAAATGTTTAGGCGGGCGGCTGTTTACGCGGCTGCGTACGCCGTTGAAGCCCTCGTTGAGCAGGTTGCGCAGGCTCCACCCCGCGCAGTAACCCGTGAGGCAGTCCAGATCATGGATATGGTAGTCGCCGTTGCGGTGTGCGGCTCCTTCATCCGGGGAGTAGACTTGATCAAGCCAGTAGTTGGCGATAACCTTCCCTGCGGTGTTGTTCACCAGGCCGGCATTGGAGTAAGTGGTGTTCGAGTTGGCCTTGATGCGCCAGTCGATGTTGCCGATGTACTCTTCAATGGCTTGTTTGCAGTCCACCCACGTGTTGCCCTGGTACATACCGGCAATCTGCTCGCGCTGGAGTTTGTGCAGGAAGCGGTATTTGATGAAATTGCGCGCCGTTTCAAAAGAACCGGCAGCCATGAGTTCATGCTCAATGAGGTCCTGTATTTTCTCCACCGGGATGTATTCCTCATCCTTTACGGTGTCCAGCACGTGGGTGTACACCAGTGGATTGTATTCTTCCTGCGATGCATGATAGGCTTTCTCGATGGCCTGCTGAATCTTGTAAGCCTCGAAACGTTCACGCTTCCCGTTGCGCTTGATGATTTGCTGCGGCATGTCGTCTTCGTTGGTGAGTATTGAGAGAGCTCTGTTACCTCCTGTCGTTACCTGTCTTCGGGAACGAGAGAGAGAGAAAGAACGGGAGCAGGTTTCCCCCTGTCTCCCGATTCCTACGGCAGTGAATTTATCCCCTCACTGTCGCTTGTCTCGGTAGCGCGGACTTTAGCATATTATCCCTCGCCGATGCAAGCTCAAATTTTTTGGAAAAAACTCGAGACCTCCAAAATCTGCAATAGGATTCCGAAAAACACTACTACATCTTGTGTCTGCTCTTTTGCCGCCGAATTCTCCCCTTTTTGATTATTACGGGATTCTTAAGCTCTTTTTATCCCCCAATACACCACAGAATAACGGGGCGCAAATTTTTTTTGTAAGACCTTTCGAAACTACCTGCTCACGTCCCCCTCTGCTCTTCTTTTTCAAGGGAGGTTAGCGAGGCAAACGCATTAGGAAATGCGTTTGCCTATGTACGATTTACGAGGTACCATGTACGATTTATTAATAATGTGCGCGTTGCGCAGATTTTTTCGGATCATTAATGTATGCTGAGATCCTTTTAGAGCCATCATCATGATGACCGCTTGTTGTCATGATTTTTGATGCGTATAAACGGTAATATCAGTCAATAAGGGCATTCCTCTGTTGATTGACTTCTCCTCAAATGCGTTTGCCCTGGGGAGATTAGCTAGCTATTTGGCTCAATAAAATCTCCTTCGTGAGCCCGCTTTCATTTGCCATGCGTCATGCTGAAGGGGGGGCTTGTTACTTTCCTTACATCCAGCCGTTGTCGTGCATGAAAGCTGCGGCGTTCTTGTGACCTTGAGCGGCAGCTTTTCTCACCCAATAGCGAGCTTGCTCCAGATCCAGCGGAACGCCTAGACCGTGGTAGTAGCTGCGACCGAGGTTGTACTGAGCATTGTCGTTACCCATCGCGGCGGCACGGCGAAAGCAATCGGCGGCTTTGAGAAAATCCTGCTGACAGCCTTCACCGTTGCGGTAGCAGAGTCCGAGGTTGTTGAGAGCAGACGGATCATTTTGTGCGGCTGCCTGGGAGTACAGAGCAAATGCCTTTGTGAGGTCTTTCTGCACACCTGCGCCGCTCAGGTAGCAGGAAGCAAGATTATCCTGAGCGTTGGCATTGCCGGCTTCTGCGGCGGCAGTGTACCACTTGACGGCCTCCGTCAGATTGCTCCCAGTGCCGTGGCCGAAGTCGTAGCACTTGGCGAGCAACAGTTGCGCGTCCGTATTACCGGCCTCCGCAGAAAGTCTTAGCAGGGGGAGAGCTTCGCCGTACTGTTTCGTGTTGTAGAAAGCTGCCCCACGCAGGTATTCGGCTTGGCGTGCGGGGTCTGACTCGCAGGCAAACAAAAGAAAGGCGGCGACGGGGAGAAGGCAGGTTCGAATGTTCATGATGGTCAGTGTGAGAAATTCTGAAGGGTTCAGGCTTTTTGCAGCAGATAGCGTTCGGCTTCTAACGCTGCCCAGCAGCCCATCCCTGCCGCGGAAATTGCCTGACGATACACGGGGTCTGCTACGTCTCCGGCGGCAAAGAGACCCGGGGTTTTTGTGGAGGTGCCGCCGTTGCAGCGAATGATGAACCCGGCAGGATCGACATCGACAAGGTCCGCTACGCAGGCACTGTTCGGTACATGGCCGATCGCCATAAATACACAGCGCACCGCCAGTTCGCTCAATTCATTGGTCTGGGTGTTGCGTAGGGTGACGCCGCATAACTCGCCGTCTTCTCCTTTCTTGTAGGCAGTAATCACCGAATTCCAGAGAGGTTGGATTTTTTCGTGGCTCAGCACACGCTGCTGCATGGCTGCACTGGCACGTAAAGTGTCACGCCGATGAATCAGGTAAACGCGTTCGGCAAATCTAGTGAGAAAACATGCCTCTTCGCAGGCACTGTCGCCACCGCCTACGACACACACCGGTACGTTGCGGTAGAAGGCGCCGTCGCACGTAGCACACGCGGTGAGCCCGTGTCCAATAAGTTCTTCCTCGTGGGGGAGTCCGGGGTAACGTGCTGTCGCTCCGGTAGCGATGATGACCGCCGGAGCGGTGTAGGAGCGGGCGCTGGTTGTGACCTCAAAGAGGTCTGTGGTCTGATCCTTTTTCACGGAAATGACTTCCTCATAGACCAATCTTGCACCGAATTTTTCTGCTTGCTGGCTCATGTTGAACATGAGTTCCGGTCCCTGGATACCACTCGGAAAACCTGGGAAATTCTCGATCTCCGTCGTGGTTGTGAGCTGTCCCCCCATTTGGCTACCGGTGAAAACGAGCGGCGCCAAGTCCGCACGCGCCGCGTAGATGGCCGCCGTATACCCTGCCGGTCCTGTCCCAATGATGATAAGTTTTGAATCCACGGTCAGCATCTTATCATACTGCTCTTCCCATGGCAAGACCCTGCTTTGTCACGCTATCTTCGCTCTAATCGCATTCGGATCAGGTAAAGTCATGTTTTGGGTGAGAGCGTGCCTCGTCGGGGCGTCCGTATTCCGTGCGGGAGAGTATTGTCATACGGAGAACCGGATACAGCTAGGAAAGGAGAACGCGGGGATTTAGTGTGAGCCGTGTGGGAGGTGGCGCTTAGCAGAGAACTTTCTCACGGCAAGTTGCAGGACGGCAGTGCGTTGCAAAACGAGGGGATCAAATGAGAGGGAAGCTGCCTTCTCTCCGTAGTGATGCTGCAAGAGACATTGTAGCGCAGGAAGTTTTTCCTCCTCCGTCAACAAGGAAAGGATGCCATCGCCCATCACCGATTCATAGATCATCGAGCAGCGGCAAGCTATATTCCCTTCTGCACCGCAGATGCCCTGTGCTGTTTCCATGACAAAGGCAACTTTGGGGTTGCGTCGGAGAAGCTCTATCTTTTTCCCCTCCATGGCGCCGTGGAAGTAGAGGTTCAGTTGCTCACCGCATAGGTTGAAACCAAAATTGAGGGGAACGACGTACGGAAATTCCTCGCCGTGAAAGGCAATATGACACACTTCGCAGCGGCGCACGATATCCAAGATCTCCGCCCAATCCGTTACTTTGCGATCCTGTCTTCTCATCTGCTTGCTTGCATTATGGCACGTGGATAAGTATGTCGCAAGGCGAAAACGCAGGGGAACAGGGCAAACGCATTAGGAAATGCGTTTGCCTATGTACGATTTTCGATGTACAATTTTGATAACGTGCGAATTACGCAGATTTTTTCGGATCATTGATGTATGCTGAGATTCCTTTAGGGGGTCATCATCATGATGACCTCTTGTTGTCATGGTTTTTGATGCGTATAAACGATAATATCAGTCAATAAGGGCATTCCTCTGACGATTAACTTCTCCTCAAATGCGTTTGCCCTGCGCAGGGGAACAGGGCAGCTCCGCCCGCTTCGAGGTTCAAAACGAGAGAATGCACATTTGATTCCTGCGTTTTGCCACGATTCCTCGCCTTCGATCTAATGCGTTTGTTTTGGTAGAAGCGGTGTTTTTTTGTCGCGGACTCGGAATTGATGAGCTAAAATGGGAATGTATGCGGGAGATGATTCTTAGCAATGGAGTTGCCATGCCGCTTATCGGGCTTGGGTTGTACAGGATAAACAACGGAGAGATGAGCCGATGCGTGAGGGAGGCAGTGGAGTGTGGTTATCAACTTTTTGATACGGCCCAATGGTACGGAAATGAAGAGGGATTGGGGGAGGGGATTCGCAGTTGTGGTGTGCCAAGAGATCGAATCTTCATTACTACGAAGCTGCAGAGTTGTCACCGAGTCGCGCAGAGTATCAATGAATCATTGAGTCGATTGCGGACGGATTATATTGATCTGCTGCTAATTCATTGGCCCATGGGAGAGGACTTGACTATTTGGCGCACGATGGAGCGTTTCTACGGTGAAGGAAAGATTCGCGCCATCGGGTTGAGTAATTTTTACGGGGAGGATTTGGAAGGTATTCTACGAGGAGCGGAGGTGGTGCCGCATGTGATCCAGCAGGAGCTGCATCCCTTTCGTCAGCAGGCGAATTTATTGAAATATTACCGCAAACTCGGTATCGTGCCGCAGGCATGGTCACCTCTCGCATGTGGAAAGAACGGGCTCTTCGAGAACCCGGTTTTATTGCGCATAGGAAAAACGTACTCCAAGACGCCGGCGCAGGTCGCATTGCGTTTTCTTGTTCAGTGTGGTATTTGCCCACTCCCCAAGTCTACGCATCGGGCACGAATGGCAGAGAATATGAATATCTTTGATTTTGAACTTTCGGAGGAAGACAGGGCGGACATCCGTAAGCTCGATACGAACCGAGGTCTCTTCGGGTGGTACGACTGAGAAGAAGTTTCCCGCCTTTCCTTTCAGCGCATGTCAAGCATCGGGACGAGTAACGGCTCATCCGGACCTACATAGCGGGAAAGAGGACGGAAGAGGGTATTGTCCTCCAGCTGTTCAAGAATCTGCGCCACCCATCCGGCGCAGCGAGCGATCGCAAACACGGTGGTGAACATGCGCGTGGGAATGCCGAGGCTGTAATAGACGGTGGCGGAGTAGAAGTCCACGTTGGCATTAAGGTTTTTTCGGTCGCGCAGAATTTTGGCGATCATGTCGCTCATGCGGATCCACTTCGGTTCGCCGATTGTCTGGGTGAGTCGGATGGCAATGCGGCGCAGCTGCGGAGCGCGAGGGTCCAGCGTTTTGTAAACGCGGTGACCGATGCCGAATATTTTCTCATGTCGCTCAAGCTTGGCGTTGATGTAGGCTTCCACGTTTTTTTCCTCGCCGATTTCCTTGAGCATTTCGATAACCGCTTCGTTGGCGCCGCCGTGCAGCGGACCTTTCAATGTGCCGATAGCCGCCGTGATGCAGGAATACATATCCGAGAGGGTAGAGGCAGTCACGCGGGAGGAAAACGTGGAGGCATTCATGCCGTGGTCAGCGTGCAGGATATAGGCTACATCCAGGATATGAGCCTCGTTGGGATCCGGTTCCTTGCCCTTGAGGAGCCACAGGAAGTGCGCTGCTTCATCGAGGTCTGTGCGAATAGGCGGCAGATCTAATCCCTGGCAGGTGCGGTAGTAATATGCAGCCATTACCGGCAATTTCGCAATGAGAGAAAGCCCGATCTCCTTCATCTGAGTGGGGTCTTTCGTGCGGTCGTCGTACATACCGAGCATGGATACGGCAGTGCGCAATGCGCTCATCGGACGCGCCGTTTTGGTGGCCGTCTTAAAAAAATCCAGGATGGGCTGAGGGAGCTCTCGATCTTGCTGTAGACGCTCGCGCAGCGCCTGCAACTCGGCGCGGTTTGGCAGGCGTTTATTGAGGAGCAAGTATATAATCTCTGCGTACTCGCATAGTTCTACGAGATCCTCGATATCGTAGCCGCAGTAAAGCAGGCGTCCTTCTTCGCCTCGCACGTCGCTCAGGCGTGTTTCATTTGCAACGATACCTTTAAGTCCTTTGCTGAAAAAGGGGAGGGGAGAGGGTGTCTGTTGTTCCATAAGTTGATTAGGGGCGGGTGAGGAATGGGGATTCGGGCAGTCAGAACCCGAAGTCGCCGTACCATGCATCCTTTAGTTCACCGAGGGTGAAGGATTCGACCGCGGGGCAGTTTTCCATCCACGTCTTCACGGCGTCAATGTGATGCTGGCTTGTCGTGCGGGCATCTTGAGCTTCAATAATTTGTACGCAATCCTTTCCGAGACTCCCGCTGCATGACATCCCTTGTCCCTCAATGCAGTCGAGGATGAAGTCATCGACAAATTTCTCGAATCCAGGAGACGGACACTCCACGTTTAACTTAACATCCAAGCGAAACGCGTATTCTCGGAATTCTCCAACGTGGTGTTTTTTGCGTAGCCGCTTTTTCATGACCGACACACTCTAGCTTAATTTGTTCGTCCTGTCAATCACAATCCAGTGGCAGAGCGCATCCCGCAATCGGACAAAAATGAGTGTACCGAACGAGGAAAAAGGGGACAAGAGATTTATCGTCTGGACAAAAATAGT
>CANQJI010000029.1 GCA_947624205.1 uncultured Akkermansia sp. | reverse complement strand
ACTATTTTTGTCCAGACGATAAATCTCTTGTCCCCTTTTTCCTCGTTCGGTACACTCATTTTTGTCCGATTGCGGGAAGAGGAGTAAATCTTTAATTTTCTTGCCTTGATGGAAAATGAAAGGTAGAATGAGGAGCGGTGAGTTTACGGGGCATCTACGAATTCTACCGGGATGGGTTTCGCGGGATGACGCTGGGGCGGACGCTCTGGTGCGTGATTCTTGTGAAACTGGCGGTGGTATTTGGTTTGCTGCGTGTGTTTTATTTCGAACCGAAGCTGCAGGGTACGGTGGAGGAGAACAGCCGTGCTGTGGCGACGGAACTCACCAATCGCACCTCAACTGACCATTATGGAACCTATTGATCCCTCCCTTATTGACTGGTCGCGTGCGCAGTTCGCACTCACCGCGATGTATCACTGGATTTTTGTGCCGCTTACCCTTGGCCTCGGGCTTATCATGTGTATCATGGAGAGCATCTACGTGAAGACCGGACGCGAGTTCTGGAAGGGCGTGACGCGTTTTTGGATGAAGCTTTTCGGTGTGAATTTCGCCGTCGGTGTCGCCACAGGTATCATTCTTGAATTTGAGTTTGGCACGAATTGGAGTAACTACAGCTGGTTTGTTGGCGATATTTTCGGTGCGCCGTTGGCGGTCGAGGGTATTGTGGCGTTCTTCCTGGAGGCTACCTTTATCGCGTTGATGTTCTTCGGGTGGAATAAGTTGAGTCGTGGTGCGCATTTGATGTCCACATGGATGACTGTGCTTGGAGCCACACTCTCTGCCTGGTGGATTCTCGTAGCCAACGCGTGGATGCAATTTCCCGTTGGGATGGACTTTAATCCCGAGACCGTGCGTAACGAGATGGTGAGTTTCGCCGCTGTGGCTCTTTCTCCGGTGGCTGTGATGAAATTCTTGCACACCGTCACTTCTGCCTGGGTGCTGGGAGCGGTGTTTGTTGTGGGGGTGAGCAGCTGGTACTTGCTGCGCAGAAGACACAGTGACTTTGCTCGTGCGAGCATCCGCGTGGCAAGTATTGTGGGTCTCATTGCAGCCATCGCTACCGGCTTCACCGGTCACCAGAGCGCCGTGCAGATTGCGCGTATCCAGCCCATGAAGCTTGCTGCAGCGGAAGGTTTGGTGGAGGGTGGACAAAGTGTCGGTCTCGTGGGCGTCGGTCTGTTGAAGACTGGGGTGAATTGGGCAAACCCACAGGAGGATCCCTTTCTCTTCAAGGTGGAGATTCCTCGTGCGCTTTCTATCCTTGCTACCAATGATCCGAATGGTTATGTCCCGGGTATTCGCAACCTGCTTGAGGGTGGTTATCCGGGAGAGGACGGGCTGCCCGCGCTTTCTGTCGATCAGCAGATGGCAATCGGGAAAAAAGCTATTCAATCTCTCGTCACCTATCGCGCTGCTCGGGAGGCGGGGGACGGTGCAGCCGCGAAGGCCGCTGGGGAAAGTTTGCGTCGCTCCTTTCACTACATGGGTTATGGCTACCTGCATTCCCCTGAAGAGCTTGTTCCCCCCGTTGCCGTCACGTTTTATTCCTTCCGCTTCATGGTGATTCTGGGCGGGTATTTTGTGGCGCTCTTTGCAGGACTTCTTCTGCTGGGACGCCGCATCGAGCGAGTGAAGCTGATTCCTCTGATCGTGTTATTGAGCATACCGCTGGCGTATTTAGCAAGTGAAGCCGGTTGGGTGGTGGCGGAAGTGGGGCGTCAGCCGTGGGCGATTCAGGGCTTGCTGCCGAATTGTGCCGCAGTGTCGCGATTGGCGACGAGTTCGGTGCAGGTGACATTCTGGCTCTTCCTTGTGCTTTTCACGGTGTTGCTGATAGCGGAATTGTGCATCATGCTGCGTGTTGTGGCAGATGGCCCGGAATCTTCCTCAAAAGCTCTCGCTGCTGAATAATTTTTCACCTTCCAATTTTTCTACCAATGACTTACACATTCCTACAAGAATACTGGTGCTTCCTTGTTTGCTTACTTGGGGCTCTTCTCGTGTTTCTCATGTTTGTCCAGGGAGGGCAAACTCTTATTTGTCAATTGGGGCGCACCGAGGAACAGAGGCGCATGCTGTTGCTGGCCACGGGGCGTAAATGGGAACTTACGTTTACCACGTTAGTTACCTTTGGCGGGGCTTTTTTTGCATCTTTCCCGCTTTTTTACTCCACGAGTTTCGGCGGGGCGTATTGGGTGTGGATGCTCATTCTTCTCTGCTTTGTGATTCAAGCTGTTTCATACGAGTTTATGCACAAGCGCTCGAATCTTCTTGGTAAGGGGGTCTATCGCACGTTTCTTTTCTTGAACGGCGTGCTTGCTCCCGTTCTCGTCGGTACCGCTGTGGGCACTTTCTTCTTCGGTGCCAACTTCGTGGTGAATAAGGTTAATATTGCTAACGCTGTTGTCCCATCCGCTATCTCATCCTGGACCACGCCCTGGCACGGATTGGAAGCCGTGGCGGATTTTCGCAACGTATTGCTTGGTCTCGCGGTGCTGATGTTGGCTCGTTGCCTCGCGCATCTTTATTTCCTCAATCGTGTTAATGACGCAGATCTGCGGGCGCGCGGCCTTAAGATGTTGCCTTGGGAGATTGCTCTCTTTCTCGTCTTCTTTTTGAGCTTTGCCAGTTGCTGGCTTTCCGCAACCGGTTTTGTAGTCTCCGAAGCTGCGGAGACTGTCGGCAAAATAGTGCCTATGGAGATGAAATTTCTGAACGTGTTGCTGGATCGCCCGGAACTGCTGGCACTGCTGCTGGTGGGTGTCATATTGGTGCTCGTCGGTCTACTTTTGCCTATTATGAAATCCGGCAGTCGCTGCGGTATCTGGTGGGCAGGAAGCGGCACGGTGTTCACCGTGCTGGCTCTGCTCCTGAGTGCGGGCTGGGGCTTTGGCGGCGTTTATTATCCATCGCTGGCTGATCCCCAAAGTTCCCTCACTCTTGCCAACAGCTGTTCCAGCGAATTTACGTTGCGCGTGATGAGTGTAGTCTCTCTCTTCATTCCCTTTGTTCTGCTTTATATTATCTGGGCTTGGCGGGCATTAGAGAAGAAGCCAATTGATTCTGCTGAACTCTCCTGAGTTCACGCGTCTATCCTTGCAAAATACATTGCTCTGTGGTATTATGCGCGCTGCATGGATTATGCATCACTCATTGAGCGGCGGCGTGAGCGTCTCAACGAGCTGGATCGGCTCGTTGAAGATCCTCAGCTTTATGATGACCGCAAACGCGCGTGTGCGTTGATGAGCGAGAGAAGTCGGATTGTCCGTCTGCTGGAGGATTGGGAGGCTCTCACCGCGGCTCGAGAGCAGCTGGAGGAGTACGAGAAGCTTTCCGCCGGAGAAGATGAGGAGCTGGCGCAGCTCGCCGCGGCGGAGATTGAGCCGCAGAGACGGCTTGTCGAGAATCTTGAACAGAGTGTGCAGTACGCTCTCCTGCCGCCGGATGCCCTGGAATCTCGCGATGCACTTATTGAGATTCGCGCCGGGACAGGAGGCGATGAGGCGGCGCTTTTTGCTGCAGATTTGCTTGGGATGTACCGCCGTTATGCGGAGACGCACAGCTGGCAGTTTGAGGTGCTGGATGCTTCTCCTAACGACATAGGTGGGTTCAAGGAGGTCACGGCGCGCGTAAGCGGGGTGGAGGTTTTTCGGTACCTGAAATATGAGAGCGGAGTGCACCGAGTGCAACGTGTGCCGGTCACTGAAACTCAGGGGCGCATCCATACTTCCACCGCGACCGTAGCGGTACTCCCGGAGGCGGAGGAAGTTGATGTGCAGATACGCCCGGAGGATATCCGTATTGAGACTTGCCGTGCCGGCGGAGCAGGGGGGCAGCACGTGAACCGCACTGAATCTGCCGTTCAGATTTTCCACCTTCCCACGGGGATTATGGTCCGCTGCGAGAATGAGCGTTCTCAGTTCAAGAATCGAGAGACGGGGATGCGGATTCTCCGCGCTCGACTATTTGAGATGAAGCAGCGAGAGGCTCAACGAAATTATTCTGAGAAACGCCGTGCCCTTATCGGCTCCGGCGGCAGAGAGGAGAAGATTCGTACCTATAATTTCCCGCAGAATCGCCTCACCGACCACCGTATTGCGTACACGGCTTACAATCTCGATATCGTCGTCACCACCGGTGCGCTGGATGACCTCATCGAACACATGCAGCACGCCGAAATGTCAGAACGCCTTGATGAACTCAACTCCTAAATCCGTCCGCGAGATCCTCAGCTCCGGCACTGCGTATCTCGAGGCTAGGCGGGTGGAGGGAGCACGCGCCTCCATGCAAGCAATGCTTGCTCACGTGCTGGGCAAGAACCGCACTTGGCTCTATCTTCACATTGATTATTGCCCGACAGAGCAAGAGCTTGTGCGTCTGCGTGAAATGCTGCGTCTGCGCGGGCAGGGCGTGCCTCTGCAGCATTTGCTCGGTGAAGTGGAGTTTTATCGTCGACGTTTTCGCAGCGATGCCCGTGCGCTCGTTCCTCGTCCTGAAACCGAAGAGCTCGTCGAGCTCGCTTTGCAGTATATTTCACGCCAGAAAGTCAATCCTCGCATTCTCGATATGGGCTGTGGTTCCGGTGTGATCGGTATATCCATTGCCCTTGAATTGCAGGAGCAATCTCCGACTGTTGTCCTAGCGGATGTTTCTCCCGCTGCTCTCGATCTTGCTCTCGAAAATGCAACGGCTCTTGGTGCACGTGTAAGTACCTGCCAGACTGATCTTTTTTCTGGCTGGAAAACTCCTGTCGGGGATGAAAATCTTGCTCGCTTCGTGCCTCCCGCTCAGTTCGACTGCATCGTTGCAAATCTCCCTTATGTCCGATCGGGTGAGCTGCTTCAGACCGAGGTTCTTCATGATCCGCACGGCGCCCTATATGGCGGAGGGGATGATGGTCTGGATGTTATTCGTCGCTTCCTCTCTGAAGCCTGCGAGTATCTTGCTCCGAGCGGCGTTATTCTATTGGAGGTTGGTCACGACCAAGGTGAGGCAGTTGCGCAGCAAATGCGCAGTTTGGGCTACAGTAATGTGGAATTGCACCGCGACCTTAATGGCGTCGCTCGCTTTCCTATGGCTCACGCCCGAGTATAGACCTCCCGGAAACGATCTCCTGCTCCTAAGCGGTAATTCCAAAGTGAGTGCGAATATCCGCGAAGATGCGATCGCGTAGGGTACGAGCGCGGCAAAGGTCACGAGTGCGCAGGGAGAAGCGCAGCCGCTCAGCTGTGGCATCCGGTTTATGCACCGTCACATGACACCACCACACACCCCTGTTATTCCAAAGGTGGTGATTCTCATTCCCATCATTGATGCGGAGTGCAATTTTTGTATTTTGCGGTGTCATTGAATGCCGGATAATCTAATAAGAAAGGAAGGAGAACACCGAACTCGCCGTAACGTATGTCTCCTGCCCACCTCTTAAGGAGAGAGACACGCAAGGGTGTTCTCCTGTTCAAAAAAAGAGCAAAATCTTTAGTACAGGATGCCCGCCTTTTTGAGCGTGTTGAGTGCACCATTCTTGGCAATAGTACGCAAAGCCTTGCAGGTGAGCTTCATGCGGATGTACCCGCCGCGACCGCCGTTGAGTTCCGGCACCCAGATGCGCTTCTCTTGCAGGTTGGGATACACGGTGCGGTTCACAGTCTTCGTAACGTGACGTCCGATACCACCCTTCTTCTTAGCAAGACCGGAGCGGTGGATGCGACGACCCTTGTGAGGGATGGCGAGGGTGATGTTGCAGATTCTTGACATGTCTATATAAGTTTGTGGGACGCAATTCTACAGATTTTATTTCATACGTCAAGCAAAACTTCTCGTCCTTACGATGATATTTTTCTCCGCGCACAGAGAGAATCGCTTTTTCGCCTGTCAAAGAGCCTCACATACGAGCTAAAGCAGACTGGATAGCTGCGGGATAAAGTATATGTTCCTGCACCTGGATGCGTGCATGGAGGCGCTCCGGTGTGTCTCCCGGCAACACCGGAACGAAAGCTTGCATAATGATTTCCCCGGTGTCCATGCCGGCGTCTACGTAGTGTACTGTGCAGCCCGTTTGTTTGGCTCCCGCTTCCAGAGCCTGTTTCCATGCTTCTACTCCTGGAAATGATGGTAACAGGGCTGGATGGATGTTCAAGATGCGGCGAGGAAACGTCTCCAGCAACGGGGATTTTACGAGTCTCATAAAGCCGGCAAGGCAGATGAGATCGATATCTAATTCCTGCAGTCGCCTTGCAAGGGCTTCCTGCACCTCCTCGGGGAATTTGTTTTTGTACCCACGGCAATCCAGAATTCCAGTGGATACTCCACGCTTTTTGGCTCGTTCAAGAATATACGCATCCGGATTGTCGGAGAACACAGTCACGACTTCGGCATTTAGTCTTCCGTCGTCGATGGCCTGAAATATAGATTGGCAGTTTGTGCCAGATCCGGAACCGAGAATAGCAAGGCGTATTTTCATCGCACGCATTCTACCCTGACCCCTCCCTTCTGTCAAACTTGTACCAGCATAGCGCAAGGCAAACGCATTAGCAAATGCGTTTGCTTATGTACGATTTACGAGGCGCGATGTACGATTTATTAATAATGTGCGCGTAGCGCAGATTTTTCGGATCACTAATGTATGCTGAGATCTCTTCAGAGCCATCATCATGATGACCGCTTGTTGTCACGATTTTTGATGCGTATAAACAGTGATACCGGTCAACAAAGCATTTTCTCTGTTGATTGACCTTACTCAAATGCGTTTGATCTGGGAACAGTGCAGAGAACTTTTCGCGAGTTTTAAGATTTGCGCTCGTCCTTATCAAACATTACAAGGCACGTCATGAGGGACTGAAAGTGCTACTCCAGAGGCTGCGACTGAGGGCAACGTGGGACACAGAGGTACTCGAGGATATATTGTTTGGCAACGATTGTTTTTTTTGATGCTTTTGTCTTGCCTTGCCATGATGGAGGCTTGACAATCACCTAGGCAGAGGGGTAGTATGAGGGCACAGAGAAGAATGCCCTGAATCGCCATGCAGCAGCTTGTTGAAAAAATTGGAAAATACTTGCTCACGGTTACAACGCCACTTATTAAGCATCCTGAGACACTGCAACTCCGCGTTGCGCGCGCCAAGGATCTTAACATGGTTCGTTTTCGACTCGTGGCGAATCCGGATGATGTAGCCATTCTCGTGGGGCGCAATGGGATGACTGCATCGGCCATTCGTTCTCTTGCGAAAGCGGCGGGGGAGAAGGAAGGAACGCGTGTTGTGGTTCGTATTATCTCCGCTGATGAAGTAGACGAACGATCTTAGGAGGTCGTGCTGCCCGGAATGGATCATCCGGAACCGCAGTGGGCGGTTCGTGTCTTGGTGGACGGTTTAGGAGACAGAGTGTTTGATTACGCTCTGCCGGAAGGGGTAGAGGTGCGAAGAGGTTGTCGAGTGGAAGTGCCGCTGCGAGGTCGCCGAGCCACAGGTACTGTGATAAGGCTTCTGAGTATTGGAGAGGGGGAGCTTCGGGATGTGCCCCTCAAGTCCGTCATTCGTGCGTTGGATGATGACTCCACAGTGAGCGCAACGTTGATGGATTTAGCAGAATGGGCATCGCAGTACTATGCCACACCGTTTGAACAGATGCTGCGTTGCATCATCCCGGAGACTGTTCGTAGCGAAAACAACGATCCAAAGACGCGACGGGTGGTGCATTTGGTGAGACGACCCTCAGAGGAGGAACTCAACAAAATGAGCAGGCATGCCCCACGGCAGGCTGCTGTGGTGCGAGCCCTTGCCATGAGTGAAAACGGCTGTGAGGCTCTCTCTGCATTTGGAGGGGGAAGGGTGCTTTCTGTCTGTCGCTCGCTCGAAAAGCAGGGATTCGTGCGTCTGGATTTCGAAATAGTGCATCGTGATCCGGCGGGAAAGGAAAATTTTGCACTTACACGACCGCTCGTCCTGAACGAGGAGCAGAAGACAGCTCTTGAATGCATCTTGGAAACCTTTGAGGCGGGAGATAGCAGACCAATCCTTCTGCAAGGTGTAACAGGGAGCGGGAAGACGGAGGTCTATCTACAGGCAGCTGCGGAAGTAATTTCACGTGGAAGAGGTGTGCTGATCCTTGTGCCCGAGATTTCACTTACACCGCAGACAATGGCTCGTTTCAAAGGACGTTTTGCGGATTTTCCGGGAATGGTTGCCATATTGCACAGTGCAATGAGCGCTGGTGAGAGGTACGATGAATGGCATGCCATCCGTCGGGGACGTGCACGTATCGTGATAGGTCCTCGTTCAGCTCTCTTTGCACCAGTGGTCAATCTGGGACTCATCATTGTGGATGAGGAGCATGATTCTTCGTACAAGCAGGAGAATGCGCCGCGGTACCACGGTCGTGATCTTGCTGTACTGCGTGCGCACTTGGAGAAAGCGACTATTGTGCTTGGGTCAGCTACTCCTTCTTTGGAGAGCATTTATAACGCCAGGCGAGGAAAATACAAACTTGTACGCATGGAACATCGTGCAGATGGACAATGTCTACCTCTCACTCGCGTGCTGGATATGCGAAGCGAGGCAAAAGACAAACGTTTCATGGGTCTTGTTTCAGAATGCTTGAGTAATGCCATAGAGCAGCGTCTGCGGCGTGGTGAGCAATCCATTCTGCTCCTGAATCGTCGCGGCTTTGCGCGGGCTCTCCAATGTCCGGATTGTGGGTTCGTTGCCACGTGTGAGCACTGCTCCCTGCCACTCACGTATCACATCACCGAAAACCGGCTCATCTGCCATATCTGTGGCTATCATGCTGTTGTTCCCCGTGGATGCCCGGAATGTCGAAGTCGTGCAATTCAGTTACAAGGTAGTGGAACTCAGAAGGTCGAGGAACTATTGAAACGGGTTTTCCCTGAAGCGAGGATTCAGCGGGTGGATGCAGATGTGACTATGCGGAAAAACGCTTTGCGGGACATTTTGGAAGCATTCCGTGCGCACCGGATTGATATTCTCTTGGGAACGCAGATGATTTCCAAGGGGCTGGACTTTCCTCAGGTGACACTGGTGGGCGTACTGAATGCAGATATGGGGCTGTGCCTTCCTGATCCCAGGGCAGCGGAGAGAACTTTTCAATTGCTCACGCAGGTGGCGGGACGTGCCGGACGCGGAGACGTGGAAGGAGAAGTTATTATTCAGACGTATTGCCCGCAGGCGGCGGCGATACAATATGCCCGGCGTCATGATACGGATGGTTTTGCCGGAAATGAACTTGGTCTGAGGGAACGGTTTGCTTTTCCTCCCTTCTGTCATCTCGCCGTTCTCACGGTGCGCTCTGAGAAGGAGGATCTGTCCGCCTATGTTATCAAAACTCTTTACAAGCGCTTGCAGCCGTTATTGCCGCAAGGAGTGGAAATCAGCGAGCCTCTTCCCGCGCCAATCGTGAAGGCATATGGACAATATCGCTATCAATGTGTTCTGAAAGCTCCCCGCGCACGCGTGTTCTCAGAGATTGTTGCCAAACAGATTTCCATTCTTTCCCCCGGAGAAGATGTTATCGTGACGCTGGATGTAGACGCTTACAATTTCATGTGATCAGCGTGAGCATGTCTGAGGGCAGTTCGCTGTGTACTTGAATGCGTCGCCCATGCAACGGGAAGTCCAAATCGCAGGCGTGCAGGGAGTGACGTTCCATAATGAGTTTGGCAGCGAGCTCTGCGTCCCACCCGGTTTCGATGAAACGGAGGTAGCAGCTTGGGTCTCCACCGTATATTTTGTCCCCTAAAATAGGATAGCCCAGGTGAGACAAATGAGCACGAATCTGGTGCATTCTACCTGTTGTAGGAATACACCGTATCAGCGATATTGCGGGTATTCGTCCTCGTGCTTTCACGTTGCGGAGTGTACGAAATTCTGTGCGGCATGGCTTACCGGATGGGTGGCAGGCACGTTGCACACGTACACCGCTGTTGCTTATGGTCTGCATGGGAATCAGAGATTCGGCACAGCAAGCATATTTCCAAGACGGTTCTCCACGCACAATGGCGAGGTATTGTTTATGAATACGTTGCTGCTGCATGGCGCAACCGAGTTCATGCGCTGAAGCTGCATTTTTAGCAATGAGTACAAGACCGCTTGTTTCTCGATCCAAGCGATTGATAAGAGAGAGTTTTCCGCCTGTTTTCAGTTCGTACGCCAGTAGTTCCTGTACCCCCTGCAGCAATGTATATTCACGTTCGCGTCCCGTTGGATGTACCAACAGAGGCGCTGCTTTGTCCACGACAATGACATCTTCGTCCTCATATGCCACCTCAAAATGCACATTCACGGCTATGGGTTCACTTTTCTTCATGGTGGCAGAAGGCAGAGGGATCAATGCTGCACCATTTACCCGGTGCCAATTTCAGAGCACTCAAACGAAGCGGACCGAAAGATTCACGATGTAGTTTCGTGACGGGAGCTCCTACAGCAGCCAGCATACGTCGCACTTGGTGGTAACGTCCTTCTTCCAACGTGATTTTGCCGTGCGTGGAATCTGTTCGTTCAAGCTTTGCTGGCAGACACGGTGTTTTTTCTCCCTTCAGCATAAACTTGCCACTAGCGAAGAGGGCTACGGCGTCTTCTGAAATGGGCTCGGACGTCTCGAAGGAATAAACTTTTTTTACATGCCTTCTCGGACTCGTCAGTCCGTGCACAAAATTTCCATCGTCACTGAGCAACAGGAGTCCTGTTGTATTCTTGTCCAGACGTCCGACGCATTGCACACACGGGTTTCTTCGAGCCCATTCCGCCGGTAGTAGTTTGAAAACGGGTTTGCCTCCTTCCTCTTCCGCGTGCGAGCATACGTATCCCAATGGTTTGTGAAGCGCAACGCATATCCCTTGAGGGAAGGGCACCTCTACGCCGTCGATGAGGACTTCAGCTACATTGACCTGTTGCCCGGGGACGGTAACACTCGTGCCGTCTCTTTTTCGAACCCGTCCATCACGTAACAAGGCAGGAGCTCCCCGTCGCGTGCAGTACCCATACCGTGCAAGAAGAGCATCCACTCTCATTCCCTCCGAGTTTATCACCTTTTTTTTGAAAAACAAGATTGAAGTCTGTTTTTTTTTATGGTAAAAGGTCGGGGAAGGTGGGTCATCCATGCTCACTGGTAGGTCTCTTAATCCGTATTTTCTTCCATGATCAGCATCATTTCAGATAAGGAACTCCCTGCCGCCGAAGCAGGTTTGTGGGTAAAAGCGCAGCAAGCAGTTGATGCGAAGAACTACAAGTATGCTGTCAGCATTTTGCGTACACTTATTAAACGCGCACCCGGTTTTTTAGACGGACGCAAATTGCTCCGCGCTTGTGAAATTAAGGTGGTCCCGGATGCCGGTCGTAAGTCCTCTCTCTTCACGGGGGTTCGTCTCACGACGACCCGTCGTGACCCGGAGACGACTATCACAACCATAGAAGACGAGCTTGAGAAGGATCCGTACTCTGTGGTGGCGAATGAGACGCTATTTGCTGCAGCGACGGATCTCAACCTTCCGGATATGGCGGCTTTTGCTTTGGAAACTATCTGCCAAGGGCAACCCAATCCCAAAAAGCACTTACATTTACTGGCGAGCCATTACATCCGTAATGAACAATTTGCGGAGGCAGCTGAGGCTTACCGGCGCGTTTTGCAGATTGACCGTACTGATCCTGTGGCACAACGTGGTGAGAAGGACTGTGCTGCTCGCGCATCTATGAAGCAGGGTAATTGGGAAGGTTCCGGCGATTTTCGCTCCAAGATGAAAAATAAGAATGCCACGACGGAGCTTGAGAATGCTGATAAGGTAGGCCTCACTCGCGCGGAAATGGAGGCACGACTCGCTCAGCTCTCTGAACAGTATGCGGTGGACAATACCAATCTTCAGGTGGTCAAGAGTATTGCATCGGTTTATGAACAGATGGAGGATTTTGGTAACGCATATTCTTTCTACGCTTACGCCTTCCAGTTAAGCGGATCAGCTGATTTTTCCATCAATGATAAAGCCATGGAAATGCGTGAAAAAGTGTTGAGGGCTGAACTTACCCAATACCAGCAGACAGTGGATGCCGACCCAAATAATGAGGAGGCTAAGGCAGCTCTTGCTCAGCGACGCAGGGAAATTTCGCAGATAGCTGTTGCCGACGCGAAGTCCCGGGTGGATGCTAATCCCACTGATGCTCAGTTGCAATTTAAGTATGGGCAGGCTCTTTACGAGGCAGAACAATTTTCTGAGGCTATTCCGGCTTTGCAGCGGGCACGCACTAATCCAAATCTTCGTGTGAAAGCTATGTTGATGTTAGGACGTTGCTATGCTGCTAAAAATATGACGGATATGGCGATTCGGCAGCTTGAGGAGGCGAATACCGAACAGATTAATATGGATGATACCAAAAAGGAGTTACTTTACCTCATCGGCAATCTCTACGAAACGACGGGGAACAAAGAGAAAGCTCTCGAAAACTTCAAGACCATCTACGAGGTTGACTACGGTTACAAAGACGTTGCCCAAAAGGTCGAATCTGCTTATAGTTGATTTTCTCATTGCACGGCCAACGTGCCTGCAAAGTCTTCATAGTATCTCCGGGGAAGGGGCTAATGCCTCTTCCCCGCTTTTGGTACGTCAGGCATGACATGCAACTGAGGTGAAAGTCCCCAAAGAGCCGCTGACAGGGCGGAATCAAATAGCCAAAGGCAACTGCGTCACGATAACGTGGGGGTGGGGAGGAAGTCGGAGGCGAATCACAGGCAGGATGAACAACACCGGAGGGAAGGGATGAATCCGGCGTGGGCAACCACTCAAATCTCAGAACACATAGAGCGGCAGGGTCAAGAAGTACTGAAATGTACGAGGTCTCGCCCGAGGGATGGAAAGCGGTGCAAATCCGAATCCACATAACGGAGCGGGTCAGGGTATCTGACGGGGAAGAGGAAAAGAGTTGCGGTAGAGACAAGGGTTCCGGGACCAATCACACGCCGAGAAATCGCCGTATGCCATAAAAGGCACGTACGGTGGTGTGAGAGGGGGCGAAAGCCCCCTACTCGATTGGGACAATGCGCGTTTTTTAACAAGTCCGAATTATTGACAAATGCGGGGGAGGGGTGTATCCTGAACTGGCGGGTATTGGCAGGTATGACAGTAATTTCCAGCAAAACAATGGACGAAGAGCGAGCTCTCTACGGGAGTCGTGACTTGTTTGTAAAAGATTGTTTGTTTGATGGACCCGCCGACGGAGAAAGTGCCTTGAAAGAAAGCACCAATGTACGCGCGGATCATTGCTGCTTTCGACTGCGCTACCCCTGTTGGCATGTGAAAGGATTGGAGATGAAAGTGTGTGAGCTCACGCCGACCTGCCGGGCGGCGCTGTGGTATGCAGAAGATGTTTGCATCGAGCGCACCAAGCTGCATGGCATCAAGGCGTTGCGGGAGTGCAGGAGTGTTTCGCTCCGGGATTGTGATGTTGATTCTCCGGAATTCGGCTGGAAACTAGAAAATATACGCATGGAGGCGAGCACAGTACGGAGCGAGTATTTTATGCTGCTTTCCAAACAAATCTACATGCAACAAGTGCAACTAGAGGGAAAATACTCTTTTCAGTACACGGAAAACGCGGTTCTGGAGCATTGTAACCTTCGGACCAAAGATGCTTTTTGGCACGCGAAGAATGTTGTCGTTCGCGATTCAGTGCTGTGCGGGGAATATCTTGCATGGTTCTCGGATAAACTCACGCTGGAACGTTGTACCATTGTTGGTACGCAGCCGCTCTGTTATTGCAAAAATCTCGTATTGCGGGATTGCGAGATGATAGATACGGACCTGTCTTTTGAAAAATCACAGGTACAGGCGACAATTACGACCCCGGTACAGAGTATCAAAAACCCGGCATCAGGACAGATTTTCCTCCCTTCTATCGGGAAACTCATCATGGACGATCCTACCGCGCAAGGGGAAGTAATCGTTAAAGACAAAGCAAAAACGGGGGTGCCTTTGGAATGAATTTTGTGGTGTGTGGCACCCTTTTGGCTTCCCATTCGTCTAGGTATCGTGTAGAATGCGCGCGTAAGAAGGCTATGCTTAAGCAAAGAACACTCAGCAAATGCGCATCCATTCAGGGAACCTCATTGCATACCGGTAATTCGGTCAAGCTCACCATTAAGCCGGCAGAACCAAATACCGGACTTCGTTTCAGGCGCATCGATCTTCCGGACAAGCCCTTTATTGCAGCCAGTGCGGCGAATGTCCAGACCGTTGAACGCGCCACAACGTTGGCGGAAGGGTCGGTGAATGTGCATACTGTGGAGCATATTCTCTCTGCTCTCACCGGTATGGGCGTGGATAACGCCATTATTGAGATGGATGCCAATGAGCCACCTATTTGCGATGGTTCTGCCGCTCCTTTTGTAGAACTTATCGAGCAAGCCGGTATCGTGGAGCAAGATGTTCCTTGCACTGTGTGGGAAATTCGCGAACCCCTGAGTGTCGAAACACCCGGTGGATCCCAGATTGTGATTCTTCCTGATCGCAAGTTCCGCATTTCTCTTACTGCAGTCGGTCCACAGGGAAGAGTTACGCAGTATTTCTCTTCTGAGATCACGCCGGAGATCTACAAGAGAGATTTGGCGGATGCTCGCACCTTCTGCTTCTACGAAGATATCCAACCCCTGCTGGACAAGGGACTCATTCGAGGAGGAACGTTAGACAACGCCATAGTCATCAAGGGAGATCAGTATATTTGCACCGGAGGGTTGCGTCATCACAATGAGTGCGCTCGGCACAAAGCTATGGATCTTGTCGGCGATCTCATACTCAACGGACATCGCATCTTGGGGCATGTGATTGCCATCATGCCTGGTCACGGCATCAATACTAAGATGGCAGCGACCATGCAAAAGAAGTATGAAAGCATGGAGGCAATGCGTCCTAAGCCTATCGTGTTACCTGCCGGGGATGCTGTGCTGGACACGGATGAAGTTCTCAAGTTGCTTCCGCATCGCTATCCTTTCCTCATGGTGGATCGTATTCTCGGCTTTGAAGGAGATAATCGTTGCATCGGACAGAAGAATGTCACGATGAATGAGCAGTTTTTCCAAGGGCATTTCCCGGGGCATCCGGTGATGCCCGGTGTGCTGCAGGTTGAGGCCATGGCGCAGGTTGCTTCAATTCTTATGTTACGCATCCCGGAGAATCAGGGCAAGATAGGATATTTCATGAGTTGTGACAAAGTAAAATGGCGTCGTCCTGTCGTGCCCGGAGATATTCTTATTATTGAAACCGAGCTCGTTAAGATGCGTGGTGCTATAGGTGTTGCTGTGGGACGCTGCCTCGTGAATGGCGAGGTTACGTGTGAAGGAGAACTTAAGTTCATGGTACAGGAACCATGAGTTTTTTGCCCCCTCATTCCATTTCACTCTCATGGAAAAAAACGAGTTCAAAATTGATTCTCTTCCGAATCTTCAGATCGATACGGGGGAAGTGCGTCAGCCTCGCAAAAAGGACGGCCCTCTTTTCTACATTCTTCCCCCGTTGATTGTGGCGGCAGTGTTTTACTATTGTGCGACGACACCGCCTCCAGTTCGTTCCGGAGAGCCTAAGGAGTCTGTCCCTGAGCAAAATGAGGCCACTGAAGAAAGCAGTTCTGCAGCAGATAGGACAGAGGATAATGTTAACGGAGATGAGAACTAGGTATCCACGATGAACAACAAGGACGAGAAAATAACGATGTTGCCTCAGGGAAAACTTCGTGTGCCGAATTTCCCTGAAATTCCCCACATCATAGGCGATGGGTGCGGTCCGGATATTTGGGAGGCTTCTTTCCCGGTTATCGACGCGGCTGTGGAGTCTGTTTACGGTGCTGAACGTAAAATAGTTTGGCGCGAATTACTCGCGGGTCAGAAAGCTTACGATACGCTGGGTACGTGGTTGCCGGAGGAAACAATAACGACGATTCGAGAGTGTTTGGTAGGTATTAAGGGACCTCTCACCACCCCGGTTGGAGGAGGTATTCGTTCGTTGAATGTTGCACTGCGACAGGGATTGGATCTCTATTGTTGTGTGCGTCCGGTGCGTTATTTTGACGGTATCGTGTCGCCGGTGAAACATCCGGAAAAAGTGGATATGGTGATTTTTCGCGAAAATACCGAAGATATTTACGCTGGAATTGAGTTTTCGGCAGAAAGCAAAGAGGCACAGAGCTTCTACACGTGGCTTCAGGAAGAATATCCTGACCGAGCTGCTAAAATTCGCTTTCCGTATACTTCCGGTTTTGGTATCAAACCTGTCTCTCGCGAAGGTACGGAACGCCTTGTCCGTGCTGCCATTCTTTATGCGCAGCGAACCAATCGTCCGAGTGTGACATTGGTGCATAAGGGCAATATCATGAAATTCACAGAAGGAGCATTTCGAGATTGGGGGTATGAGTTAGCCAAACGCGAATTTAATGCGCAACCCACCGGTAATGGTTCATGGTTGCGTCTTCCTTGCGGTCTGATAATCAAGGACTGCATTTGTGATGCGTTTCTTCAGGAAGTCTTACTGCATCCGACAGATCACTCCGTCATTGCCACGCTGAATCTCAACGGTGATTATTGTTCGGATGCACTTGCGGCGCAGGTGGGAGGTATTGGGATTTCCCCGGGAGCAAATATCAATTACGCCACCGGGCATGCTGTTTTTGAGGCTACCCACGGCACGGCTCCGGCACTGGCAGGGAAGGATGTGGTGAATCCGAGTTCCTTCCTGCTCTCCGCTGCCATGATGTTGCGTTACATAGGTTGGGAGCAGGCAGCTGATGCTCTGGAGAAAGCTTTGGCGAAGACAATAGGTTTGGGACAGGTCACCGCTGACCTTGCAGGGCAACTGCCTGCTGCCACAACGTTGGGAACACGCGCTTTTGGTCGAGCTATCATCTCTCATCTTTCTGCCAGAGATGACTCCTGATGCAGATTATGTGCACGCTGCCTTCAGCAGGATTGCTGAGCGTTACGTGACCGTGAATCACGTTCTCTCTCTGGGGGTGGATATTTTGTGGAGAATCCGTGCGGTGGAGCTGGTGGCAGATTGGAAGCCATCCACACTTTTGGATGTCGCCACTGGAACGGGGGATCTGGCATTGGACATTCAGTGGGAATTACCAGAAGTGGAGGTTCTCGGCGTTGACTTTTGCGAGCCTATGCTAGAAATAGCGCGTCGCCGCGGGCTACGTCACACCCTATGTGCGGATGCAATGCACCTTCCCCTGCCTCACTCTTCCTTTGACGCTGTAACAACAGCGTTCGGTCTTCGAAACATGCGAGATTATCGTGCTGCGCTGCAAGAATTCCGCCGTGTTCTGCGTCCACATGGGCATCTCCTTATCCTGGATTTCAGCATGCCTGAGGGAATTTTTGCTGGTCTGTACCGCCTTTACCTCCACCATGCCCTTCCTCGTCTTGCTGGCATACTTACGTCTGCTCCGTCTGCCTACTCTTATCTTGGAGAGAGCATTGAGCAGTTTCCTCGTTGTGAGACTATGTGCCATCTCCTCATGGAGGCCGAGTTCTCTAATCCCGTTTACCTTCCTCTTTTCGGGGGTATTGCCGCTATTTACTACGCCCAAGTCTGATGTCCTCGTGCCCCATTTCTATGAGTCTTCTTTCGTGCAAAAAAACTTGATCCGGACACACTTTCGGATGGACAAATTAATTATAGCAGGGTAGGATAGACTCAGACGGCGAGTGCTGTTCTACTACCTTTATAAGTACCTAACGCTGAGAAAATCATGTTCTACGCATCGAAAAAAACTGAAACCAAAACAGGTGATACCTCTTTCAATCCCGTGCCTGATGAATGGAGCTCTCTCAACAGAGAAAGCTCTTCTGCCTCTGAAGAAGGCTCTGATTATTATGTCCCTCAAGAGGGTGCGAATTCGCCCTACGGGGAGTCTTTTCCCAGTACACCTTCTTCTTCGACTCGCAATGTGCTCAATCAGGATGTGACCGTTGTCGGCACACTTCGCTTTACGGATGACCTTCTTGTGGATGGTGTTGTGGAGGGAGAAATTACCTCCGAGGGAGTTCTTACTGTCGGCACCAATGCTACTATTCAGTCTGACGAGAAGCATAAGGCTGCCATACGTACCAAAAGTGCCATTATTCACGGAAAAGTCACCGGTGATGTGATTGTGACGGAACGCGTTGAGTTATCTGCCACAGCTCAGTTGGTAGGTGATGTAACGGCTGAGAAGATTTCCATACAGGAAGGCGCTGTTTTTGTCGGGCACTGCACAGTGGGAACAATTACGGCTCCTCTTCCAGCAAACACCGCTTCTTCTCCTACCTCAAAGCGAGCCTCAAAACGAGCTGGCAGTGATCAGGAGGAGAATGCGCCCAACCTCCTTGGATGATTCAATCCGGACAGGCACTGAGCACTGCAGGATACAGAGTACAACCGCTTGTCGTGCCTCAGGTCTCCTGCCGCAGGGCGGCGTTGAACACGAAAAGGGCGATTTCTTTCGTTTCGCCGGTACACGGTGAGGAGCACGTGGGGGTGCCGACTCGCGAGGTGGTCTGCCAGGTCTGCGGTAGGCATTCGAGGATTCCGATCGCAGCTCTTTCAGCACATTGCGTGCATTGTCGTTCGCATTTTGAGACTGCGGACTATGTGTTGCGCTCCGGTACACGGCACCGTGCTCTTCGCACGCTGGGGAGAGTGACTATCCCGGAGGATGCAGAACTCTCGCATCTGGACATTATGTGCTCGGATCTCGTAATCTCCGGTAAGATTTCAGGGCGCTTTCGTGCGACTCAGAAGCTTGAGCTGTGCGGAAGAGCGAACGTCTCTGGCGAGTTGAGTGCTGTTTTCCTCAGTGTGCCCTTTGGTGCCAGAGTTACGGTGGACCCATCAGTAATGGTGCAGGACGCTGAGCTTCACGGTGAGATGCGAGGACGTCTCATCGCAAAGGGGCAGGTACGTGTGTATGCCGGTGGTAAATTGCTGGGAGATTGCCGCGCAAGAAAATTGCTCTTGGATCCTGGAGCCATGCACGAGGGCATGCGTCTTCTTTAGATTTTCAGTTTCAGACTGCTTCGCAGGACATGGATATCACAATCAAAGGGGCTTCTCAGAACACCCTGCAGCACATTAACCTCACGCTTCCTTCCGGAAAACTTACAGTACTTGTTGGACCGAGTGGTTCCGGTAAAAGTACGCTGGCACATGATACCCTCTTTGCTGAATCGAGACGGCGTTTTTTGGATTGTCTTTCTGCGGGGGCCCAACGTATGCTTGCGCGCCCACGGCGTCCGCAGGTAGAAAGTATTGAGGGGCTTCCTCCGGCGTTATGTTTGGAGCAAGGGGTGCCGCATGCCTCTTCTCGCGCTGTGCTTGGAGGAATCACTGAAGCACTGGATTACTTACGCATCATTTATGCTGCCATCGGTTGTCCGCATGACCCGGTCACCGGGGAGCGACTCAAGCGAATGACGGTGGATGAGATAGAGCTTGCCCTCATGGCGTTGGAGGCCGGGACTCGTCTTACGTTGCTTGCGCCGTTACAAGGGGGTGCTCCGGGGAGCGAGCAAAGTGAGCATACAATCCTTTCTCTCCGTAAGGCCGGGTATCTTCGTTTGCGAGTGAATGGGCGTATGGTGGAATTAGATGATTTGGAGAATGAGTCTCCGAATCCGGAGGCTCAATGTGAACTGGTGATAGATCGACTCATCCTGAAGCAGGGCAGTGCCTCACGTCTCGCAGATTCGTTGCAGAACGCGTTGCGTTTTTCGCCGCACGAGGTACGCGTGCTTGCGCAGAGAGAGGGGGAGGAGGCTCAATTGCTTGACTACCACACGAATTTTCGCAACGAGCACACAGGTTTTACCTTGCCGGATCTTTCTCCGGAATTCTTCTCTCCTTTTTCGCCGAGTGGGGCCTGTGAGGAGTGTGAGGGACGAGGACGCATTGAAAAAAAGAACGGGATATGGGAAACCTGTCCCGCCTGCAAAGGAATGCAGCTAAATCCTGTCGCCCTTGCGGTGACGCTTCCATTCGGTGATCAAGAACTCAGCCTTGGCGAATTTTGCCGTCTCAACATTGAGCAGAATATCAGGCTGTTGGAGTGTCTGGAGTTGCCGCCCCCATATCGCGGGGCGTTGGGCCCGGCCTGTGAGGCATTGAAAACACGTTTACGCTGTCTGGAAGAGCTATCTCTTTCTTACCTGAGTCTTTCGCGTCCGGCTTCCACATTATCGGGTGGTGAGTTGCAGCGCGCGCGGCTTGCTGGCCAACTCGGTGGAGGGCTTTCCGGAGTGCTCTATATTTTGGATGAACCCACTATAGGGTTGCATGCTTCCGAAACGGCCCGTCTTGTTGCAGCCCTCAAACGGCTGCGTGATCGAGGTAACACAATCCTCGTTGTGGAACATGATGCAGATGTGATTCGAGCCGCCGATTGGGTGGTGGAGATGGGACCCGGTAGTGGGGAAAATGGGGGTAGGATTCTCACCACCGGAACACCGATTCAAATAGCAGATGATCCGAATTCACAGACGGGTGCCTGGCTGTCCGGGCGGCGGAATTTTGCTCGAATTCAACAACAAGAGGCAAAGATGCTTCACTGGGCAACACTACACAACGCCACCGCACGTAATCTGAAAGGGTTTGATTTTCGTTTCCCTTTGCAAGCGTTTACCTGTGTTTCTGGTCCCGGTGGATCCGGCAAGAGTACCTTGGTGCATGAGTGCCTCCTTCCTGCATTCAAAGCCGGTAAGCTCGACGGCGCCGCATCCATTTCTCGCGCCGTTGTTGTAGACCAGAGTGCACTAGGCTCTTCTCCACGCTCTACACCGGCATCAGTGAGTGGGTTGCTGGATGTGCTGCGCCCTCTCTATGCAAAACTCCCTCTCTCTCGAACTCGTGGCTACACCCCGACGCGCTTTTCCCTTGGAGTGCGGGGAGGTCGCTGCGAACGCTGCGCGGGAACCGGTTTTCTGCAGGTGGATATGAATTTCCTCTCGGATATCCTCATCCCTTGCGATGCCTGTAAAGGTGCTCGGTACAACCGCGAGACGCTGGAGGTGACCTGGCGAGGTCGATCAATTGCTCAGGTGTTAAATCTCACCGTGGATGAGGCACGGGAATTTCTCGATCCTATACCCGCTGCTGCCGCGATCCTGAGTGCCATGCAGCAAGTAGGACTTGGATATTTGCAGCTTTCCCGCGCTTCATCCACTCTTTCCGGTGGTGAGGCGCAGCGTATTCGCATTGCTTCTCATCTCGCGAAGGCTACGCCACGACGAGCGCGTTCTGTGGGACGCGAAAAGCTCCTGATCGTCTTGGATGAACCGACGACAGGGTTGCATTTTAATGAAGTTGATATGCTGTTGCGGGCAATTTATCGGCTTCGCGATGCCGGACATACGATTTTGTGCATTGAGCACCACAGCGGTGTATTAGCTTGCGCAGATTTCCTCGTCGAGCTCGGTCCTGGCTCAGGAGATGCAGGGGGAGAGATTGTCCGTGAGCTGTTTCGCTCGTAAATTGTACTTGTTTATCCTCCCAAGAATTGCTATGGTTATGGCATGCGAAAAGTATTTTTTACCTTAGTCAGCCTTTTCATCGTATCTGTATTATCTACCGGTTGTGTATGGCAGCAGAGTCAGTTGCAGTCGGAAAGCGGTCTCTACAACGTGCCACTCAAGCACAACCCCAAGATGGCATTGGATGGCGTGTGGTTATGGGGAGGAGGTAACCCATTCCGCACTCAGAAGAGCGGAAAACTCTATGTGGCTCCGTTGGATATTTCAAAAGTGCAAGCAGCACAGCCTGAACTCGCGCCGCTCATGGTGCCGCAGATGCACAACTACATCACAAAATATGTGGGAGAAGCGGTGAAGGAAGGAAATGCCGCCGCTGGGTCAAATTGGGAACTTGTGGATTCTCCACAGGATTGCGATGTACGTGTGGATATTGCATTAGTACATTTCAGACCACAACGCCCGGGACTGCGCGTACTTTCGGGTGTGAGCGGGCACTTCGTTAAAATCCCTGGCGTTACCGATGTGGTGGGCAAACTTTCGCAGGGTGATGTGCGTATAGAATTGACGATTCGTGATGTCCGGCACAATCGTTTGCTGATGGCCTGCAAAGACAGTAACCGCACCTCTGCCATGCTTGTTTCTGCTGAGGCATATAAGAGAAGCGGAAATGCGGATGTGAACCTGCGACTCTGGGCTAAAAAACTTGCCAAATTCATTCGTTACTCCTCTCCGGATAAGTTGGGAGATGGAACCATGGAGCAGATGATAAAAAGGCGGAGTGTCTGGGATGCGGCAAAGGCGCGCTTAGGATTCTGATGCTTCATCTCTATGAAGGCGAAGAGACGAAATTTTGATGCGCTTTCCCGTTCTGCCAAACTGCCCGTAGAGGGTACGGTGTGTGTGCATAATCATCAGCTTTTTTTCTCGCCGTCTGCTGGCGTGTCTCCGAACCTCAAAGGGAAATATCCTATAGATGATTCTTGTTCCCTTGGGGCCTTGTCCGGTGACCGAGTGATGGCTTATGTGGGAAATTTCCCCGGGACGCGGTACAAACGTCGCACAAAATGGCATGAGTATCGTGGCACCGCCTCTGCTCGCGTGGCAGAAGTAATTGAGCGTTGTCGTACTGATTGGATCGGTTCATATCAAATCCGACAGGGTGGCGCTCCTATTGTGCGCGGGGATGGTGTGAATGCCCCGGCAATCATGCTGCCGTCGGAGTTTTCCTGTGCGCCTCCGGAGCATGGATTGCTTGTGCATGTCGAGCCGTTGCAAGCATATGATGGCAAGGAGACGCCGGTGCGTGTGCGGGTTGTAGAGATCATTGGCAGAGAAGAGGATCCCAAAAACGTTGAACACCTTGTTATCAATCGCTTCGCATTGCGAGACGAGTTCGCTCTTGAAGTTCTGAAGGAGTCGGAAGAGTTGCCTTTGGGATTGTCTGCGGCAGAGTACGCCATCCGTGAGGATTGGCGTGAAGAGTGTGTGGTGACTATTGATCCACCGGACGCGCGAGATTTTGATGACGCAATCTGTCTGCGTCGTCTTCCGGAGAGGCAAGGCTGGGAGCTTGCCGTGCATATTGCCGACGTGAGTTTTTATGTGCGTCCTGGTTCAGCACTGGATGCCGAGGCTCAACGTCGGGGCAATTCAACCTATCTTCCGGCACGGGTTTTGCCCATGCTGCCGGAGTGCCTCTGCGACGATCTATGCAGTCTCGTGCCGGAAAAGGATCGTCCTACAGTGCTGTGCCTTATTCGTCTTGATACGCAGGGAAGGGTGCAGGGGTGTCGCGTGGCGCGTGCTGTGGTTCGTTCCAGCAAACGCATCGCCTATCCACAATTTCAAGAGTTGATTAATAAGGGGACAAGTTTGGGTGATGTCCGTGTGGATGGTATGCTGAGGAACGCTGCAAAATTGGCTGCGCTGATGCGGATGCGTCGCATGGAGGCGGGAGCGTTGGATTTGGACGTACCGGAGTTGCGGATGCTTGTGAATGATGTAGGTGAGACTATCGGGGTTGAAACGTTACGGAGCGATGAATCTCACCGCGTGATCGAAGAGTTCATGGTTGCCGCCAATGAGCAAATTGCCCGCATGCTGCGCGGCGCATCTATTCCCACTATCTTTCGAATTCACACTGAGCCTCAGACGGATCAATGGGTGGAATTTGTGCGTCTTCTACGCGCATACGATATTTCTATCTCTCCTATTCCTTCCCGCGAAGAAATGAGCAAGGCGCTACGCGCGATTACCAATCATCCGGATGAGTCTCTGCTGAAGGTTGCTTTCTTGCGAACCATGGCTCGAGCGTGTTATGACACACATCCCGTGGGACATTTCGGACTCGCCACGCCTGATTATTGCCACTTTACCAGCCCGATTCGTCGCTATGCGGATCTCGTGGTGCATCGATCGTTGCTGGTCCTGTGTGGTATTGAGAAAAAAGAGACGCTTCTCCCCATAGAAGTTTGTGGACGTCTGGCTGAGCATATTTCCCGTACGGAACGCATTTCTGCTGCAGCGGAGGCCGAGGCAACTCGCCGTCGTCTATTTGCATATATTCAGCAGCTTTCCTTTGCTGAACCCCCGCCTGTTTTCCCAGCGGTGGTGGTCGACGTGTGGGGACATGGGGTTGCTGTGGATCTGGAGGATTTTCATCTGCGTGGCTATATTCCCGCAGAGTTTGTACGAGCAAAAGGGCGGCGCAACGGTCGTCGTCTGCGGGGGAAGGACGGTATGCCTCAGGTGGGTTCGCGTTTGTCCGTGCTTTTCCACTCAGTGGACTGGGAACGTTCTACCGTGGAGTTGCGTCCTGTGCAGCAGTGAGCTTTACACCTTCCGTCTGTCGTTTAGTGTGATCGAATGATTTCTTCTGCCGCTTCTCTTGCCTTTGCGTCGTCCTCTAAGATGATTTCCAGATTTTCTCCATAGGATCGGGCAGGTGTCCTGTTTAGCGTTTCCTCTACGGTTTCCCAGATACCGGGGAAACTCAGTTTCCTGTTCATGAAGGCTTGTACGGCAACTTCATTGGCGGCGTTGTACATGGCCGGCATGGTGCCGCCTGTCGTCGCTGCCTTCCTCGCCAACCTGAGGGCCGGAAAATCCTCTTCCCTGGGAAGTTCGAAGTGCAGATCCACAAGTTCCTCCAAACGCAGTTGTTTCAAACCACCCGGTACACGTTCGGGATAAGTGATGGCGTATTGAATAGGGAAGCACATATCACTACAGCTCAGCTGAGCCAGCAATGAACCGTCTCGAAATTCCACGAGAGAATGCACCACGCTCTGGGGGTGGATAAGTACGTCCACCTGTTCAATGGGCAATCCGAAGAGCCAGCGGGCTTCAATCATTTCCAATCCTTTATTAAAAAGGGTGGAGGAGTCGATGGTAATCTTGGGCCCCATTTTCCATGTGGGATGGCAGAGCGCCTGTTCCGGAGAAACGCAACTCAACACCTCCTTAGGCGTATTTCGGAAAGGGCCGCCACTGGCAGTGAGTATCAGCCTCCGAACTTCGTCCACCCGTCCTCCATGCGTTTGCAGACATTGGAAGATGGCGTTGTGCTCACTGTCTACCGGAAGCACCTGAATGCCTGCCTTGACCGCCTTACGCATGACCAGCTCTCCCGCCATGACCAGGATTTCTTTGCTGGCGATTGCTAAGTCTTTCCCGCATTCGATAGCACGCAAGGTGGGACGGAGTCCCGTAGTGCCGACGATAGCGGTCAGGACAGTGTCCGCTTCTTCCAGAGAGGCCAACTCGCAAAGCCCTTCTTCTCCCACATGTACCTGCACGCTTGGTGGCAATAATTTGCGGAGCTCAGCTTCTTTCGCAGGGTTTCCAATACCCACGTGCCGCACGCTCCAATCGCGTGCCTGCTTCGCGAGTTCCTCAACACTGTTTCCTGCAGCGAGACCAACAACTTTCATGTGTTCTGGCAGGTTTCTTGCAACCTTTAGTGCACTGGTTCCAATGCTGCCGGTGCTGCCCAAGATCACGACACGACGGGGTGCTCTGCTGCTCATAACGCATTCATTATAGCACGAAATACGCAATGCTTCAAGCGTTGCATATGTTTGGTTTTGCCTTTACAATTGAGCTCGGATATGCTAGAAACTTTACCGTATGTTAGAACGACGTATGTTAGAACGAGTTCGGTGTGTCTTAGAGTCCGGTGGATTATCGAGGGAGGAGGCGTTACAGCTGCTTGACTTGCCAGAGGATGAGCTTTTCTTGAGCGCGTCTGAACTCCGTCGACATTTCTTCGACAACAAGGTGGATCTCTGTTTTATTATCAATGCCAAGAGTGGCAACTGCAACATGAATTGCCGCTTTTGTTCTCAAAGTAGTTTTAACTCGACACAGATCGAAAAGTACCCTTTCAAGAGTAAGGAGGAACTTGGGGAAATAGTCTCTTCATGGGAGGAGTTTCCCGTAGCTCGCTGCGGGATTGTGACATCCGGTGGCGCTCTCACTGATGCCGACGTCGAGAGTCTTGCGCAGTTCATCGAATCGCGTTCTGCAGAAGGGAAGGCAGGGCATCCGCTGATTTGTGGCTCGCTCGGTCGGCTTCGTCACGAAGCTATTGAGCGTCTCAAACGTGCAGGCCTAAGCCGCCTCCACCACAATCTTGAAACATGTGAGCATTTTTACCCTAATGTCTGTACCACGCAGACGTGGCGCTCTCGCCTTGAAACGGTCCATCAAGCCAAACAGGAAGGCCTTTCTGTTTGCTGTGGGGGACTCTTCGGTCTGGGAGAATCATGGGAGGATCGTGTTTGTTTCGCTGAGGAACTGCGCCGAGAAGGAATCGACAACGTGCCCATTAATTTTCTTTACCCACATCCCGGCACCCCTTTGGCGCACCAGCCAGTCATGCCCCCTGAAGAGGCTTTGCGTATCATTGCCCTCTTCCGTCATATGCTTCCTGCTGCCACCCTTCGCATTTGTGGCGGACGTGTCAGTGTGCTCAAAGAGCGGCAGTACGACATCTTTGCCGCTGGCGCTAACGCGCTTATGACTGGCAATTATCTCACCATTCCCGGTGCTGGTGTGCGTCAGGACCTCGCTGCCTTGCGGCGTCTCGGTCTTGAACCTGCCACCTGAGTTATACGTTGGTCGATCTGGTCCATCATCGGGTCTACGAGGTGATCCAAACAAAGAGCAATGGGGTCAACCCAAAATCTGCGTTGGCTTAATCGAGTAGGGGGCTTTCGCCCCCTCTCACACCACCGTACGTGCCTTTTATGGCATACGGCGGTTTCCTAACCTT